>CAZKPU010000057.1:0-15165 GCA_964554715.1 uncultured Thermotogae bacterium | reverse complement strand
GGATTGCAGTTCCTGCACACGGACCGGTGATAAGATCCCATGCTTCACGGAACCGATGAGTGACGAGACACCGTTGACACGAGAGGTGAGAAGGTGCAATCCCAGTCGAGAGGCTTGGCGGAAGTAATCCGCTCTCATCGGACTCCGAACGAATCCGCAACCGGGTTTCAACCCGAGGAACCATCCCCCATGCAACCGCGAAAGCGAGGGTTGCCGGCGGCCGTCCTGATTGCGGTGTTGCTTGTGGTCTTGGGCTGCGCCTTTGCAGGGCTTGCGGACAGCGCAATCGGGGGCACCCCTCTTGCAAGGAACGACGTGTTCCTGATCGAGTGGGACGGAACGCAGCACGAATTGGATGTTCTTGCCAACGATTCGGGAACCAGCGATCTAACCATCGTTGCGATCGGCCCAACCACCGGATCGGCCAGCATCCGGCCCAATGAAGACGGGAAGCTGATCCTGTTCTGGCCTGCCGGCGACTTCCGGGGTGCCGAGACGTTCACCTACACGTTGGTTGATGAGGATGGGCTCACGGCAACGGCGGAGGTCAAAGTCACCGAGCAGTTCGACTACTCTCTCTCGGGGACGAAGACCTGGGCGCTTTCGTATGCACTCGGAACCAGCGGCCTCGCCAAAGGTTTCTCGTTTACGCAGTCCCTGACCGTCAAACTCTGGGCCGAGGCGCTCGGCGTGCTCGCTGTGTCGGCACAGTTCGACGACCAGAAGGAACTCAAAGATCAGCACCTGTCGGTGGAACTGGACACGGAATACGTCGCCGGTGCACTCGGCGATTTCTCTTTGTCCGGCGCAGGGGATCTGTTCGTCGCCAACCGGACGATGACCGGCGTCCGCATCGATGTGTTTCCTGCGGGACAATCGGCCGATGGACCGATGTTCACCGCCGTTGCCTCGCAATTGCAGGGGATCTCGCGATCGATCACGGTTCGCGGGGAGACTGCGTCGGCATCGATCGCCTTCTCGGCCTCGAACCCCGATGCGCCGTGGGAGGACGCCGCCTACACCCGTCACATCGACGGCTTGGCCGCCTATTCGCTCGACACGCCGTTGGTTCGGGGGATCACCGTCATCGAGTACGCCGTTCCATCGATGGTCGAACTGGAAGCGGTCTTGAACACGTACAACCTCGCCATGATCGCGGAACCGATCGAGGATCGCGCCCTGCAGGAACCCCCGCAGGACAGCGCATTCGCGTCGTTTGCGGATGTTCAGGAGGATCTCGTGCTCAAGTCCGATCCCCGTGCACTGCTGCGAACGATCACCCGCGAAGCAGTCGTTGACTACAACCGATCGATCTTAGAAGGCGACTCGACGATCAGCTACCCGTTTGTGCAAGGGTCCGACCTGGAATCCTCGTTTCTCGAAGATCTCGGGCAGGCTGTCGCCTTCCGGGTAGACGAGCAACTCATCCCTCTTCTGCCTCGGGAAGACCGCGGAAGCCGCTTCTACAAGCTCGGGAACGATCAGATCGATCCGGAATCGTTTGCTATCGAAGCGATATCCGGCGAGGAAACGATCGAACTCACCGAGAGCGATCCCGACGCAGGCGGCGAGCCGAACACCTATCGGCTGTACGAAGACACAGGCATCGTCGAGTTGTGGCTGCCCGCGCCGTTCTTCGAAGACAGCGATGCCTCGATTGCCGCGACGTACTCCTACGCACGCACAGGGAAGCTGATCGTGCTCGATCTCGGCACTGTCACCGACTCGGTCCGTGTTACCCTCAACGGCCAACGGCTCGGAGAGGGGGTCGGCTATGAGGTCGACTACAACGATCCGGCGACGGTTCTGCTGATCGAGGAAATCGGGCCGGAGGATGTCGTACGCATCGAGTACGAGCAGTTCCGGGGAGGACTGGGCTCGACGGCGGAGTTCGCAACGGCTTTCTTCGGAGCACAGGCCTCTTTCTCGATCGGCGAAGCGATCCACGCACAGATGTCCGTGCTTCGATCCGCCGATATTGCAGGAGACGTAGCAGAGGATCCGACGCTGCGGACAATGCCCAACGCACAGACGGTTCTCGGATTCGATGCGTCGTTCGATCTGGACCCTCTCAGCGGTACGCTCATGCTAGGCTACAACGACAACATCTTCCCCTCCGACGACAACGTCCGACCCTCTCTTCCCAACAGGATCACCGACATCGGGGCGGATCCGTACGACCGGTGGGTGTTGTTCGCTCACTATCAGGGACTGACGGTCTTCGAGGACGGCGAATGGGAGACGTTCGACGGCTCTACGGGGCTGGCGTCCCAACGGCTGTACGACATGGCCGTTGCCGCCGACTTCGACCGCCTGTATCTGGCAACGGCAGCCGGCCTCACGGTCGTCGACACGACAGGAGACAGGCCGTTTGACCGCCTCGATCGCTGGACCAATGTGAACAGCGATATAGGCCTGCCGGATGGGGAACTGTACGCGGTTGAGATTCTTGATGGAACGGTGTGGGTTGCGACCGCGGAAGCTCTTGCCAAGGCCCGGTGGGACGAAGTGGACCTGAGCGAGGCCTGGGAGATCCTGCCCACGCCGGATATCAAGCCTCACGTCCTCGCCGCACTCCCGGATGGCCGTCTGCTGGTTGGCGCCGACAACGGTGCTTGGTGGTTGGAGCCGACCGATCCCGATCCGGTGGCATCCATGACCCCGATCGTCTCCCTGCAGGGGCTCTCGGTTCGGGATGTCTCCGTCTTCGAAAGCCGTGTCTGGATCGCCACCGATGAAGGCCTCGCCCAGATCGATCTGCAGGGGCAATTCCACTGGCTTGTGCAGGATCGCTCCGTCTATGCCGTGTGCGAGCAGGCGACCGGCGTGTACTACACATGTGACGACGGGCTGTGCGATCTGTCGTTGCCCGAACCTCTTCTTTTCGCCGATCGCCTCACGTCGATCGCCTGTGCCGACGAAGTTCTGTGGGTGGGCCAGGAAGCGGCAACCGATGAAGACTACACTCTGAACCTGTGGTCGGTTCCGTCTTCGCCCGCTGACGGCGCCCCCCGCGCGTTCAGCAACACGATCACCGGAATCGACGGACGAGATCCGGTGTACTACTCGGAACTCGATCCCACCGAGCACACCCTTCAAGGCTGGATGATGCGACTCGGATTCCACCGTGATTACGAGGTGATCGACCTCGACGGTTCCTTCACGGTTCAGGATCCGGGCTTCTCGGCGATCGGGCGGATCGACCGCAGCGACATCGCCGGCTGGTCTTTGTCGATGGAAAGCGCCGATGGAGCGTTCGACAACATCGACTACAGCTTCTCCCACGAGTACTCCGTCCTTGGTCGGAGTTCCGATCCGGCTTCGAACGGCGTTTCGGGCCAGACCGATGCATTCCAGGACGAGATGGAGAACAAGGTCGATGTCCGCTTCGATCTCACGAACTTGATCGGCTCTCTGTCCGCCGCTTCGCCGATCGATGAACCCGAACAGGGACCGGTCATCAGCGCCGCCCTGACCCACACAGCTTCCACATCGAGCGGGTCGGCGGACGACAACGGATGGCGCGTCGCTCATTCCCTGCGCGTCTCGGACTCGCTGTTCGCCGTGGATACTCCGGTGGGCAGCCGCGATCTGCTTTCGGTCACGCTGACCGGGGGCGGTTCGATCAACGAACAGCTCGACCGAATCGCAAACCTCGGCGTCTCGGTCGGACTCACGCCGCCGGGGGCGTTTGGAGCCGACGGGTCTTGGAGCCGAACCCTGTCCACCTCCGGCGACTCTCAGGCAGTCTCTCATCGGGAGTCGTTCGGCCTGTCGGTCGATTGGCGACCCGATCTGAGCGCCCTTCCGTTGACGACCTCGGCATCCTATGGAGCAAGCGGCTCGCGCACATCGAGCGACGCTGGTTTCGTTGTCGATCACACCGTATCGGCCGACCTGCGGCTTGACGCTCGTCCGTTTGCCGGTTGGACCGTCACGCCGCGGTTCGAGGCGGATGCATCGATCGAAGAAGGGGTCGTTGGATTCGAGTTGGAGATGTCGGCACCCTTGCAGACCGCCAGCACGTCGCTTCGCCCGTCCGTGGTGCTGGATGTTTCCGGTCTTGGCGAGGAACGAACCGAGTCCGAGCAGCGCCTGAGCATCTCGTACTACGACCGAACTTCAGTGCAGGTGCAACCGAGCTTATCATCCACGTTACGGCGGACCACCGTCGCCTACATCGGGTCGAAGTCCACCAGTTGGAGCCTGACGCTGAGTCCCCAGGTGAGCTTGAAACCGGGTCCGCAAGTCGATGCGAAGCTCTCGGGCTCGATGACGGCAACGTTTGCCAACGACCGCTGGTCGATCAGCGGGACCGTGCGGGGTGATGCGAGTGCGCCGCTCACGTCCCTTTTCCCGGGGCTTGCTTCGTTTGCCGAGCCGGAAGCCGTTCGCGATGGAGCCTCACCGACAGACTCCCCCTCCGGCTCCGATGCCGTCACGAAACCAAACGGCACCGCGGACGATGAGACCGCGCCGGAGCTGTGGCGCACTTGGATCAGTGCGTCGACGGTGAGCTTGGATCTCTCGGGAAACGGTTCCCTGCGTAACGAGCGTCTGTCGCTTGGCGTGACGGCTCGAGGATCGCTGTCAACACCGATCGGAGATGCATGGAGCACCGGACTCTCTGTCCAAGGGGACCTGTCGAAGCTCGCCGATCTCGACACCGTGGACCTCGATTGGCTCATTGAGGTGCATGCCGCGGTGCAGTTCTAGTCATCGAAGGAGGGGCCGATCATGTCGGGGCATCCCGTTCCGCAACCCCAAGAGGACCGCTACGTACGACAGCGCCAGCTTCCGGAACTCGGAGAAGAAGGCCATCGCCGCATCCGTGCCGCTCACGTAACGATCGTCGGTTGTGGAGCGTTGGGGTCCGGCAGTGCGGATCTGCTCGTTCGCTCCGGAATCGGGAGGCTGACCCTAATCGACGCCGACCGGCTGACCGAACACAATCTGCAACGTGTCTCCGTGTATCGGGAGCGGGACATCGGGCGTCCCAAGGTCGAAGCGCTTGCCGAGGCGTTGCGGGCCACCAATCGAGATTGCGACATCCGCCCCGTGTTCGATCGGCTGACGCCGGGCAACGCCTCACGGCTGCTGGCAGAGACGGACGTGGTCGTCGACGGTCTCGACAACTACACATCCCGCTACGTGCTCAACGACGCTTGTGTCGCCCACCGGATCCCGTGGGTCTTCGGAGCGGTCGCCGGGACGTCCGGGATGACGATGTTGATCGTCCCGGGAGCAAGTGCGTGTCTGCGTTGTCTATTCCCCGAGCCGCCCGATCCTGATTCCGTGCTCACCGCCGGTACAAGCGGGCTGCTTGCACCGATCCCGCGGTTGATCGCTTCGCTGCAAGCGGCCTCCGCATTCCGTTGGATCGCCGATCCGGATCCCCGCCAAGCCGGCCGGCTTCTGTTTGCCGATTGCTGGAGTTCCAGCTTCTTCGAACAGTGTGTGGAGATCAACAGGGATTGCACGTTGTGCGGCAGTTCCTAGCGTGACATACCTTCGGGGCACACCGGAGACGTTCACCACCCGGTGTGTACCGAGTTGGGATCAACCGCCGCCCACGGGAGGCAGGAACGCAAGCACGCCTTCGGGCCGCAGCTTCGTCTCCATCCCCTCGAGGAACCGCACGTTGCGGCCGTCGAGCAGGATGTTGATGTACCCCGCTTCGAGAGAATCGGCAAGCCGGTCCCCGGTGTCCGGATAGGCGGTCCGAATCGCCGCAAGGGCATCGGAAACGGAAGCTCCTTGCTTCACCTCGATCACAAACTCCCGCTTACCGTTCCTCTCGCTCAGCCCACCGAATAGCTTGATCGTGATCTTCATCCCAGCCTCCTCCCGCTGTTCCCTATCGCCGTTTCGCAGATCACGACGGTTGCGACGCGGTCTCGCACCTGCATTGGTCCAGATTGCGTCCACTAAGTATAATGCGCTGCCGTTGTATGATCAGGCGGCAACCCTGTCGCTCGCGGCGTGCACCCGCACATGCAAGCGGTCTAACGAAGGAGATCCAATGGAAGAGAAGCGTGTCTTGGTTTGTAGCGCGTGGCCGTATGCCTCGGGGATTCCTCACTTGGGGAACCTTGTGTCATCTCTCCTTTCCGGCGACGTCTTCACTCGCTACTACAGGATGCGCGGCTGCGATGTCCTCTATGTCTCGGGAACCGATGCCCACGGAACCCGCATCGAATTCGAAGCCGATCAACTCGGCATCCGCCCCGCGGAGCTGGCTCATCGAACCCACGGGCAAATCCTGAAGATTCTTGACGGGTTCGGGATCGAATTCGACTGCTACACAACCACCGAATCTCCTGTGCACTACGAGTTCGTTCGCGACATCTACCGCAAGATGGACGCCCAAGGCTACATCGTCGTCAAGGAAGAGGCTCGTGCTTTCTGCCGTCAGTGTCAGAAGTTCCTTGCCGACCGGTTCATCCAGGGGACGTGCCCGCGATGCGGTGCTGAGGGGGCTCTAGGGAATCAGTGCGATGCCTGTGGATCGATCCTCGAGCCGGAAGAGCTGATCGAGCCGCAATGCGCAATCTGCGGCCGCCGGGAAGTGGAGTTCCGCGAGACAAAGCACTGGTACCTGGATCTGCACAGCCTCGCTCCGGCGCTCCACGATTACGTGAGCAAGCAAGGATTCCAGGGAAACGTTGCCGCATTCACCCAACAGATGATTCGCGATGGGTTGCGCCCGCGTGCGATGACCCGCGACATCAAGTGGGGCATCCCGGCACCGTTCGAGGGTGCCGAAGACAAGGTCATCTATGTCTGGGGAGAAGCGGCACTTGGCTACGTTTCGGCGACAATCGAGTACTTCCGGGGCGAAGACACGTGGCGTCGGTACTGGTTCGGAGATGATGTCCGTCAGATTTACACGATCGGCAAGGACAACATCCCGTTCCACACCCTGATCTTCCCCGGCCAGCTTCTCGCATCCGGAGAAGGATACCACTTGCCCGATCAGATCGCGGCAACGGAGTACCTCAACTGGATCGGCGGCAAAGCGTTCTCCAAGTCGCGCGGCGTCGGGCTCTATTGCGACAGCGCACTTCAGCTGCTTGATGGTGACCTGTGGCGGTTCTACCTACTCTACAACCGCCCCGAAGGACGGGATGTCAACTTCTCGTGGGACGAACTCCAAAAGGCGATCAACGGCGTCTTCATCTCCAACGTATCCAACCTGATCAACCGCGTCGTTTCGTTCGTTCAGACCCAATATCAAGCCGTGCCTCCGGTCGCCGATGTGCCGGACGAGATCCGCAACGAGATCGCCAACGTCACGAAGCAGTACGCCGCTGCGATGGATCAGGGCTTGCTGAGCCGGGCGCTGCAGGCGGCTTGTTCGTTGGCCGTGTTCGGGAACGAGTACTTCCAGCGCGCCGCGCCCTGGGCAGCACAAAACGATGAGGGAGTTCGAGGAGCGCTGCACATCGTCAAGGCACTCGCTCACCTGCTGTACCCGTTCGTCCCCGGGTTCTCGAAATCGGTGCTTGCGGTCCTGGGGATGGACAAAGCCGATTGGGACGAAATGGTGAACGAGGCAGCACCTGCCAAACTGACCGGCGATCGCGTTCTCATCGAGCCGATCGATGTAGAGACACTGCGCGCCACGGCCCAGGCCCCTGCCGGTGGGCCGCAGATTACGATGGAGGATCTCAGTAGGGTTCAGCTCCGTACGGCAACGATCCTTGCCGCCAAGCCGGTTGCCGGTGCAGACCGGCTGCTCCAGCTGACGGTGGACGTCGGAGATGAACTGCGAACATGCGTTGCAGGAGTCCGCGAGCACTACAGTTCGGAGGAGATCGTCGGCAAGCAAATCACGGTGGTCGTGAATCTCAAACCGACCAAGATCCGTGGAATTCGTTCTCAATGTATGCTTCTTGCCGCGAAAGACGGTGACGGCCTTTCGCTGATTGTCCCCGATCGAGAGGTCGCTCCCGGGACCCCAATCGGCTAGTTGCATTGCGAGGCCGCTGGAACGCAGATAAAATGGCAACATAGTTGAGGTGCTTGAGAACCATGTATGCGATTATTGAAACGGGTGGAAAGCAGTATCGAGTCGAAACGGGAAAGTCGTTCGAGCACGAGCGACTCGATGGTGTGAGCGTCGGTGACGAACTTTCGTTCGACAAGGTGCTCCTCATCGTGGATGACGACGATGTGAAAGTCGGAACCCCCTACCTCGAGGGAGCGACCGTCAGCGGTACGCTCGCCGAGGAAGGCCGGGGCGACAAAGTGATCGTCTACAAGTACAAGAGGAAGAAGGGGTATCGCCGAAAGCAGGGGCATCGACAGGCCTACATGCGCACACGCGTCACGGGGATCGTGGGGTAGTAGGAACATGAGAGAGATCTGGATCCGTCGCGACGGGAACGGTCGGATCACTGGGTTCGTTGCACACGGGTTTTCCGATGACATGACCCAGGCGATCGTTCTTCGGTTGTTCCAAGCGTGTGCCACGACGTTGTCCGAGTATTTGCACTTGGCAACGCCGCTCAACGTGGACGACCCTCTCGCTCTCGATGTCGACCGGACGGATGCGCATCTCAGTCGAGAGATCGATGCAATCACCGAGATGCTTGCAACGGGACTGCGACAAGAGGCGGCGGAAGCGCCCGATGAGATCGTGATCCACGACGGCATTGCCGAGGTCCCCGTGTAACCGGCCGCTTGCCGGCATGACTCGGGCAAAGATTGCAGGCGAAGATCCCTTCAAGGAGTTGAGATGGCTCATAAAGCAAGTACAGGCTCAACCTCGAATGTTCACGACAGTCCGGGGCAGCGTCTCGGCGTCAAGCGCTTTGGGGGCGAGTGGGTGGAAGCAGGATCGATCATCGTTCGACAGCACGGAACGAAGTTCGGGCTCGGCAGGAATGTGGGAATGGGACGCGACTATACCATTTATGCCAAGACCGCGGGCTACGTTTCGTTCGAGGGAAACCGCAAGAAGTACGTTAACGTGGTTCCCGAAGTCGCCTAACCCCGAAGGAGCGGTTCCCCATCCTCCCCATGTTTCTTGATGAAGCGACGATTCGAGTTCGGGGCGGACACGGGGGAAACGGTGTCATCACCTTTGCGTCTTCCTATCTGAAGAAGCGCGGCGGTCCCGACGGCGGCGACGGTGGCGATGGCGGCGACGTCCTTCTCATTGCAGATAGCAGCTTGTCGACTCTGTACGCATTCCGGAACCAGCCTCTGTTTGCCGCCGGCAATGGTGTGGGCGGCGGGCGGAACAACGCTCAAGGAGCCCGGGGAGAAGATCGCCTTGTGCGGCTACCGCTGGGAACCGTTGTGTACGACGCTGGATCGCGCGAGATGATCGGCGATCTCTCGACCGAGGGTGAGACGCTGATCGTTGCCAAGGGAGGACCGGGCGGCCGCGGTAACCGCGCCTTCACAACAGCGGTTCGACAGGCGCCGAGGATCTGTGAGCGCGGACTGGGCGGGGAGAGGATCACGCTCCGGTTGGAACTCAAGCTCCTCGCTGATGTCGGCTTGATCGGGTTCCCCAACGTCGGCAAGTCGAGCCTGATCACACGGATTTCCGGCAGCCACGCGAAAGTTGCGGATTATCCGTTCACTACGATTGTCCCCCATCTCGGCGTCGTGGATGTGGACGGCATCCACCAGTTCGTCGCCGTGGATGTGCCGGGGCTTGTCGAGCAGGCACACAGTGGGAAGGGGCTGGGTGATCAGTTCCTGCGGCACGTTGAGCGCACCCGCGTGTTGGTTCACATGATCGACCTGGCTTCCCTCGATGGACGCGACCCTGTCGACGCATACCACGCGATTTGCGCCGAGCTGGAGTCGTTTCATCCCAACCTGGTGAAGCGCCCGATGCTCGTCGTCGGGAACAAGGCGGATCTCGTGGAGGATGAGGTGATTGCTGCCGTCCAACAGCGGTTCCGAGAGATCGATGTTGTGCTTCATCCGATCTCCGTGGCAACCGGGAGGGGTGTCGCCGATCTTGTGAAACGCATCTATCGCGTTCTGAGCGGGATCCCGCGGGACCACGAGGCCGGACCCGTGGTTCGCCGACGCGTGTACCGGTTCGATGCGACGGATGAAGGCTTCCGGGTGATTGCCGATGAATCCGGTTTCACCGTTCGCGGACGCAAGGTGGAGCAACTGGTGAAGATGCTGGTCCTCGATAGCGACGATGCTTGGGAGTATCTCGGGAAGCGGCTCGAGCGGATGGGCGTCATCAAGGAGTTGCAGCGAACGGGAGCCAAGACCGGAGATCCCGTTCGGATCGCCAATGTGGAGTTCGAGTTTGAGCAATAAGGTAGGTGTGTTCGGAGGCACATTCAATCCTCCGCACAACGGTCACATCAAAGTTGCCCAGAGAGCGCTTGATCAGTACAGTCTCTCCAAGGTACTCTTTGTTCCAAGCGGTGTTCCGCCCCACAAAACGGAAGTGGCGTGCGGCGTAACCCCGGAAGAGCGGTATGAGATGGTGAGGCGTGCCATCCAGGGACATCCACGCTTCGATGTCTCACGGATCGAGATCGAACGCAGCGGGTTGTCGTATACGGTCGACACCATCCGTGAGCTATCGAGGCACTACCCTGAAGGGCTGTGCTTCATCGCCGGAGCTGATTTGGTTCTTGACATCGAAAGTTGGAAGGAACCGCAAGCGTTGTTGGCCGCGGCTACATTTGTGCTCGCGCCGCGAAACGGGATCGGAGACGACGCATTCTCGAGTCCTGTCTTCCGCGAGGCCGATTTGCGCTTCTTGGAAATGGAGGAAGTGAACCTTTCCTCGCGATGGCTCCGTGAGCGGATTGCGCAGGGGAAGAGTTTCTCGGAATGGGTGCCCACCGAAGTGGCGTCCTTCATCCGAAAACACAGGCTGTACCGCCGAGGCGGCACGGCGTAACGAAACGTAGCAGGAGGTTGGCATAGCGAGAAGACCGACGCAGCCCAAGATGCGTGTCAACGAGCGAATCCGCGAGCCTGAAGTTCGTGTGATCGACGAGACAGGGGAGAATCTTGGGGTCATGAAGACAGACGCGGCTGTGGCACTGGCGCGTGAGAAGGGACTCGATCTCGTAGAGGTCGCGGCAAACGCCAATCCCAAAGTATGCCGTATCGTCAACTACGGGAAGTTCCACTACCAGATGGAGAAGAAGGAACGGAAGCAACGTCATCAATCTCAGCTCAAGGAGATGAAGTTCACGATAAAGATCGGTGAACACGACTTCCAGACGAAGATGCGTCGTGTGCGTCAGTTCCTTGAGAAGGGTGACATGGTTCGAATCGGCGTGTTCTTCCGGGGGCGCGAAGTGGTTCACGCCTCGCGCGGCCGGGAACTTCTCAAACGCGTCGCGGACCAGGTAGAAGACATCGCCCGTGTCGACGAGCAGCCACGCGCTCGCGGACGCGTGCTCCAAATGCTACTCGTCCCGACACAGCAGAAGCCACAGGGAGATTAGGATGCCCAAGCAGAAGTCTCATAGTGCCGCCAGCAAGCGGTTCCGGAAGTCCAAGTCGGGCAAGTTGTTCCACCACATGTCCAACTACTTCCACAAGAACGTCAAGAAGCGATCCAAATCCGTGCGCCAGGCGCGATCTGACAAAGAACTCACGGGTGGACAGGCGAAGCGGATCAAACGGATGATATCGAGCTAAGCTAGGAGGAATCAGGGATGCCACGCGCACGAGGAGGCAACAAGCGCAAGGAGAGCCGTAAGAAGATCATGGCTCAAGCCAAGGGCTTCAAAGGCAAGCGGGGGACATCGCATCGAATTGCCAAGCAAGCCGTGATGAAGGCGATGCGCAACAGCTACGTCGATCGCCGGCGTAGGAAGCGGGATTTCAGAAGACTCTGGATCACGCGCATTGGAGCTGCAGCACAGCTGAACGGCCTGTCTTATTCCACGTTCATGGGTGGAATGGAGAAGGCGGGCGTACAGATTAACCGCAAGATGCTTGCAGATGTCGCGGTTCGAGATGCTGCAACGTTCGGTCGCCTGGCGGAAATCGCCAAGCAGGCACTTGCCACCGAGTAACGGCGAATGCCCGATCCCGCATCCATACCCTGTCCGTACGTGACAACCGAGATGGACTTGAGCGGATCTGGAGTGTGACGCACAACCGGATGATGACAACGGAAGCCACACCGTGAACACCGGGCACAGAGTTCCGAGGTTGTGTCGAAGGATGCCCGGCCTGCAAACATCGTTCGGGCGGAGCAGCTTGCCTGTGAGTTCCGCCCGGACGTCGTGATCGCTACTGCGCTCCCTTGGTCGACCTCGGACGATCGGGAATCGCGCAGGCGCAGATCACACCGGTGGCATAGGTTTCCTGGATCCGGATAGGCAGATTGCGGGAGCCCCAAGACACTTCAGGGGGCAACCATGCATGAAGGACATGGCACAATCCGGCTGGGCATCGTCGGCCTTGAGTTCGAAGGCAAGCACGGCGTGTTCGAAGAAGAACGCCAGATCGGAAACAGATTCCGACTCGATGTCAACATCGATGCCGACGTCGACGATTCGTTGTCGAGCGATGACCTCGGTGATTCGATCGACTACCGGGAGATGGCGAAGATCATTGACACTGTGAGCAGTCGACGGCACTACCGTCTGATTGAGTCTCTTGCTGCCGCGATCGTCGATGAACTGCTTCGCCGCCTGCCGCGCGCTTGCACCATCCGCCTTCGCCTGGCCAAGCTGTGCCCACCCGGATTGCCTCCCGGAGCGGAAACGTTCGTCCGAATCACAAGAAGCCGCGAATGAGCGTTCACAAAGCATTCTTGTCGCTGGGCACGAACCTGGGAGATCGGATCGATCACCTACGCAAGGCATGTGATCAGCTTCCAAAGGAAGGAGTGCACATCACAGCCAGATCATCCGTTTACGAGACCGAGCCTGTAGGATTCTCCGAGCAGCCGGAGTTCCTGAATCAGGTTCTCCGCGTCGAGACGTCCCGGTCGGCACAGGATCTCTTGTCGATCTGCCAACGCATCGAACGGATGCACGGCCGTGACCCGAGCGGACCCCGTTTCGGACCCCGGCCGCTCGACCTGGACATCCTCCTCTACGACGACACGGTCATCCGAAGCGACTCTCTTGTGATCCCGCATCCGAGGATGTCACAGCGCCGGTTCATGTTGATCCCCCTTGTCGAAATCGACCCCGGCCTTCGCGACCCGGTCAGCGGATGTCTGTTCGCTCAGATTCTTGCGGGACTCGATAAGGAAAAGAAGGTGACAAAATTCCCGATCACAAGCTGTTGATATCGATCAATACGGATTCAAGCGGCGCCAAGCGAACGCGTGTTGCGGTGGTCGAGGACGGAATCCTCATGGAGATCTACTACGGCCACCCAACCCGAGAGCGGATCGTCGGCAACATCTACAAGGGAAGAGTCGAGGATGTCCTCCCAGGGATGGGATCGGCGTTCGTGGATGTCGGCGAGAAGAAGAGCCTGTTCCTCTCACAGTGAGAGATCAACGCCAAGATCCTCATCGATCACGGTCAAAAACCGTGGCACGGCTCGGCGCCGATTCACAAGGTGCTGAAGCGCGGGGACTCGGTCATCGTTCAGGTTCGGCGCGAGGGCATCGGATCGAAGAATCCCCAGGGGACGACCAAGATCAGCATCCCCGGTCGGTTCTGGATTTTCCTCCCGACAGAAGACAGACTCGGCGTATCACGGCGCATCGAGAGTGTTCGCAATCAGCGTCGGCTCCGGCGAGTAGCAAAGGAGATTCGCGATCCTGGGTTCGGGCTGATCGCACGCACCGCTGCTGAGGGCGCCAGCGACCAGGAGCTTCTCCGTGACTACGAACTGCTTCGCGACACGTGGGCCGAGATCAACAACGCTGCGCGAACCTCAAAGGGGACACAGCTTCTCTACAAAGGACTGGGGCTCGTGCAGACCATCCTTCGCGACCGCCTACTGCCCGAGATGGGATCTGTCATCGTCGACTCGGAGTTTCTGTACGAGAAGATCCTCTATTTCCTCGATTACATGAACATGGGCTCATATCGTGATCGGCTGCAGCTTCATGAGGGCAAGAAGTCGTTGTTCGAGAAGTACAACGTGGAGAAGCAGATCAAGCAATCGCTGAAACGCCGCGTCGATCTTGCCGGCGGAGGGTTCCTCGTGTTCGATGAAACGGAAGCGCTTGTCGCCATCGACGTGAATACGGGTAGCGATGTTCGCCACAAGAACCAGCAGGCAGCCATCCTCAACACGAACCTCGAGGCGTCTCAGGAGATTGCACGTCAGCTTCGTCTGCGCCAGATCGCGGGGATCATCATCGTCGATTTCGTCGACATGGAGGCCCCGGAAGACGAGCGGCGGCTGGTGGACACGATCCGGACGGCGCTGAAGAGGGATCGCGTTCCGTCCGACTTCATCGACATCACCGGCTTGGGGCTTGTCGAAATCACGCGCAAGCGCAAAAGCGCAAGCCTGTCGGAGATGCTGGAGAACGCCGAATTCGATGCCTGATCTTGATTCCGGTTTGTGCGCTGGCTAGAATGCGGTAGCAAGGGCGAATAACGTACTGCTCCGGCAGTGTGTGAAACGCGAAGCAGTACGTTGCTCCGTCAAGGTGAAAATGTGGAGTAGCTCTGCTGCAAGTGTTGCTCGCATGAAGATGAGAGTGGGGCGAATAACTTCGTTGTTCGCTCTAAGATGAGAATGGGGCGAATAACTCGCTGCACTCGTTGTTCGCTTTGAGGTGTGAAAGGGGCGAATAGCTCAGCTGGGAGAGCGTTCGGGTCACATCCGAAAGGTCGCAGGTTCGAGCCCTGCTTCGCCCACAGGATAGGGGAGCGGCTTCTTGCCGTTCCCTTTTTCTTTCCCGTCATCGAGGCGAAGACCTCGCTGCTCTTTCGTTCATCGCCTCCGTGCTTCTGGCGATGAACCCCGTTCCTCCACAGCTTTCCGGAGGAACTCGTTCCGCTTCGCTGCTTCATCAAGACGTGGCCGTGAAGTAGCTTGCTTCTCTCGGTTCTTCGCCTCTTGTCGCAACCCCAGGCGAAGAACAACGTTCCTCCACCGTCTGGCCGGAGGAACCCGCTCCGCTTCGCTGCTCCGTCAAGGTTTGCTCGCGGAGTAGCTCAGGTCGGGGAGCGTCTGGGTCACATCCGAAAGGTCGCAGGTTCGAGCCCTGCTTCGCCCACAGGATAGGGG
>CAZKPU010000056.1:3762-15656 GCA_964554715.1 uncultured Thermotogae bacterium | reverse complement strand
CACACGCAGACGCAAGTTTTAGTGTTCATCCAAGTCTTTTTTCTGAATTTCTTGGCTTTACAAAAACAATTAGGGTTTGTGAAGGATATGTTCTATTCTTGAATAAGAAATTACAGGCATGGACAGCGTTTACAATCCCAAGTTAATATATTTCCCGGACTCTCCGGCGTGCCGCTTGCAAGGCGCAGGATGAGGAGCGTCCGCGCCACATCGCCTGCCGGATCGCCTTGAGTGGCGTTTTCCCAGTCGAGCACGACAGCACGTCCACGACGGCCTCCGCCAACGAATACGAGGTTATCGGGATGAACATCTCCGTGACAGACACGGTCGCCGCCGGGGAGTCTCTCGACGTGGCGCAGATTTCTTGCCACGTCGATCTCTGGCGCGATCTCCGCTGCAGCGGAGATCGCCTTGACAAGCCGTTCCTTCTGATCGTCGAACTGTGGGCCTGTGACCCCGTGCATCGCTGCGTGAAGCTCCGCCAATGTGCGCGCATGCCGGATCAGCCGCCACGGATGGGCAACAAGGTCGGCAAGCATCGACGGCCCGTCCACCCGCTCGAACAGGATTCCTACACGATCGTCGATTTCGACCAATCCATCGACGGACTCACCGGCAAAGACCCGTGGAGCAGCGATGCCGGCTTCGGTCACCCGGTGGTTGATCGCAAGCTCTCTCACGGCGGCGGTCCGCGGTTCTCCGGCGCGATACAGTTTGAGAACCTGATCCTCGCCCCAGGGATAGATCTCCGCCGTCCGCCCGCTTGCCAGCGGCCGCCCCGGTTTCGGGTGAACACGTTTCCCGGCGGCAGAATCCCGCCGTTCAGGGCTCATTCGACGGCGGTCATGTTCGGTTGCCGGGGATGGATCTGTCCCCGACCCAAGCCAGCATTTCGTCGCAGATGCGCTCTGCTTCGCCAACGTAGTCGCGGGGGCGGAGCACCCGCAGCCGCTCCGCCATCTCGGCGCTGAGTTTCCCTTCGTCGTGCAGGCGGTCGAGCAAGGAGTGGAGCGTTTCCAGCGTGATGGCGCGCCCTTGCGTTTCCTCGCGGAGAAGTTCGTAGGGATCCTCGATCCCGGCTACGCGAAACGCCGTCTGATACGCCTCCGCCAACACCTGAGGCATCTGCTCCAATTCGACGTCGATCCGCACTCGGTGGATGTCGATCGTCTCCAACCCGGCGCTCGTTTCCATGACCGCCAAGTGAGCGTGTGCAAGCGCCACACCCACGTTTCGCAACACCGTGCTATCGGAGAGATCGCGCTGCATCCGCGAATGCGCTAGCTTCTCGGCAAGCATCGCCAGTAGCGCATGAGCGATGGAGAGGTTCCCCTCGCTATTCTCGAAGCGGATCGGATTGACCTTGTGGGGCATCGTTGAGGAGCCAACCTGTTCCTTCCCGGCGCGCGATACGAAGTATCCCCGGGAGAGGTACTCCCACAGATCCTGATCGAGGTCGAGCACGATTCCGCCGATCCGCGACGTGATCGCGAAGTACTCGGCGAGCCGGTCGTGATCTTCGATCTGTGTCGTACAAGGGTTGAACTCCAGGTCAAGCGACTCGACGAACTCTCTCGCAAACGCCGGCCAATCGACCTTGGGAGAAGCAACTTCGAACGCCGCGTACGTCCCCGTAGCCCCACCGAGCTTGCCGCGAAAACGGATCTTCGCAAGCTGCTCCAGCTGCCGCGACAGCCGTACAAGGAATACGGCAAGTTCTTTGCCCGCCGTCGTGGGCGACGCCGCCTGGCCGTGCGTGTGCGCCGGGAACGCCACTCCCTTCCAACGGCGGACTTGCTCGGCAAGACGATCGATCAATCGGGTCAACGTGGGGATTTGAACCTCATCCCGGTAGCGCCGGATCAGCGTTGCGTAGGCAAGGTTGTTGACATCTTCCGAGGTCAGACCGAAGTGGATGCGGTTCGGTTCGTGAAGCTCGAGCGTCTCGCGCAAGAAGAGCTCGCACGCCTTGACATCATGTTGCACACGGGACTCAATGTGCTTGATCCGCTCAAACTGACGTCCCGTCAAGCCACCGATCGCCGATCGGACCCGTTCGCATTCCGCATCCGACAACCGAGGGAAAACCCCCAGCGGATCGAGCGCCAGCAGATAGCGCAGCTCAACATCGCAGCGTGCGCTCATGAGCGCGAATTCGCCGAAGTACGCTCGCAGAGGTTCGACCTTGCGCCGGTATCGCCCATCCAGCGGCGAGATCTCGCGCCCCAAGACGCACGACTCATCCCGATCCCGGACCGGATCATGCCCGTTGTCTTGCCTATGCATAGCGCTCCCTTTCTTTGCCGCAGAAGCCGGCGCGGGGCCCTGCACTACACACACGCGACTCGAACCGCCAGCCGGCGCGCCCGCACTTCGCTCATCATCTACATGTACGGCCAACCGCTCGACCGATCTTCCCTCTCCGGCAGATACACGTCGTGCACTCGCCCTTCCCGGATCGAAAGGCCGGACACGAGTTCCACGCGCGCGTTCCGATGGAGTTCCTCGATGCTGCGGCAGCCGCACGAGGCCATCGACGCCTTGATCTTGGCGAGGGTCCCGCTCAGATTGTCCACCAGCTTCCCCGCATACTCGACGAACCCCTCGACCCCTTCAACGAACCGTGCCTGCTGATAGCGCTTCTCCAACCACTGCCGTGCCTTCGCCGATCCCTCTCCCCAGTACGGCTTCATCACCCGGCCACCGATCTGCACCTTCTCGGTGGGTGATTCGTCCATCCGCGCGAAGTACCGCCCCATCATCACGAAGTCGGCTCCGAGCGCCAACGCGATCACGATGTCTTTCGCGTTGACCACGCCTCCATCCGCGATGACCGGGAGATATCGCCCCGTCTGTTCGAAGAGAAGATCCCGCTCCCGACACACATCGATGATCGCCGTTGCCAATCCGCGACCGGTTCCCTTCTGCTCCTGCGTGATGCAGATCGATCCGGAACCCATGCCCACCTTTACGCCGTGAGCACCAGCATCCGCAAGAAACCGGAACCCTTCCGCCGTGATGACGTTTCCGGCAATGACCGGCAGCTTCGGAACATGCCTGGAGCACCACTCAAGTGCTCGTTGTTGATACGCGGCATGGCCGTCCGATGCATCGATACAGAGCACGTCGACCTCGGCTTCGGCAAGCGCCGCAACGCGCTCCTCGTAGTCGTGCGTGTTGACAGCCGCAGCGGCGATCCATCGCTTGCGCTCGTCAACCACCTGAAGAGGGAAGTGCAGCTGATCCTGGATATCCTTTCGAAACACGAGGTGTTGCAGGATCCCATCCTCGCTGAGAATCGGCAGCACCGACTGATGCCCGTCCACCAATCGCGCATTCGCCGTGGCAAGGTTCGGGGTCCCGACAAGGACATCCAGCTCCCCTTGTGGGATCATCCGTTGCTCGGCACGCAGATCCTGGTGTACGACCGGGTCGTAGTCCCGCTGCGTCAGCAGACCGAGGAAGACACCGGCGGCATCGGTGACCGGAAAGGTTGAGTACCCGGTCTCAGCCTTGAGACGCTCTACGTCCGTGATGGTCGTCCCCGGGCGCACCGCCAGCGGACGAACGAATCCCGCTTTGTGGTCTTTGATCCTGCGGATCTCTTCGACCTGATCTTCAACCGGCTGTGAACAAGGGATGAACGCCGTGCCACCGCACTTCGCCAGTTCGACCGCCATCCTGTACCCGGAAACCGACCGCATCGCTGCTGCCACGAGCGGGATATTGAGCGACCACGCCGTCGTTCCCTCTTCGGCCCAGGCAAGCGGCGTTCGCAGCGAAATGCCGTCGCAGTCAGCAGAAGCTCGTTCTTGGGTCAAACCGGGCAGCAACCGATATTCCGCCAGCGTTCGCGACGGCTCCGAGATGATGTCTCTTGCCACACGTTCCTCCGTTTGGTTCGTTTCCTTGAGAGGCGGATATCGCAGCCCGCCCCGCCGGCCTCCCACAGCCGCAATGAGAAGACCAGGCTTGGGTTCATGCTACCAGACGCTGCGATTCTCCCGGTTTCGTGCCGGCGTGTCTAGTCGGACGAGGGACCGCTTCGTGAAATCCGCGCCCAGAGTCCGTCGGGATACCGCCGTGGCATCCCGATTCTAATCGGAATACCGATGCAGCATCCCGATCTCACATCGGAGCTATCCCCGGGCATGGATCGCTGCTCTCTCCTCCGCCAATTCACGAACCGCGGCGACCCGATCCGGCGGAACCCTTACGCGGCCGAGCGATTGCCTCGTCGACCCCGGCCCATGATCATCGGATCCGCCGGTCTGTAGGAAACCAAGATCGTCGGCAAGCGACGCCAGCCTGCGAGGCGTGACTTTCAGGGGATTGCGGTAGTTGCGGTAGGCGTAGTATGTCTCGATGCCATCCACGCCCGCCTCATGGATCTTCTCCAGAAACCGGGGCCAATCATCCACCGTCATCAGGCATGGATGCGCCAGTGACGTCACTCCGCCGGCCTCTCGAACCGCAGACAAGACCTCGTCGAGCGTCGGTTTGTGCATCGACACATAGCACGGCCGCTTCGTACCGAGAAACCTCTGAAACGCTTCTTCCTGCGTCGGGACGACACCGTGTTTCACCAGCAGTCTTGCCAGATGAGGCCGCCCCAGACTACCTCCGGCCGCAGCGCGCACTTCACCCGGCGAAATGGAAACACCGAGATGCTCGCTGCACCGTTCGATCATTCGATCCATTCTCTCTTCACGCTTTGCTTGCATGTTCGCGAACAACGAACGCAGCACTTCCGCATGAGGATCGATGAAGTACGCAAGCAGTTCCCCCCGTGCGTCGCCGAAGTCCACCTTGAGTTCGGTCCCGGCAATGACCTCAACTCCATCGATCGCTTGGACGCGCCTCTCCAACCTGGAGGACAGCGTGTCATGATCGGTGATGGCGATGGTCGTCAAGCCGGTGGAGCGAGCGCGACGCACCAGCTGATCGACGGTCTGCGTTCCATCGGAGGCCGTCGTATGCAGATGGAGATCTCCGAATCCGTACTTCATCATTTGCTCCCTCACAGTGTCGGCCGATGCCAAGCCTGGACCTTCTTGTCGTTCCTCAGCTACGCTCAG
Organism: uncultured Thermotogae bacterium; assembly: GCA_964554715.1. Taxonomy (GTDB): domain Bacteria; phylum Bipolaricaulota; class Bipolaricaulia; order UBA7950; family UBA9294; genus RXOA01. Next base: position 10,578 of record CAZKPU010000056.1, on the reverse strand, counting down.
AAGAGCCCGCTGACGTTACCGTCTTTATCTAGATCGATTCCCAGAAACGCCGGTTGAGACGGAAGCCCCGGCATCGTCCGCATCTCGCCACAAAGCGGATAGACAAACCCCGCCCCTGCACTTACACGAACTTCACGAACAGGCAGCGTAAACCCGCTCGGTGCCCCCTTCAGGGACGGCTCGTGCGACAGGGACAGGTGCGTCTTGGCCATACACACCGGCAGTTCACGGAATCCGTTGGCTTCATAGCGATCCAATTGCCGGCTGGCAAGCGGTGCATACTCGACACTCTCGGCTCCGTAGACCTGAGAAGCGATCGTTTCGATCTTGTCGCGGAGCGGCGCCTCCAGCGGATAGAGATACCGAAACTGTGAGGTCGCAGCACACGCGTCCCTGACCGCCTCCGCAAGTGCAAGCGCTCCTTGCCCTCCCTGCGCCCAGTGATCCGCCGGAACGGCAGCCATCGCACCCGCTTCCTTGGCTCGTTTCTCCACGAGCCGCAGCTCGGCATCGGTGTCATCCGAGAACCGGTTGATCGCCACGACGACAGGGACCCCGAACCTCCTGGCGATGCCGATATGTGCCGCAAGGTTGGCACACCCGTTGTCAACAAGCTCGAGGTTCTCCCCGGTGTAGGCCGGATCCAGCGGGCGCCCCGCAATGACTTTCGGACCGCCTCCGTGCATCTTCAGCGCCCGTACCGTGGCCACCAATACGACAGCGTTCGGCACGAGTCCGCTTGCGCGGCACTTGATGTGGAAGAACTTCTCCATCCCGATGTCGGATCCGAAACCGGATTCGGTCACTACGTAGTCGGCAAGCCTGAGCGCGATCCGATCGGCGATGACCGAGCTGTTCCCGTGAGCAATGTTGGCAAACGGCCCGGCATGAACAAACACCGGCTGTCCTTCCAGGGTTTGCAGCAGATTCGGCTTGACCGTTTCACGCATCAACACCGCCGCGGCCCCAGCGACACCAAGCTGATCGGCGGTCACGGTCTTCCCACTACGGTTGAACGCCACGACCATCCGGCCGATGCGGTTCCGCAAATCGGCAAGGTCGTCAGCAAGCGCCATGATCGCCATCAACTCAGAGGCCACCGTGATGTCGAATCCGCTCTCACGAGGGATCCCGTCACTGCGCCCGCCAAGTCCGATCACAACGTGCCGCAGCGCTCGGTCGTTGACATCCACGACGCGATTCCATAGAACCGCTTTCCGGTCGATGTCCAGACGATCGAGACCGCGCAACCGAAGCGCGTCTCCGTCGAGGCGGTCCTCGTGGTAGATCCGCGCATCAACCGCGGCGGCGATCAGATTGTGCGCTGCGCCGACCGCGTGGATGTCCCCGGTGAGATGGAGGTTCATCTCCTCCATCGGAACCACCTGGGCGTGTCCCCCACCCGCCGCACCTCCCTTGATGCCGAATGTCGGACCCTGCGATGGCTGGCGGATACACGCCGCGACCGACTCCCCCAACTTACCGAGCGCCTGGGTCAAGCCGAGTGTCGTGGTGGTCTTCCCTTCCCCGAGAGGTGTCGGCGTGATCGCAGTAACGTCGATGTACGCTCCTTGCTGTTGAGCATCCAGCCGATCGAGGCACTCCAGGCGCACTTTGGCCTTGTAGCGGCCGTGCGCTTCGATTTCCTCCGGCAGAAGGCCAAGCCGGCCGGCAACACGGTCGATCGGCTGCAGAGCGGAGTTTCGTGCGATCTCAAGATCCGACTTGTGCGTCACAAAGCCTCCCTACGTCCCGAGACCGGGGATGTGAACGCCGCGCTGTTCGGCAACTTCGCGGGCCCGTTCGTAGCCGGCGTCTGCGTGGCGGATGATCCCGGTTCCCGGATCGCAGGTCAGCACTCGCTGCAGCCGCGCTGCGGCCTCCGGCGTTCCGTCCGCCACGATCACCATGCCGGCATGGATGCTCTTCCCGATCCCCACGCCCCCACCATGATGCACCGACACCCACGTCGCTCCGGCAACGGCGTTCAGCAGCGCGTTCAGGATTGGCCAATCGGCGATCGCATCCGATCCGTCCTTCATGGCTTCCGTTTCGCGATACGGCGAGGCGACCGACCCCGAATCCAGGTGATCTCTACCGATCACGATCGGAGCGGAGATCTCACCCGTCCGAACCAGCTCGTTGAACGCAAGCCCCGCTTTGGCTCGTTCTCCATATCCCAGCCAGCAGATCCGCGACGGCAATCCCTGAAACGTCACTTCCTTCTGCGCCTTGCGGATCCAACGGTGCAACGCTTCGTCCTCAGGGAACAACTCAAGGATCGCTTCGTCCGTGCGGAAGATATCCTGCGGATCACCGGAGAGCGCCACCCATCGGAACGGACCTTTGCCTTCACAGAACATCGGGCGGATGAACGCCGGGACAAACCCGGGAAACCGAAACGCCTCGGACAATCCCCCTGTCTGGGCTTGACCACGCAGGTTGTTGCCGTAATCGAACACCGTCGCGCCGCGATCGAGGAAACCGTTCATTGCCTCGACGTGTCGCACCATCGACGCCAGCGAGGCCTGAATGTATCCCTCCGGGTCGCTTTCGCGTAGCGAAACGGCCTCCTCGTAGCTCATCCCGCCGGGTACGTACCCGTTGAGTGCATCATGCGCCGATGTCTGGTCCGTGACCACATCGGGCACAACTCCACGCGCGAGGATCTCCGGAAACAGCTCGGAGGCGTTGCCGAGCACGCCGATCGAAACCGCTTCTCCCGCCTCCTTCGACTGCAACGCGATCGACAGCGCTTCGTCGAGCGATTCGACGCACCGATCGAGTTGATCGAGCCGAAGCCGCCGCTCGATCATCGAGCGATCGACCTCGACCACGATCGCAACACCATCGTTCATCGTCACGGCGAGCGGCTGCGCTCCTCCCATTTCTCCTAGTCCCGCCGTGAGGACAAGCCTGCCTCGCAGCGAGCCTCCGAAGTGTTGCCGCGCACATTCGGCCAGTGTTTCGTACGTGCCCTGAAGAATCCCCTGGGTCCCGATGTAGATCCATGAGCCAGCCGTCATTTGCCCGTACATCGTCAGCCCCTGATTCTCGAGATCCCGGAACGTCTCCCAATCCGCCCAGTCCGGGACAATCAACGAGTTGGCGATCAGAACACGCGGTGCGTCGGAATGGGTTCTGAACACACCCACGGCGCGACCCGATTGCACCAGCAACGTCTCGTCATCCTCGAGCCTCTCAAGGGCGGCAAGGATCCGGTCGAAGTCCTCCCACGAGCGAGCTGCACGTCCCGTCCCGCCATACACAATGAGGTTCTGCGGGTCGCGGGCGACATCCGGATCCAAGTTGTGTTGGATCATCCGCCATGCCGCTTCCTGCTTCCATCCCCTGCAATGAAGCTCAAGCCCCTTCGGGGCGCGCACTGTTCGCCTTGCGCCGTCCATCTCGCCTCCCATGATGTCCGCAGCTCTCGAGACTCAACTCTGCCCCACACGGTGATCCTGCAGCAGCGCCGGTCAACCGCTTCGACACGTCCACGGTACGCTACAAATCGTAGTACATCGAGAACTCACGTGGGTGCGGCCACCGCTGCACACGCTTGATCTCCTCCGACTTCACCTCGATCCACTTCTCGACGAACCCGTCCGGGAAGACGCTCCCGGCAAGCAGATACTCGTGATCGGATGCAAGCGCGTCCAATGCATACGACAGATCCGCTGGTGCACTGGGGATTCTGTCACGTTGTTCCTTTGGCAAGCTGAACAGGTCGCAGCTGTGAGGTCCGAACCCCAGCTCGGTTGCGTGACGCTTGCTCAGGATTCCATCGACGCCCGCCATGACCATCGCAGCGTACGCCACGTAGGGGTTGCACGTAGCATCCACCGTCCGGAGCTCGATCCGGCGCTCCTCCGCGCTGGCGTACATCGGCACGCGGACCGCCGCAGACCGGTTTCCTTCACCGAACGTAAACGACACCGGCGCCTCATATCCCGGGACGAGCCGGCGGTATGAATTGGTCGACGGGTTCGTCAATCCCATCAGGCCAGGTCCGTGAGACAGAAGCCCCCCCACGTACCAGAGCGCCGTCTCCGACAGGCCGCCTTGGTCCTCGAACAGGCTTGCGCCCTCTTGCACCAGGAACTGGTGCACGTGAAGCCCACTCCCTGCCTGATCGGCAATCGGCTTCGGCATGAAAGTGGCCGTCAACCCTGCGTTTTTCGCAGCCGTTCGGATGACGTTCTTGATCCGCAATGTCGCGTCGGCCATCTCCAGCAATCCGGCGAAGCCCAGCTCGATCTCCGCCTGCCCCATCGGTCCCACTTCGTGATGGTGATACTTCACATCGATCCCGAGGGATTCCAGCTGCGTGCAAACCTCGTTCCGCAGAGCAAACAGCCTGTCCTCGGGCGGGCAGATGTGATAGTAGCTGATCTCTCCGCGATGGTTCAGCGGAAGAATCCGTGACTCCGTCAAGCACGGCGAGCAGTCGAACGTCACGTCTTCGAAGACATAGAACTCGAATTCGGGGCTCAGTCGAACCGCATCGGCGACCCCTTGATCGATGACAAACGCTTCCGCACGTGCGGCGATCTGTCGGGGATCACCGGGGTACGGGGTTCCGTCAGATAGGCAGATATCGCAGACGAACGACCCAACGGTTCGCTCGTCGACCGTTTCCTCGGCGTACGTCGTCAGGTCAGGGATCATCGTCAGATCGCTGCCGGCGATCCCGGCGTATCCGAAGTTCGACCCATCGAACGCCACTCCCGCCTCCAAGAGACGCTGATCCAGCCGTCTGGCGGGGATCGTGATGTGCCGCCATCGTCCGACCAGATCGACAATCTTCAGATCGACAAACTGCGCCCCACTGCGGGTGATTTGGTCGCGAACGCGCTCCAGCTCCAATCGTTGCAAGGCCACCTCCAGGAATCCATGGCTCGGCGATCCGCCCGTTGCCCGCCAAGGCGCCCTTTGCGCTTGAAGCCTCATTCCAGCCGGCGGGATGGTCGACTGTCCGGCCAAGTCTTGATTGACTTCCCATCCCTGGGCAAGATGGGCAGTGACGGTAGCGTGGAATCGGCCCGTTGTCAAGCGCTCTCAGGGCTCAGGCTCGCTTGACGATGGAGGATAAGGTCTTCCTATCATAGAGGGAGTCTTCTGACCATGGCAGTTCTTTCAACCAAACGTCTTGTCGAATCCCTTGATCGAACCTTGATGCAGCGGAGTCAAGCACTGCATGATCGTGGTGTAGAACCCGGGCTTTCGGCGATCCTGCTCGATGGCGATCCATCGAGCGCTGCCTACTATCGCGCCAAGCAGCGCATCGCCGGCAAACTTGGGATCGCGTTTCATGGCACCGAGCTTCCTGCCGATGCATCGACGGACGATGTGCTGGAGGTTGTTCACCGAGCCGCCGAAGATTCGTGTGTTCACGGTGTCTTTCTGGAGATGCCGCTTCCGCCCCAGGTCGACGCCACCGCCATCCGCAATTCCATTCCTCTTGCCAAGGATATCGAGTGTGTCTCCGAGAGAGCTTTCGGGCGTCTGCTCGCGCGCTCCGCGCACGCCTCCACAGATGCCCTCCGTTCGATGTCTCCGGCAACGCCGCTTGCGGTTATGGAACTCCTCAGATTCGCAGAAGTCCCCGTTGCCGGAGCCCATGCCGTCGTTGTCGGCCGAAGTCTTACCGTGGGTCGCCCGCTGGCACTGCTTCTGCTCGCCGAGAACGCAACCGTCACGGTCTGTCACTCTCACACAACTGATCTGACGGCTCACACCCGTCGCGCCGATATCTTGTGCGTCGCAGCCGGTCGGCCGCACCTCATCGGACAACAGCACATACGCCCCGGAGCCGTTGTCATCGATATCGGCATTCACACCACGCCAGAAGGGCTGGTGGGCGATGTTGACACCCAGGCGGTGACCGACCTCGCGTCTTGGGTCACTCCTGTCCCCGGCGGGGTCGGCGCATTGACGACACGGATGATCTTTGCCAACCTTCTTCAATCGGCGCAGCGGGCCGCAGACGGCGCGTCACCCGCCGACTTGGCCCTCGATCTACACAAGGAGAGATCCTCATCATGACTCAATCTCTGCTCATGGAGACCTTCCTCGATCGTCTTGCCAGCGCGTCCCCCACACCCGGTGGCGGAAGTGTCGCCGCCCTTGCAGGAGCTACGGGAGCCGGACTCGTGTCGATGGTGTGCCGCCTGACGCTCCCCAAGACCGAAGACGGCGATCTCATCGAACGGCTCGTCCTGGCATGTGAGCGGGCGGATGAACTGCGGCTTCGGCTGACATCCCTGGTCGAGCATGATGCAGCGAGCTACGACGCTGTAATCGCTGCCTACCGCTTGCCCAAGGACACGGACATTGAGAAACAGTGCCGGCGAGAAGCCATTCAGGACGCTCTCAAGGTTGCCGCTACGGTTCCGGCGGATACAGCCGATGCAGCGCTTGAGGTGCTGAGCATTGCTCACGAAATCGTGCCGGACGCAACGCGCAACGCCATCAGCGACATCGCAGTTGCTGCGCACGTGGCTTACGCCTCATTCTCATCGGCCTGGGTGAACGTTCGGATCAACCTCGGATCGATCCGCGACGACTCGTTCGTCGAATCGATGAACGCTCGAGCCGGAACGGATCATGATCGTGCCTCCGCACTCTATCAGGTCACGATCGATCAAGTGAATGCAGCTCTTCGGTAGCCTCGCCCGGACCTATGTGTCGTCGTCCGGATCTGCCACCGGATCCCCGGCTCGTTGCGCATGCAGAAGGCGATCAAGGATCCCGTTGACAAATGATGGCGCGTTGTCGGTTCCATACGTCTTGCTCAGCTCCACGGCCTCATTG
>CAZKPU010000056.1:0-3752 GCA_964554715.1 uncultured Thermotogae bacterium | reverse complement strand
CGACCTCCGGGGGAACGTCCTCCGCGTACAGGATCTCGTACGCGGCGAGACGCAAGATGTTCCGGTCGATCCATCCCAGCCGGTTGAGCCGCCATCCGACCGTTCGAGCCTCGAGAAGTCGGTCGATTTCCTCGATGTGTTCAAAGATCCCCTGATACGTCGACAGCACGTATTCCCGCTGCTCGCCGGGATCCCTCTCTTCGAACAGCTCTTCCATCTCGAAATCCAAATGCTCCCGCCGATACAACGCGAGCAGGATTAGTTCACGAGCTTCCGTTCTTCGCATCCCTCTCCCTGGTTCCTACTTGTCCATCGCGGTCTCTTCGTCCCGCTTAGTCGGACAGGAAACCGTCCGAATCCGACTCTTCTGGAGAGGGCGCGGACTCACTGCGGATACTCCCTACGATGACGCGGGTGTACTCGACGGCGATCCCTGTTCGTTCCGGCACCAAATGCGAGACAGCGTCCTGAATACGGTCTCCGATCTCCGTAACGTGTGCCTCGCCCGACAGTCGCGTGCGGATCGTAATTCCCAGCCCACCGTCTGTGTGTTCGAGGTCGATCCGGAACCGCTCGATCCCCACTTCAACCCTGAGGATCCCTCCGACAAACTCCCGCACGGCTCGCGGGGTCAACTCGATGTTTCCCCGATCCCCCTGACTGACGAAGTGCTGCCCCTCTCTTGCCATCGCCCACACGATACGAAGGAAGTGGATCCCGACCAGAACAAGAAGCGCTCCGCAGACGAACAGAACGACGCGGCCCGGCATGTCCGAGAAGAACGTTGCTACAGCGGACCCGGACAACGGTCCCGCCCCGGCAAGAACCACACAGATCCCCGCTGCAGTCGCAAAGACGGCAGCAAGCGAATGCGTCAGTCCTCGGACGAAGCTCATGGCTCGTCCTCCATTTCGGAAGGCTCATTCGAGGCTTCGGGCAGCACAAGCTTCTGCACATCGACGTCGACCGCGTTGACACGCAATCCGGTCATCTGCTCGATTTCCGCTTTGACACGCGTTTGCACCTGCTTGGCGGTCTTGTGGATCGGTGCGCCGTAGATCGCTGTGATCCTCACTGTGACTCGAACATTGTCACCCTCGACTTCGGTGTCCACATAACGCTTCATCCCTTCGCCACGTCGGAACACACCATCCGTCGACCTCACGTTGGCGATCCCTTCGACCTCCGAGGCGGCAATGGCGGCTATCGACGTGACGACGTCCTTCGAAATGCCAACGGCACCCTTCTCACCCTCTACCATCGCAACCTCCTTACTCCTCGCCCTCGATGCTTGTGTGCGTATGGGGCGGGACGACTCGCCGTACGTTGACATCGATCCCCGCCACATGGACTCCGGCCAGTTCTTCGATGTCCTTCTGGACATGGACTTGAATCCCTTGCGCTACTTCATGAACGGGATACCCGTACTCCACAGCGATCTTCAGCTCAAGCCGCACACCCTCATCTCCCAATTCGGTGCGGATAATCGGCGAGATATCCTCCCCTCCGAAGATGTTTCTCAATCCGCCGCCCGCGCCGCTGCCGCGTGCGATCCCGTCGACCTTTTCGGCCGAGAGTTGGGCGATGGTTGAGATCACTTCTTCGGAGATCGTGATTCGACCGTCTTCGTCAACGATTTCCACTTTGCGCTCGGCCATGCCGCCTCCTTTAGACCCGCTCGACGTACCGACCGTCGCGGGTATCGATCTTCAGTGTGTCGCCTTCCTTGACAAACAACGGGACCGACACCACCGCACCCGTCTCCAGAGTAGCCGGTTTCTCGACGTTTGACACGGTGTCCCCACGAACACCGGGCTCCGTGTGTGCCACTTTCAGCTCGACGAAATTCGGAAGCTCGATCTTCAGCAGATTCCCGTTGCGGTAGTAGCCCGTAACCTGGCCGTTCTCCACCAAGTACTGCGCCTGATCGCCGAGGGTGTCCGCTGACAACGGAAACTGATCGTACCTCTCGGTGTCCATAAATACGAAATCGGTTGCATCCGCATACAGAAACTGAAGAATCCTCGATTCCAGGAACACCGACTTCGTGTTCTCCGACCCCTTGAAGGTTGTCGAGACCACGCGACCTGTCTGAAGATGCTTCAGCTTCGTTCGTGCAATCGCCCCTCCGCGTCCCCGCTTGGAGTGCTCGTACTCCACGATTTCGTACAACTCATCGTCGTACTCGATGACCAAGCCTTTTCGCATCTCGCTGACAGACAATCCCATTCAAGCCTCCTGCGGTTCATTCTCCAACGTAGAACTCCCCGACCTCACCGGGCAGCTTCATCCGGCCACGAGACAATCCGCAAGCCGACCTTCGTAATCCCCTTGTTGATGATCCCCAACTCCTCGGCTGCGCCGCGGGAGAGATCGATGATCCGTCCTTCGACAAACGGGCCGCGATCATTGATCCTGACCACCACCCGATGTCCTGTGTCCAGCTCGACAACTTCAACCACCGTGCCAAACGGAAGGGTCTTATGTGCTGCGCTGACTCCGTTCATGTCATACACCTCTCCGTTGGCCGTAAGGTTGCCATCGAACCCCGGGCCGTACCAGGACGCGATACCGATCTCGTAATACGGCCCCGAGGACGCCAGCAGCAGAGCAGCGACCACCAGTACAACGGAAGCACCCGCATACAGGATCCATTCCTTCATGATGTCACCCATTATAGAGGAGCGCCGAATCGCGTCTCAACGCCGACAAGAACGCCGCCGCTTCCACGCCGTGACCGTCCAGTCGGTGATGATATGCATCTCGTTAGGCACGTATGCGCCCGCAAGGAATGCAGCCAGGATCGGCCATCCGTCCCACGACACCGACAGAGGGCGCCCAAGCGCAAGAGTGATCAGCCAGCTCACCAATGTGATCCACGCCCCCAGATACGCAAGCCGCGTCGTTGGACCCAGAAGCGGGTGGTGTGACAGACGTCGATGGCGAAACGCCGCGGCGTAAGGAATCCACAGGACGCGAAGCGGCCCCCAACGCCGCATCGGACGACTCGCTCGAAGATCGAGGTCCGGACTGAGGAAGAAGCTCGAGAAGAGATACCCGCCAAGAAACGCGGCGCCCCGTTCAGCAGCAACCGCAGCGGTGGCGGTCAACCACGATACCGTACCGGCTATTGGAAGAAGGGCCGCGAGCTCGATTCGAAGATGGGTACGCCCCGATGGCATAAGGCCCAGAATACCCATCGAAACGGGCTTCTGCAAATTGCCGATCCGCCTTGACGCGTTTTGCATGTGCATGTACAATTCATTAGCAAGCTGCTTACCGGAGTGCTAATGAAGTCAATCGAAGGAGGCTGAAACGATGAAGATCAAGCCATTGGGAAACCGCATCCTGGCAAAGAAGGTTGAACAGGAAGAGCGACGCACTGCCGGAGGAATCGTCCTCCCTGAAAGCGCCAAAACCGAGAAGGTCGTCCGCGCCAAGGTGTTGGCCCTCGGGACCGACGAGTCCTTCGACGTGAAGGAAGGCGACGAAGTCCTCGTTTCAAGCTACGCCGGAACGGAAATCGAACACGGCGAGGACAAGCTTCTTCTGGTTCAGAAGAAGGACATCCTGGCAGTCATCGAGTAGGGAAAACGAAAAGGGGGCATAAGATGGCCAAAGAAGTCATTTTCGGCGAAGAAGCTCGTCGCCACATGAAGGCGGGAATCGACAAGCTTACCGACGCTGTGAGGATCACGTTGGGACTCCGCGGCCGGAACGTCGTCATCGTCAAGGAGTTCGGCAGCCCGGAT
>CAZKPU010000055.1:0-15858 GCA_964554715.1 uncultured Thermotogae bacterium | reverse complement strand
ATTTCGGCTTCCCGAAGCCCGGCGCGAGTGGTCAGCTCACGGCGGTCGACCTCATCGAGTCGCTCCACCTGCACGATCGCTTGCCGCAAGCACCACGAGGCGATGATGTTGGTATAGGCGTTGTTCCGCAGCCCGTCTTCGTCAAGCCCGGGCACGGATTCGTGGAACTCATCCGGACCGACAACGCCAGCGATTTCGTACGTGTGCCTGCGATCGTTCCATTCAGCAAGGCTCGCCCACAAACGGGCGATCTCGGTGATCAGATCGACACCATGACGCCTCATGAAAGCGTCGTCGGCCTGCTCACACACGTATCGAAGCACCTGAAGGACGATGGCGGCATTGACATGACGCTGCAGTCTGCTTCTGTCGGGCTCCCAAACGCCCGAGCGGGGGTTCAGATGGATCCGCTGGCTTTCCTCTCGACCCGAACTCCCGCTCTGCCATGGGAATAGCGCTCCCTCAAGCCCTTCGACCGATGCGTTGCTCCGGGCCGCGTCCAATCGCCGCACACGATACATCATCAACGATGAGGCGACATCCGGCGCCACTCTGGAATAGAAGGGAAGCACAAACATCTCGTCCCAGAAGACATGCCCCCGGTACGCTTCGCCGTGCCATCCGCGGGCCGGGATCCCCACATCGCGTCCAACGGAATTCGCACTCGCCGTTTGCAGCAAGTGGAACGCGTGTGCGCGCAGCCCGCACTGGATCGAGAACGGTTCCAGATCGTACCCGTCCTCGACGTCGACCTGCACATCACACCGATCCCACAGATCGTGCCATGCACGCGCATGCCGATCCTCAAGCGCCTCGAACCCAGCGTGGCGGCGCACTTCGCACAGTGCATCTTCCCGCAAATCTCCGACCGCCGGATCACGCGACGTATGGATCGACACGATCTTCTCCACGTGAATCGCTTCCCCTTCCGTGGCGTCAAGCGTGACCTGTTGCCGAACCGCCCGTGGAAGGGCGTGTCCCTCCATCCGAACGAAGCCTTCCGAACCGTCGGAGATGATCACCCGCGCCGCTTCGACGATTTCGAGTCGCGATTGCGTCGTTCTCGCATGGAGCCAGACGCATCCCCCCGACTCGCCGGTACCAAGGACCTCGACATGATTGCCGCGAAGTAATCGATACCGTGAAACCCCGGCGTTGCCGACCGTTCCGTCCAGCGAGCTTCGGATCTGCAGACGCCCGCTCCAGTTGTCGGGAACGAGCAACCACATCAGCGCAGCACAGTGCGGGTCAGCCATGCTGACGATGCGCCGACTGAGAAGCGTTGTCTCTCGCCGATTCTCATCACGGAAGCGGCACCGTCTTTCGAGGATCCCCTCACGCATCAGCAGCCTCTGCTCGAATTCGATGATCTCAACAGCCGACAGATCGAACCAGGGTTCCTCGCCGATCCGAAACGTCAAGGGCAGCCAGTTCGGGAAGTTGACAAGGTCTTCGTTGGAGATCTCCTGATCGCTGACTTGACTCACGAGACGGTTGTATCCACCGGCAAGGTAGGTTCCCGGGTAGTGCGTTCCGTCGGCGGTTGATTCCTCCGCCGCGCCGCGTGTGACAAGGACTCCGTTGCCCAAAGCACAGAGGGTCTCGCGTAACCGCTCAGCCTCCGGGTCGTAGCCCCGGAAAACCAGCTCCCAAGAATCCGAGGGCTCGTGTGGGTTCATCGGCCTTTCGCGACCTCCTGGAGGAGCAGCTCGACTTCCCACGGGGCCTGCAGAGAGTACTGAGCCATCGTCTTGCGGGGAGCGCTTCCAACAAGGATCCCTACTCCTCTGTCTTTGACCACGACGAACGCGTCTTCGTCGGTGATATCGTCTCCGATGTAGATCGGCCTGGCGTCAGCCTGCCCCAGTTCCTCCAGGAGCCACTGAAGCGCCGCTCCCTTGTCCCAATCGATGTCCGGCCTCAGTTCAAAGACCATCTTGCCCGGCGCTTGTCGAAGCTCCGGATACTCCGCCGCCACCGCACGCACCTGCCCTTGCAGTCGCGGGACTTTGGCCGGTGCAACCAAGCGGTAGTGGACGGCAACTGAATACCCTTTGCGCTCAAGGATTGCTCCACGCAGCCTGCGAACAGCCGCCTCCAGTTCATCGGCCGCATCCTCGATCATCTCCCGCCATCGAGGATCCATCTCCTTCACCGTGCCATCGGGAGATACGATCTCAAGGCCGTGCGCACCGGCGATGTATAGCCCCTCGATCCCCAGTAGTCTTCGAACATCCTCGACGCCACGGCCGCTGATGATGGCCGTAGGCACCCGCGAAGCCAGTTGCTTCAGCGTCGTTCGCATCGAACCGGAAAGCACCGCCTCGTCGGGACGCGGCGCAATCGGCACAAGCGTCCCGTCGTAGTCGAGAAAGACCGCGAGGTTCCCGAAGGAGAACCTCTTCGATAGCGAAGGCCACGCCAGCCAAGCAGACGGTTTCCGATAGGCTCGGTTCGTGATCCACCGCTGAAACAACTCCGCTGAGTCGGCCCCGAGCGATTCCAGAACCACGTCGGCCCCATGGGACCGGAGCGCGGCTCGTTGCCCGTTGCGATCCAAGCCAACGACAAGCCCGAATCCGCCTTCGCGACCTGCCTTCACACCCGCTGTTGCGTCTTCCACCACCACCGCCTTCTCCGGCGATACGCCGAGCCTTCGCGCTGCCTCCAAGAAGATGTCAGGGTGGGGTTTCCCCTGCAGACTGAGCCGGGCCGACTCCACACCGTCCACTCGCGCCTCGAATAGATCCAACAGCCCGACGCGACGCAAGATCGGTTCGCAGTTCTTGCTTGAGGACGCCACAGCAACTCGGATCCCTCGACCGCGCAGCTCGTGGATCAGCGCGACCGTCCCCTGGTCGACATCCGCCCCCTCTTCGTTCAGGAGTTCCCGGAAGCGATCGTTCTTGAGGTTTCCGACCCCCCATGCACTGTGGAGCGACGGCGGGTCGGAAGGATCTCCAATGGGAAGCGAGATCCCCCGCGATTCGAGAAATGTCGTCACCCCGTCGATTCGAGGACGACCGTCGACATAACGCTGGTACTCTGTCTGGGCGTCGAACGGACGGAACCGCTCTTTTTCCCTCTCCTTCAAAATACGATCGAACGCCCATTTCCATGCCGTTGCATGCAGCCGGGCCGTAAGCGTAATGACCCCGTCGAGATCGAACACAACGGCCTCAAGGGATGGATCCATCCGCAAGCTCCTTCTCCGTGAAATCCCTGTACGTTCCATCCTATCCGGGAAGGCGCACACGAAGGAAGCCCGGCATCGTCGGTGTGTGTTTGCGATGCCTAGCCCTTGACCGATCCGGCAAGAATCCCACGCACGAAATAGCGCTGGAGGGAGAAGAAGACAACTAGCGGAAGCGCCATCGACACAAACGCCGCCGCTGTCAGGACCTCCCAATCCTGCCCTCGCGATCCGACGAGGTTCGCGACTCTCAGCGTTACCGGCCCCACATTGGGCGACCCCCCAAGGTAGATCAGCGCCACCAGCAGATCGTTCCACACCCAGAGGAACTGGAAGATCGCAACAGAGGCAATGGCGGGCACGGAGAGCGGGACGACGATCCTGAAGAACGTCGTAACCGATGAAGCCCCATCGATCGCTGCGGAATCAAAGATGTCCCGGGGAAGACCTGCGATGAATCCATGCAGCAGATAGACCATCAGCGGCATCCCATAGCCGGCATGAGCAAGCCAGATCGCAGGAAACGTTCCGGCGACTCGCAGTTTCGCGAAGATCGACAGGATCGGAATGAACGTCATCTGAAGAGGAATGACCATCAGCCCGACGACGATCATAAACAGCATGTTCCGGCCGCGGAACTTCATCCACGCAAACGAGTAGGCGGCAAGCCCTGCGAGAAAGATCGGCAAGAGCGTCGCCGGGAGGGTGATGGTCAGGCTGTTGACGAACGCTCGCCCCATGCCCCCTTCGAAGATCACGGACCGGTAGTTCTCCAGCGTATACTGGGTGAAATTGAACGGATGGGCAAGAACGGTCCACCATCCCGTATCCCCGACCACCTCAGGTGGGCGGAACGATGTGATCAACAGCCCGACTGTCGGCAGGATCCACACCACCGCCAAGACGATCAGCAGAACATGTAGTGTGCCGCGACTGACATAGGCAACAGGCCGCCTCTTCACCGGATCGCCTCCTGTCGTCTGAACCGCCGGATGTTCACGATCATCATCGGGATGATCAGAATCAGCAGAACGACTGCAATCGCAGACGCCAGTCCGTAGTTCGAGAACGAGAACTGTTCCTTGTACATCCGATTGGCAAGGACTTCGGTGGAGAAGTTCCCGTTGGTCATGACGTATACAATGTCGAAGATCTTCAGAACGAAGACGATCATGGTTGTCGTCACCACCGCAACGGTCGGCCTCAGAAGCGGGAAGATCACACGCCAGAACGCTTGCCATTCGGTGGCTCCGTCGATCCGCGCAGCCTCCATCAGCTGGCGGGGGATGTTCTTGTACGCCGCCGACAAGACGACCATGCAGAACCCTGTCCACATCCAGATCCCCACGATGATCAAGCAGAGGTTGTTGACCCAGGGGCGCTCGATGAGCCAGCCGACCGGCTCCCCCCCCAATCCCACAACGATGGCATTCAGCAGACCGATCTGTGATGCGCTGGCCGGCCGATAGGCATAGACAAACTTCCAGATCGTTCCCGCTCCGACCATCGAGATCGCCATCGGAATGAAGACGATCGACTTGATGATCCGCTCATACCGCACCCGATCCAGAAGCACGGCGAACAGAAGCCCGAATGAAACGGTGCATGTGGTGAAGACCACGACCCAAAGCGCGTTGTTCCGGAACGCTGTCAGCATCGTGCTGTTGGTGAACGCGTACTTGTAGTTCTGGAGCCCAACGAAGACATCGCCGCCTCGATCGAAGAACGACAAGCGGATCGTGTCAATCGCCGGGTAGACAAGGAAGAACGCGAGCAGCAGGATCGCCGGTCCTGCGTAGGCCCACGGAACCCATCGTCTTGTCCGCATTGAAACCCTCTCCCGACTTCGTAGGAAGAGAAGGCCGAAGCCGCAACGGCTGCGGCTCCAGCCTTCCCGTGTGCCTCCTACTCTCCGTAGGCCGCAACGGCGCTGGCTTCGATCGCAGCCAAGACCGTGTCGAGAGGAATCCCACTGATGTAGTCGAGGATCCCCGTCCAGAACGTGCCCGATCCCACTGCAGCCGGCATCAAGTCGGATGCGTCAAAGCGGAAGGTCTCCGCCTCGGCAAGCATCATCGCCGCGTTCGCCGTGATCGGGTCGGGGTAGACGGAAGGATCGACGTTCTTGTTGATCGCCAGCTTCCCGAGCGTACCGCACCAGATCTCTTGTGCCTCGGCCGAGGCAAGATAGTTCGCCAGGGCAAGCGCCTCGGGCGTTTCGTTGAATACGCCGATGAGATCGCCCGCTCCCAATAGGGGATTCCCGTGAACAGGCGAGATCGGCGGAAACGCAAACACGTTGTAGTCTTCCACCGGAACAAGGTCGGGGTTCGAGTTGAGGATGGAGCTCTGGATGAACGTCGCCTGGCGGTGCATGTAGGCGCCTGGCGGCGCATCGAACAGCACGGAAGGAGAGTCGCCGAAGGCGATCGTCAAAGCTCCTACGTAGCCGCCGTAGACAAACCCTGGAGCATTGACGATTTGCCCGAAGTACTCCCATGCCTTCTTCACCGCTGGATGGGTCCATGGGATCTCATGATTCACCCACTGATCATAGAGGTCCGGACCCGCCGTCCGAAGCATGATATCCTCGATCCAGTCCGTCCCCGGCCAACCGCTTGCGGGACCGCTCTCCAGCCCAATCGCCCAGGGTGTTCCACCGTCGGCGACGATCTGCTCACTGAGAGCGATCAACGTGGGCCAGCTGGTCGGCACTTCGTATCCACGAGCTGTAAACGCCTTCGGGTTGTACCAGATGAGGCTCTTCAGATCCGCCGCAATGAAGAAGCCATATACGTGTCCGTCCACCGTACCCAGATCGACAAACGCGGCGGGGTGATCGGTAAGGTTCGAGAGACTATCCAGCGCAACAAGGACACCTTGTCCCACAAACTCCTGCATCTGCCCGGGGTTCGGCAGAGCCGCAAGATCCGGCGGATTCCCTGCGGCCACGCGAACCGGCAACACCGTTGGAAGGTCGCGCCCGACTTCGTCGATCAGTACGGTGATTCCCGTTTGGTCCTCAAACGGAGCAATGGTCGCTTTGAAGGCATCCAACTCCACGCCGCTCCACAGCACGGCGATGGAAACCTGCTGAGCCATCACTGCAATCGAAAAGAGTGCAGCGATGGCAAACACGACAATGACACCTATCCTTTTCATCATGCCTCCCTTGTATCCTTGGTCTCATTGCTGTTGGGTTGTTGATCGGGGCATTCACCTCCTTCGTCGTAACTTCTGCTGCAACATGAGCGGCACTTCCATGAGGGGAACGAGTGAGCCGGAAGAATTCGTCACGGTCTACCGACAATAGCCAGTTAAGGACGGCTCCCGGGACGCGAGGAGAGACGCGTTCGGTGGTTCGCGAGGTGCTGTGTGGAGAGCCGATATCCTTCCGCCGGGTCTGATCCCATTCTCCAAACCATGCACGCCACGATGCAGCCTACAGGGTCGAGAGCGTTGCTGTCAATCCTTCGCCGGGGCGCCCCCCCGGGATCTTCCGGGTTGAGACGTCAAAGCCGTTCTTCTTGTCCCTTGCCACGAACACGCTATGCTGTACGACAAGAGGGGAGGTTCACCACGGATGTTGCCACCGTTGAAGCGGTCCGCAAAGCTGATGCCTCAGGCCGAAGATGGCATGAGAACGCTTCGAGCCGTGCTTACGGATTCCGAGGCGCGCTTTGAGGTGTTCAATGCGGGCCGTCAGGGTGGAAAAACACACTTCGGGCTGTTCCCAAGGGATCTTCTTACGACAGCGCTCATGCTGTCGTCACGATCGTTGCTTCGCGAGTCGATCCGCTTCGCTGCGCACACCATCGGCACAGAACTCGATCCGGTGACAGGGGAAGAGCCAGGGCGCGTTCTTCACGAATGGAACCGCGTGGTACGGGACGGGTTCGAGTCCCACTACAACGCCGCCGAAACCAGCCAGCTGTTTCTCATCGCGGCAAGCCGTCTGGCCCAATCGAGCGCCGAAGCGGATCTCACGCTTCTCCGGCTGATCAGGCCGGCCATCGAAGCCGCCGGCACCTATCTCATCAAGCACATTCGGAACGACGTGTTTGTCGAGGATCCCGCATACTGCGGAGCCACGAGGTACTTCGCCTATGCGACCTACTGGAAGGACTCGCATCTCCCGGGCCGCAAAGACATCGCGTACCCTGTTTCGTACTCACTGGTACAAGCCCAAACGGCTTGCGGCCTTCGTTCCCTCGCAGCTCTGAGTTCGGTGATCGAACTCCCGTGGGAGTCAAGCGATCTCCATGTCGCTGCAGCTCGCCTTGTCACTCAACTCGAGGATTCTCTTTGGGACGCGAATCTCGGCATCCCCTTGATCGCGCGCGATCGCGACGTCGCTGTGTCGGGCGTGTCCTCCGACGCCCTGCACATGCTGGCCTATCTTGTCCCGGGCGACGTTTCGCAGGAGTGCCTCTCCGGGGTTCGTGCGGCCGCTGATCGGCTCTCCACCCCCTACGGCTTTCGGAGCTATGCCCCCGGACAGACGGATTACGCACACGATGCCTATCATCTGGGGTCCGTCTGGCCCTACGAACAGGTGATGATCGCGTCCGGAGCTCGCACATTCGGCCTTCCCGCCATCGTGGAGGGAGCCACACGCGTTCTTCAGGCTCTTGGACCGCTCGGGTTTCCCGAGATCCTGATGTGGAATGGATCCCGCCTGTCGGCCGGTGGTTGCGATCTGCAACTGTGGACCTGCGCCGTTCCGCAGGGTTTCATCAACCTCCTGTCCGAGAAACCTGCCCGGAGGCACGGTGCCTGATTGCGCCAAGCCACGGCACACGGCTTGACCAAAGACCTGCCGGTCGGGTACCACTACACGACATGGATGCACCACACATGGTCGCCGATCTCCTTGCGGTGGATGTCGGCGGAACCAAGACGGATCTTGCCCTGTTCTCCCGAGAGTCCGGCCCGTTTCGGCCGATCGCTCACGGCACACTGCCAAGCCGGGCGTACAGCGGATTGATCGAACTCGTGGATGCGTTCCTCTCTCAGCGGGGTGTCGCGGTGCGGCAGGTCTGCATCGCGGTGGCAGGACAGGTCAGAAGGCAGTGGTCGACGCTGACCAACCTCCCGTGGGTGATCGACGCCGGCCAGGTCAAGGATTCTCTCGACGCCGAGCGCGTCGTCGTGATCAATGACCTGGAGGCGATCGCAGGAGCGATCCCGTTGCTCCGCTCGAACGAATGGGTCGAGCTTCAGCAGGCAGATGCGACCCCTCACGGCCCGATTGCCGTACTCGCACCGGGCACAGGACTGGGAGAGGCGTTTCTCGTGTGGGATGGAACCCGGTATCGCGCACATCCATCCGAGGGCGGGCACGTGGATTTCGCACCGCGAACGCCTGTTCAAGAGCAGCTCCTCGCCTTTGCTCGAAGCCGGTACGGACATGTGAGCGTTGAACGCGTCTGCTCGGGATTGGCCCTGCCTCTCATCTACGAATTCCTGCGCGACAAGACCGGCGGGATGGAGCCCGCCTGGCTCGCCGAGCAGCTTGCGGAGGCGGAGGATCGGACTCCGATCATCATCGATGCTGCCAAGGATACGACCCAGCCGATCGAACTCTGCCGTCGTGCTGTGGAGTTGTTCGTCGAGATCCTTGCGGCGGAAGCCGGGAACTTCGCCCTGAAGTTGCTTGCCACAGGTGGCGTCTACCTTGCAGGGGGGCTCCCCCCTCGACTGATCGGATTCCTGACGTCATCCTTTGCCCATGCGTTCTCGGACAAAGGCCGGTTCCGCGAGTTTGCGGCAGGCCTTCCGATCCGCGTTGTGATGAAGAAACAGCCGGCGTTGCTCGGGATCGCGGCCCGTGAGCTTCTCACCGATGACGTAATCCCGCCCGACGAACGGCCGACGCCGCAACCGGAGACCAAAGGCCGATCGACAGTGGATCTGGCTCGTGGCGAGAGCTCGATCGTCCGTTCGTAAGGCGGATCTATCCGTAGAGACAGGCTGGGCATAGGACGGATCTTCCCGACTTGTATAGAATCCGTAGACGGTTCCTCACGAAAGATCCGGGATGCTTGGGGTAGCAGAGGTCCATGGACGGGTAACGGCCGAGAAGGAGGATGAGCATGAGCAACATCCACTTGATCTCTCAAGCGGGCCAGTCGATTTGGATGGATCACATCCAGCGCTCGTTCCTTGCGTTCGGCGAACTCGAACGTTGGATCGAGTTGGGCATCACCGGAGTCACATCCAATCCGACGATCCTCCAACAAGCCATCGCCGGCGGCACGGACTACGAGTCGTCCCTGCAACGACTCGCGGCGAGCGATGTCTCGGTCTTGGAGGCGTACGAATCGTTGGCGATCGCCGACATCCAAGCGGCAGCCGATCTCCTGCGACCGACGTACGATCGAAGCGGCGGCAAAGACGGGTACGTCAGCCTGGAAGTCGATCCCCGTCTGGCAATGGATGCGGACGCCACCATCGCGCAAGCGAAACGGCTGTTCAAGCGGATTGGCCGCCCGAACGCGATGATCAAGGTGCCGGCGACAGCAGCAGGTTGCCGGGCGCTGGAGCGACTCATCGGGGAAGGAATCAACGTGAACGTTACCCTCATCTTCTCCGTTGGGCGATACGCGAACGTACTTGATGCGTTCCAGCGAGGGCTTGAGAAGCGGATCGAGCGCGGCGAACCCATCTCAAAGATTGCCTCGGTGGCGTCGTTCTTCGTCAGCCGGATCGACTCCGCCGTGGATCCGTTGTTGGAGGAACGGCACGCAACGGAGCTTCTCGGGCAAACGGCCATCGCATCGGCAGCCCTCGTGTACGACACCTTCGAGAGGTCGCTGTCTTCTCCACGGTGGAAAGGATTGGCAGCAGCCGGAGCGTACCCGCAGCGACCGTTGTGGGCGAGCACAAGCACCAAGAACCCGGCCTATCCGGATACGTTGTATGTGGATTCTCTGATCGCTCCGGAAACAGTGAACACGGTTCCGTTGAAGACTCTGAACGCAGTCCTCGACCACGGTCAAGCCGATGGGTCACGGCTTCCGGACGCCGACGGCGCACAGTCGATCCTGACACGCCTCGCGCAACGAGATGTCGACCTTGCGGCCGTGACCGATGAGCTTCTTACGCAGGGATTGGACAAGTTCGAAGCCTCGTTTGTTGCCTTGATCGGGAAGATCGCTGGGCGGCTGGCCGAATACGGGCGGATCACTCACGATCCGGTTCACCTTGAGATCGACGCTTGCGAGGATCATCGGAAGCTGACCGCAGCGTTGGAACGCCTTGACGAAGAGCACGTGACAGAGCGCATCTGGAACCATGATTTCACGCTGTGGAGTTCGTCCGCAAGCGAGATCGAGGATCGGCTCGATTGGCTCCATACTCCCCAGACGTACACCGATCAGATCGATGCGTTGCACCGGTTCGCGCAGACGCTCAGAGAAGACGGAATCCGCACCGCCGTGCTTCTTGGGATGGGCGGAAGCAGCCTGGCGGCAAACGTCTTCCGCCAATCGTTCGGCGTTCAAGCCGAAGGCATCCCACTGCAAGTCATCGACACGACACATCCCGACGCCATCCACACCGTGATCGATCCGCTCGACCCGCAAACCACGCTGTTCATCGTTGCCACCAAATCGGGAACGACGATCGAGACTCTCTCTCTGTTCCGCAGCTGCTACAACCGCGCTCGGCGCGTGTTGCCGTTCTCCGAGTGTGGCCAGAGGTTCGTCGCGATCACCGATCCAGGCAGTCCCCTCACGGCACTGGCCGAGCAACTTGCGTTCCGCAAGATCTTCCTCAACGCCCCCAACCTCGGCGGCCGGTATTCGGCGTTGTCGTTCTTCGGACTCGTTCCCGCATCGATCCTGGGAATCAACATCGGGGAACTCCTTGCCACGGCCCAAACGATGGCCGAAGCCTGTGCGATGGAACTCTGCGCCGCCAGCAACCCCGGAGCTCGCTTGGGCGCCGTTCTCGGCGCATTGGCAGCCGAGGGACGCGACAAGCTGACCGTTCTCCCGTCGAGCGCGCTGCCGGAGTTCGACGCTTGGCTGGAGCAACTCATCGCGGAGAGTACCGGCAAAGAGGGAACTGGGATCATCCCGGTGGTCGGTGAACCCGATCTCGAACGATCCAGCTATGGACACGATCGCCTGTTCGTCGAGATCGAGGCCGGTAGAGACCCGGTGGCTCAGCTCCGCACCCGATCCCGAGACCTTGCGAACGATGGGCATCCGCTCATCCGGATACGTGCGAGGGATCCACGTGACTTGGGAGGATTGTTCATCCTCTGGGAGTTCGCGACAGCGGTCGCCGGACACATCCTGGGAATCCACCCGTTCAACCAACCGGACGTCGAGGCATCCAAACACCGGGCACGCCAGCGCGTTGCTGCATTCCGGGAGCAAGGTCGGGCTCCGCTTCTCGAACAAGAGCCAAACAGCAAGGAGACGGCAGCGGAACAGCTTGCCTCCTTCCTGAAATCAATCCCCGTCAACGGATACGCCGCCATCCAGGCCTACATACCGGCGTCTCCGGAGGCCGACGCATTGCTCGCCAACCTGAGAGCGGTCATCGCCCGCAACGCACACTGCGCAACCACAGCCGGATACGGACCGCGATTCCTTCACTCCACCGGACAGCTCCACAAGGGCGGACCCAGAAGCGGACGATTCCTCCAGCTTCTGTCGTTGCCCGAAAACGACCTCGCTATCCCCGACAAAGCAGGATCGGAACAGACATCGCTGACGTTCGCCTCCTTGCTCGCCGCCCAAGCGACCGGAGATCGTGAGGCGATCGAAGATGCAGGTCGGTCCGTCGTCTCCCTGATGCTGGGAGACCGGCCGGCCGAAGCCCTGCGAACGCTTCTGGCCAGGATCTAGCGGAATCGGACGCCCCCGGGAAGCGGGTTCGCGTCCGAACGGAGAGGAGACAACCGCCGAGACCGCAGATCATCGGAATCACCCACGGAGGTGAGGGAACATGGAACTGGGGCTGATCGGAATCGGCAAGATGGGCGCGAACATGGCAAGCAGGTTGGCTCGCGCAGGTCACGCTGTTGTCGTCATGGATCGCGATCCGGCAGCCGTCGCTTCGCTCACCGGCTCCGAGCCGTCCGTTCGCGGAACCGCTTCCATCAAGGAGATGATCCGGGTACTCCACCCACCCCGCACGGTTTGGATCATGGTTCCCGCTGGCGAACCGGCGGAACAGGTCATCGCACAGCTTGTCGACGGCTTGTCCGCGGGAGACACCATCATTGACGGCGGAAACTCCAACTACAAAGACACAAAGCGGCGATCCCAAACAGCCTCCGAGCAAGGGATCGTGATGATCGATGCGGGAACCAGCGGAGGGATCTGGGGGCTTGAACAAGGGTACTGCTTGATGCTCGGGGGACCGGAGACAGCCATCGATCGTTTGTCGCCGATCTTCTC
The DNA here is from genome assembly GCA_964554715.1 of uncultured Thermotogae bacterium. Taxonomy (GTDB): domain Bacteria; phylum Bipolaricaulota; class Bipolaricaulia; order UBA7950; family UBA9294; genus RXOA01. Next base: position 3,249 of record CAZKPU010000055.1, on the reverse strand, counting down.
TTGCCTCGCCCCCGACACCGATCTGGGGTGGGGTCGCATCGGTTCATCAGGGGCCGGCCACTTTGCCAAGATGGTGCACAACGGCATCGAGTACGGACTCATGCAGGCGTATGCAGAGGGGTTCGAGATCCTCGCTGCAACGGAGTCGTTCGAGCAACCCCTTGATCTCGCAAACCTGGCATCGATCTGGCGTCATGGAAGCGTGATTCGATCCTGGCTCCTCGATCTTGTCGCCTCCGCTCTGAACGACGATCCGACGTTATCCGCCGTCAAGGGGTGGGTCGCCGACAGCGGGGAAGGCCGTTGGGCGGTCGCCGAGGCGATCGATCTTGATGTCCCCGCTCCGGTGATCACAGCGTCCCTCCTCGCCCGTCTCGTCAGCCGACAGCCTGAGAGCTTCGCCGCCAAGCTGCTCGCCGCCTTACGGCAGCGCTTCGGCGGCCACAGCGTTGTCTCTACTGAGACTCCTCCGGGTGGTCGAAATGGCTAACGTGCCGGCCACGGTGGTGATCTTCGGTGCAACAGGGGATCTAACGAAAAGGAAGCTCGGCCCGGCGATCCACAGCCTTGCCTGTGCGGGGCAGCTGGCGCCTCAGACACGAATCCTAGGGGTCTCGCGATCCCCGATCGGTGCGGACGGGTTTCGCAATCACCTACTGGAAGGGCTCCAGGAGTACGCCCGTCTGCAACCGGATCGACACCTCTGCGAGCGCTGGCCCGAAGGAGCAGAGCGGTTCGACTACGTGGCCGGTGGCTTCGACGTTCCGGAGACCTTTACGCAGATCGCCGGCAAGCTCGATCAGTTTGATGAGCGGGACGGCACCGAAGGCAATGTGCTGTTCTACCTTGCGATCCCGCCGGAGCTTGCACCAGCGGTGGTCGAAGGCCTCAACGACGCCGGCCTCACCCGGAGAGAACGAGGATGGCAACGGGTCATCTTCGAGAAGCCGTTTGGACACAGCCGGGGATCCGCTGAGGATCTGAACCGACAGATCCATCACGCATTCGACGAAGACCAGATCTACCGGATCGACCACTACCTCGCCAAGGAAACCGTGCAGAACATCCTCACGTTTCGGTTCGCAAACTCCGTGTTCGAGCCTCTCTGGTCTCGGCAGTACGTGGATCACGTGCAGATCACGGTCGCGGAGGCGGTTACCGTAGGCGACCGAGCTTCGTACTACGATCGCGCCGGTGTGCTGCGGGATATCGTTCAGAACCACGTCCTTCAACTCCTAGCACTCACCGCCATCGAGCCTCCAGCTGCATCTACCCCCCGGCAGTTACGGGATGAGAAGGTCAAGGTTCTGATGGCCCTCCGTCCGCTTGGAGAAACGGATGTCGTGCTCGGCCAGTACGACAGCTACCCAGACACCGATCGTGTCGCGCTTGGTTCGCGAACACCAACGTACGCCGCCTTGAGGCTGCACATTGACAACTGGCGGTGGAACGGCGTTCCTTTCTTCGTTCGCTCCGGGAAGGCCCTGGCCGAAAAGACGACGCAAATCACCCTGCAGTTCCGTCCCACGCCTCAGAAGCTGTTCACCGCGGACACTTCGATTCCGGCTCCCAACCGTCTGATGCTTCAGCTGCAACCGGAAGAAGGAGTCAAGCTCCAGATCCATACGAAGGTCCCCGGCGAGGGGATGCGGACGCGGCTGACCGATCTCGACTTCGATTACGCTCGCGAGTTCCCGCCGGGACAGATGATGGATGCGTATGAGCGGCTCCTTCTCGACGCTCTCCGGGGTGATCCGTCGTTGTTTATCCGCGGTGATGAGATCGAACTTGCGTGGGGGGCGGTCACTCCCGCCCTGGCGATGGCGGGCGATCCTACGTTCCCCGTTTACCGGTACAGCGCCGGCAGCCCCGGCCCGGCCGCAGCGCATGACCTCCTCGGCGAAGGAAGAACGTGGATGTGTCACTGTCAGCCCGAGCAGCAGGAGAAGCGCTTGTGATGCGCTGGGTGGTGTTTCGGTCCTCGGAGGAGATGATCCGCGGAGCCGCCGACGCGTTTGCACGCCGCGCCGTCGAGGCGTGTTCCGAGCGGGGATCGTGCTTGATCGCCCTTTCCGGGGGAGAGACTCCGCAACCGCTCTATCGCCTGCTGGGGAACCCGCGTGAACGCTGGTACGGGAACGTCCCCTGGCAACAGATCCACATGCTCTGGGCGGACGAGCGCTGCGTTCCGCCGGATCACGAGCAAAGCAACTACCGGGCGGCATACCGGGCGATGCTGCACCGGGTTCCGATCCCCCCGGAGAACATCCTCCGCATTCGGGGAGAAATCTCTCCTGCGGAAGCCGGCGTTGAATACGAGCAGCGGCTTCGGGCGCTTGCCACACTTCGGGGAGACCGCAACCGCCTTCCGATCGACCTTGCGATCCTCGGCGTCGGCCTCGACGGCCACACGGCATCCCTGTTCCCAACCCATCCGGCGCTTCACGAAGGTCACCGGTGGGTCCGTGACGTGACCGTGTCCGCGCAGCCTCCCTGCCGGATCACGTTGACGTTTCCGTTGCTCAACCAAGCGAATCACATCCTGTTCCTGGCCGCTGGACGGCCAAAGCGGAGCATCCTCGCAAGGATCCGGAGCGGGGAAGACCTGCCCGCATCGCAGATTGCGCCCGTGCAGGGCGAAGTGACTTGGTTCGTCGACCGCGAAGCTACCAGTGAGTGACGGCCCCGATCACCAGTTCCACGGTGGGATCCCCCAGGTCGCCCGACCGGAAGTAGAGTGTCGAGGAGAGCTCGAAGTCGGCGTTCCGGCGTGCACGAAACCCGACCCGTGTCATTCCCCAGTCGAAGAGTGCGCTCTGCGTGGTTCCGAAGTACGTCGAGATGTCCCAGTCTCCGCGGCACTCACCGCATAGGTTGATCTCGCCTGCAAGAGCCAACACTTCCCAGTAATCGACGAAACCCGTCATGCGGGCATTGGTTGCCAAATCCGACGGCTGCAGCGATGTCACAGAGGAGACGGAGACATGCTCGGAAACGGGTCCCTCGACTCGCAGGCCGTAGACCTGGAATCCACTCCATACCCCTCCGGATACGAAGGAATCCACAAGCAACTCGACACAATCCGGAACGACAACTGGTGGAAGCCACTCCAGGGATACCCCGGCGTGGACATCCGATGGAGTGATCACCGACTCCACTGTGCCGGTGAGGTTGAACGCCCCGCTGAGCCAGGATGTTTTCTGTAAGTTTTAGTTCTATGTCCTTTACTATTCGTTTGATTTTATCAGA
>CAZKPU010000054.1:0-15875 GCA_964554715.1 uncultured Thermotogae bacterium | reverse complement strand
GATCGGAAGCCGGCAGGAGTTGGTGGAACGCGCGATCGATGCGAAGGAAGCGGCGGATGTCGAGCTGCACCGGCCGTACGTGGATCGGATCACGGTTCGTTGTTCGGAGTGTGGTGGCGAAATGAAGCGGGTACCGTATGTGATCGATACCTGGTTCGATTCGGGCAGCATGCATTCGGCTCAATGGCACTACCCGTTCGAGAACGAAGACCGTTTTCACGAGAGCTTCCCCGCCGACTTCATCTGTGAGGCGATGGAGCAAACGCGCGGCTGGTTCTACACCCTGCTTGCGACAAGCACGATTCTGCACGGCAAAGCGCCGTACAGGAATTGCATCGGGACAGGGCTGGGGCTGGACGAGAACGGGCTGAAGATGAGCAAGAGCAAAGGCAACGTCCTCGATCCGTGGGATGTAATCAACGCCTACGGAGCCGACTGCACCCGTTGGTATCTGTATTCGTCCAGTGCGCCGTGGAAGTCGAAACGGCTTGCCGAAGCGGATGTCAAGGATCCGTTGTACCGGTTCCTGGACACGCTGCGCAACACGCACGATTTCTTCGCCCTGTATGCGTCGATCGATGCGTACGACCCGGTCGTGCACGACGAGCAAGGCGGCGAGCCTGCCTTGATCGACCGGTGGATCCGGTCGCGGACGGCCGGCTGCATCGAGCAAGTGGTTTCGGCTCTCGATGTCTATGATGTAACAACGGCGACCGGTGCGATCGAGCAGTTGGTGGAGGACCTTTCCAACTGGTACGTGCGTCTGTCGCGGCGACGGTTCTGGAAGGGCGGCATGGGGCCGGACAAGATCGCGGCGTACGCCACGCTGAGGGCGGTTTTGCTGGATCTTGCGCGGCTGTGTGCACCGTTCATTCCGTTCATCAGCGAGTGCCTATACCGGTCGTTGCGCACGGAGGACATGCCGGAAAGCGTGCATCTCGCGGCGTATCCGATTCCGGATACGGCGGCACGCGACGAAGCTCTCGATGAAGCGATGATCAAGGCGCGGTCGATTGCGGCGTTGGGGCACCAGGCCCGAAACGAAGCGCAAACCAAAGTTCGTCAGCCGCTGGCGTCGCTTGCGGTCGAATCCGACCCGCTTCCGGCGGACGTGGAATCGCTGCTGTGTGGGGAGCTGAATGTGGCGAAGGTGGAGTGGGTTGCATCGATCGATCACCGGTTGGACCGGATTGCGCGACCCAACTTTCGCACGCTGGGCCCGCGTGTTGGATCGCGCGTTCAGGGCGTGGCCGAGTGGATTCAGGCACAGCCGGCGGAGGAGCTCCTGCAACGCCTGGCCGACGGTGAGCCGATCGACGCGATCGTTGACGGGGAACCGCTGCGGCTGGAGGCGGAGGACGTCACGTTCGAGCCGAAGGTGCCGGACGGGTTTGTCTGTGTGCAGCAAGGAGCGGTTCGCCTTCTGCTGGACGTCCGATTGACGGACGAACTGAAGGAACAGGGATGGGTCAGGGAGCTGGCTCATCGGATCCAGCTGTTGCGGAAGGAGGCCGGATTCGATGTGACGGACCGGATCGAAGTAGGGTACGATGACGGCTCGCCGGTTGCCGAGGTGGTCGCCAAGTATCGCGACGCATTGGCTGATGAGGTATTGGCGAGTTCGATTGAGCCGGGGCTCTTCGAGGGTTCGAACATCGAAGGCGAGCTCGATATCAACGGACGCTCGATCACCGTGGCTTTGCGATCGGTGCGGGCGGGAGCGATGTAGCGAGGGGATCATGGCAACGGCTGTGTTCGGGATGCAATGGGGGGATGAGGGAAAAGGCAAGATCTCACACCTTCTTGCCCGTGATGCGGAGATGGTGGTGCGGTTCAACGGCGGTCCCAACGCGGGTCACACAGTCGTCCACAACGGTGAGACGTTCGGGATCCATCAGATCCCGGTCGGAGCGTTCTATCAGGGGACTCGCTGCGTGCTCTCGGCCGGCGTCGTCATCGATCCGTGGACGCTTCGGCAGGAGTACGACGAGCTGACCGACCGGCTGGGCTACCGTCCCCAGGTGGAGATCAGCGAAACCGCCCATCTGATCCTTCCGTATCACCGCCTTCTTGAGGACCTTGAAGGAAGCGGTGCAAAGATTGGGACAACGCGCCGGGGAATCGGGCCTGCCTATCGCGATCGAGCGGGACGTTCGGGGATCCGCGCCGGCGACCTCCTGCATCCGACGGATCTCATCAACAGAGTCGGGGAAGCCGTTTCGCAGATCCGTGCCGCGTGGGGCGGCGACCCGCGTGTCGCGGAGCTCTCGGCGGCGGCGATCGTTGAAGACCTGATGGAGACAGCGAAGCCGTTCCTGCCGCGGATCACCGATACATCGAGGCTCCTGGAGGATGGTTTCGCCCAAGGGAAGCGGATGCTGTTCGAGGGCGCCCAGGGGGCACTCCTCGATGTGGATTACGGCACGTATCCGTTCGTGACATCATCGGCGACTACGTTCCTCGGGCTTGCTCAATCGATCGGCATCGCGCTTGCTCCGATCGAACATCGGATCGGGGTTCTCAAGGCGTATACGACCCGTGTCGGGAAAGGGGCGTTCCCGACCGAACTCAGCGGCGCGAGCGGAGAACGCCTTCGGCAGCGAGGAGGGGAGTTCGGGGTCACCACAGGACGTCCGCGCCGCTGCGGTTGGTTGGATCTTGTGGCCCTCCGGCACGCCGTGCGGTTGAACCGTCCGACCGGATTGGCGATCACCAAGCTGGACATCCTTGACGATGTCGAGACCATCAACATCTGTCGGGCGTATCGCCTGCGGGGAGAAACGATCGAGCGGATGCCAAGCTCCCCGCGGGATCTGGAGCCTTGTGAGCCGATCTATGAATCGATTCCGGGATGGATGTGCCGTACAACGGAAGCACGATCGGTCGATGATCTGCCGCGGGAAGCCCGTGCCTATGTAGAGGCCGTTTCCGGTGCACTGGACGTCCCGGCCACGATCCTCTCGGTAGGACCCGAGCCCGAGGCGACGATCATAAGCGGTTTTGAAAGCATCTAACGGCTTGGCTATAATCCCGTCCGTATCCGAAGTGGGAGACGAAGGAGCTTCATCATGCAGCGCACCTATGTGGCGAAAAACGAAGAGATCGGACAGAGTTGGACGCGTGACTGGTACGTAGTGAATGCAGACGGCAAGACGCTCGGCCGCTTGGCCAGCGAGATCGCCATCATCCTGCAGGGCAAGCACAAGCCGATCTACACGCCACATGTCGACACCGGAGACTACGTCGTGGTGATCAATGCGGAGAGGGTTCACCTAACGGGTGATAAATGGGATCAGAAACTCTACCAGCGTCATAGCGGTTACATCGGGGGCCTGAAGGAGATGTCGTATCGCACGTTGATTGCGCGGCGGCCGACCCATCCGGTCCACGAAGCGGTGCGGCGGATGCTTCCCAAGACCACCCTTGGCCGCAGGATGCTGCGAAAGCTCAAGATCTATGCAGGTCCTACCCATCCTCATGCGGCGCAGATGCCTCGGGAATTGGAGTTGTAGTCCGGCTGTATCCACGAAGCGGACAGATGTCCACGAGTCGCTAGACAAATCAGGGGAACGGGTTCGACACCGTTCCTCGGTAACACCCATCACGTACGACTACACTCACCCCACAACCTGGAACTCGGGTGGTGGGGTGACGAATGGTCAATTCAAGAAAACTCGCTCTGATTCTTGTTGCACTCTGTGCGGCAACGATCCCCTGGGCCGCCTTTCCCCAGGGAGAGAGCGTTGCCGTGTTCGTTCAGGCAGCGGCCGCTGTGCCCAGTGCCGACTTGGAGTACCTCTTCAACTACGCGGTGCAGCGCTGCTCCATCGTGACAGGCGCTTCGGTGTCGACCCGTGGTGAAATCCAGCTTGCCCAACGCCGAACCAACACGTATGTAGGAACCAGCTTGACACTGAGCGGCCTCCGCAATCTGGCGCAAACCTTGGACGTTGACTATGTCGTGATCCATCGCTTTGTGGACTGGTCCGACGAGATCAGTTTTCGTGCGGAACGAGCCCTGTTGTGGACGGGATTCGGCACGCTGTTGGGCGGAGCGGTGCAAGCCGTGTTGACGCCGCTTGGACTGGTATTCGGCTTGGAGCGGACAGCGACGGTGAGCTTGTTCACGACCGTGTTCACGGACGCTGGAGATATCACGTTTACGACTTCGGTTGTACAGGAGGATCGGCCGATCCTTTCGCTGGTGACGGCGGATCCCCTTGAAGCGGCGAAGAAAGCAATCGAGGTATCCACGCTGCAAATGGCGGTCGCTTTGTGAGCAGGGAGGCTCGATTGGGAATTTGGAACGGTGATTGGCGTTACAGACGTATCGAATGGGTTTCGGATACAGTAGCCATGAACTATGGCTTTTTTGCTAAGAGATGGATGATAGATACAAAAGGAGGTTGCAATGAAGGTGCATAAGGTCAGTCCCCATGGCCTTTTCCTACTCTTGGCGTTGCTGGTAGGCCTCCTCGGCTCCGCGGCGTTCGCACAAGAGGGATTCTACCAGGTCAGCCAAGGGGAAACGCGGGTGCAAGTCACTCCGCTGGAAAGCACTTCCAGCGCGGCCGACTTCTACGGGTATACGGCAAGTGTTGCGACAACGGGTCTGGAGAAGGCGGGTACCGCCACTTTCTTCCTGTATCGCAATACGTCGACCGGTGAGGTCTCGCTGTTCGCGCTTATGAGCGGTCCCGACGGAGTGGCCGGGACCACGACCATCGACATGTCCGGCGTTCCCGCCGGCGCAAGCTTCCTTGTCCGGGATGATGCATTCGATTTCCGCGACACGTGGGCGATAACGCCGCCGACGGCGAATGTGTTCATGGGATGGCAGGATGGCATGTCGGACGGTTTCGTGGTCGGTCCCCTCGGTGAAGAGGCGGACATCACGCTGTTCCCGCAATTTACGGGCGGGATCTCTTCCGTGGAGTTTCTCTACGGGAGTCTGGCGAGTCCGTCGACGCTGACGTTGAACCTGCTCGACCCGATCGTGATCTCGGCGGCGCTGAATTCGCCTCCGCAAGCGTCGTTTACGGCGACAACGGCTGAGATCCGCGTGGACGAGCCCGTTACGTTCGACGCCTCGGCATCGTACGATGCCGACGGAGCGATCGCTTCCTACGAGTGGGACTTCGACGGCGATGGGATCTACGACCTCACGACGACCGATCCCGTGGTGAGCTACACGTACACGGTCGGCGGGATGAAGAGTGTCGGGCTCCGTGCTTCGGACGCCGATGGCGCCAGTGACAGGGACACCTATACGCTGTTTGTCGCCGAACTCGAGGTCAATGTGGAGCGAACGATCTCCACGATGACGGCGCTGCCGGGCAGCACCTTCCTTGTGGTGGTGACGATCGAACCCGAAATCGACCTTGTCGGCGTTGGGTTGGAGGAACATCTACCCGTGGGTTGGACGGTTACGCCGGTTCAGAATGCAGGTGCTGCGTTCAAGCGTTCGGAGATCCAATGGGTCTTCATCGAGAAGATCAGCGCCGGCACCACCAAGGTCATCTCGTACGAAGTGACGGTGCCGACGTCCAACCAGCTGATTGCGACAACGCTTCCGGTCTGCTTTGATATCACCGGAACGTTCCAGGCGAAGTCTCCTGCGCTCGAGATGGAAGTCGAAGGCGACAATACGATCGAAATCAACGATACGCTGCGTATCGAGACGGCGATTGCACACCTTATCCCCGGCGGAACGATCGATCAGGACGACAGCATCGATCTGCGACTCTCGCAGAAGATCGAGGCCCAACAGCTTGCCCGCGCACTGGATATCTGGCGGTTCGCTGAGATCGTACCGTGGACGCAAGGGGCCACGATCGACCTGGAAACGATGAAGCGGTTGGCCGCGTACGCTTACACGTGCACGCCGGTCGATCTGCCGCTTCCGTTGGTTCCGCAGGCGGGGATCACCGCTTTGCGCACGATTTCGACGCCGGTTCCCTGCAACAACGTGCTCGTAGGGTATTACGGGCTTGACGGGCTTCCGGCAGGCAACATCTTCACGGTGAAGGTGGAGATTTGGGCCGATCAAGATCTGTACGGCGTGGGTCTGGAAGAGGATCTTCCACCCGGATGGCGTGTGATCCCTGTAGACAATGGAGGGTTCACTTACAAGGCGTCCGCCGTAGAGTGGGTCTACCCCGGGAAACTGCCTGCTGGTGAGTGCGTCATCATCATCTATCAGGTGGAAGTTCCGATGTCGGCTGCGATCGAAACTCCGTCCAGTGATCCGTGTTTCCTCAGTAGCAACGACCTGTACGGAGAAGTCGATTCGGCCCTTCCGTGCCAGAGGGTGCGGGTCATCGGAGACAGCGCTGTCGACATCAGCGACTGCTTGACGGTGCTTGTCGCCATCTCCCGATGGGATGTCGTGAGCGACTCGGTGAACATCTCCTTGTCGGATCTGATCACCTATCAGCAGATGCAACGCGCCATCGCGTTCTGGCTTGAGGATGAAGAAGTCCCGCTGACGTGTGGCGGCATGGTCGACTACGAGACGTTGAAGACCATTGTGGCCTACTGGTTCACCAACACGGACATCTGCGAGCCGCTGCCGGCGACGGTTGCCGACGTGTGCGATATCACGCCAGAGCCGTGCGAACCGAATCCACCAGCCTGCACGGACTTCTAGTGCCGGGAAAACCGAATGGATCAGATTCAGCGATCTCTACGGATGCAGGGAGATGGTAGCGATGCGTAGCAAATACGAAGCGGCGAGGGGAGTTCCCCTCGCCGTCCTCCTAGGGGTTCTCGTAACGCTCTTTGTTGGGATCGGAGCGTTTGCAGAGGCGGGGTTTGTCGAGGTGGAGCAGGTGCTTGTCCCGGGGGATATCTACGTGGCCGGGATGGGTGCGGATCCGGACGTTGCAGAACTGCGGCTTCTTCTGACAGGAGATCTGCCCGAAGACGACGTGCCCGTGGATTGCGTCCTTGTTATTGACGTTTCTGCGACGGCGACAGGAACGCTGACCACGGCCAAGGAGTTGGCGTTGGCGTTGATCGACCTGTTCGGGGAACAGGATCGGGTCGGCGTTGTGTCGTTCTCGGATCGGGCCGTGCTTGATGCGACCCTGGCGGTGACGAAGACCCAGGCGAAAGCGATCGTCGCCGATCTGGAGGTTGGCGGTAAGTCCGCGCTTGGAGAAGGTCTTCGTGTCGCAAGGCAAGAGCTTCTCGCCGACGGACGCGACGGGGCGCTCCTGCTTGAGATCGTGCTCTCCGACGGCCAGAACAACGCCGGACGTACCCCCGACGTAGAAGGAGATGTCGCGGGGGAAGCCGGGATTGTCATGATGACGATCGGTGTCGGGAACCTCATCAACAAGAGCCTCCTCGAGGATCTGGCCGAGGCTACGGGGGGTGTTTTCTTCCCCCGCCGAACGGAGACGCTGCTTGACGAGATCGAAACGCTTCTTTCCGTCGAGCCGGTGATTCCGACGATCGTGATCGAGAAGATGCTGCCCGAACCGGTTCACTTCGTAGAAGCAACACCGCTTCCGACCCGCGTGGTCCGGGAGAGAGACGGAACGCTTCTTCAGTGGGAGATTGCGCTTCCCGAGCGATGGGAAGCCGTGATCGAGATCGCCGTAACCGAAGAAGGGGTCTGGCCGACCGATGACGGGTCCGTCGTGCGTGCCGTGAACTTCCGCGGTGAAGAGGTGACGATCGAGATCGATCCGCTCGAGATCAAGGCGCGCGAACCGCTCGCACCGACAGCGTTCTTCCTTGCAGCGCCGAACGAACCGCGGATCGGTGTGGAGACGACATTCGATGCGACCGGAACCGTTGTGTACCAGGACAGCAGAGTCGAGAGCTACGCCTGGGACTTCGACGGTGATGGAATCATCGACGATGTGACGGAAGACGCCGTCATCATCCACGCGTTTGCTGCGGAAGGACTGCGTGACGTTACGCTCTGGGCAACCGACAGTGAAGGCCGTGTCGGGGAGTTCGAGCGCGCGATCGAGGTCTTCCCGAGCGTTTCGATCGTCCGTACGATCGAAACATGCCTTCCCAACGATGAGACGATCGAAGGGGCGACGATCGACGTATCCCTGACGATCGATGTCAACACCGAGATCCACGGATTGGTGATTCACGAGGTCACCCCGGACGGATGGGCCCTTGAACTGGTGGAGAACAACCGCGCGACGCCCCATCACGACGTGGCAGCCCACGCAGTGGACTGGTTGTTCTTGGAAACTCTGCAGGATGGCGACACAAGGACGATCCAGTACCGGCTGACGGCGCCAACCGGTGGATTCGCGTCGGACCAGACCGCTGAAGGGGAGCCCGGCGGGCGCGAGTCGGTGACGATTGTCGGCGTCGGTTCCAGCTCTTCTCCCCGCTTCGCTCAGCAGCTTGCCGGCGAGGACAAGATCACTCGGGTCGAGTTCGTTTCCACTCCCATTGCGATTACGCACTGGGATACGGCCGGGCAGATGATCAACATCTGCCTCCCTCCGGAGTTCAGCTTCGATCAGATTCAGTATGCGGTTTCGCTGTGGCTTTCGGGCGATGACGTGCCGCATACGGGCGGCGAAACCGTTGACTTGATGCTGATTCAGGACCTGATCGCGTTTTGGTTGACCGACACATCCGTGTACGACCCGTTGCCGTAGGCGGCGGGTCGCGCGGATGCTTGAGGAAGGGTGAACGAACGTTGAGACAGAAGAGAAGGGAGAAGACGTGAGGGTCTGGAAGCGATACGCCGCAATCCTCTTCATGGGACTCTTCATCGCAAGCGCTGGAGTGGTGGTGGCGGCCGATGTGGACTTCGATCCGTCCACATTCAATCCCGGCGTCGGCGAGACGGTTACTTTGGCGTTGTGCCAGGGCTGTTTGGGTAGCGATGTCGCGGAGATCGAGTGGGATCTCGATGGGGACGGACGTTTCGAAACGGAAACGGCCGGACAAGCAACGGTCGATGCTCAGTACACGACCGAGGGCTATGTGGAAGTCACCGTGCGAGTCGCCGACTCCGCAGGCTACCGTGCGTCGAGAACGAAAGGGCTGTACATCGGCGAGGCACCTTTGATCGCCGAGCGAACGCAGATGGTCGATCGCGACGGCTCGATCTACGTGCTGGTCATGGTGACGGCGCTGGGCACGATCTCTTCCCCCGCCGTGGCGGAAACCGCGCCCACCGGGTACATGATGGAGATCGTCGACAGTTCCGGCGGACTCGTCAAGCGCGAAGGGGAACGATACGTCGTTCTGTGGATGGAAATGCTGTATGAATCGGAGGTGCGGACACTGGCGTACAGGCTCTACCCCGCCGGTGGACACACATCGACCACGTTCGAGGGATTGATGAGTTCGTATTCGGCAGGAAGACGGTTTGAAGCTCCGGTCTGCGGGGAGGTCTACATCGACGAGCCGTAGTCCGGATTGCAGGACCCGAGCGGGGTGCGTTGGGGAAGCACCCCGCTTCTTCTTGTGTTGCGTGGCGCCATCGGGAAGCACCCCGCTTCTTTTCTGGGTGTCTCGCTACATAGCTGTGAGCGCTCGACGGAGCGCTGCGGCCAGAAGCAATAGGGCCGCCGCAGCCGCGGCAGCAGAAGCGGCAAACGGAATCTGCAGCCCGCCACGGAACGCCTGGGCGACGGCCACCAGTCCAAGGCCAAGCATCAGAACACCGGCCTCCCAGACAATCACCCGAACCAGAATGGATGCATGAGCTTTGCCCCCGGATCCACCGAGAACGCGTTCGATCCGCTCTGTGTGCCATCCGAAAAGCACCAGCCCCACCGAGGCGGAAACGGCAAACGGCGAGGCTCCCATCAACGCGAGGAGCGCTGCAAACCCCGAGTGCAGCCACAGAGCGAACGACAGGGTGCCGCGAACACGACGGATCGCAATACAGACTGCGGCAGGAAGCGTGACAAGAAGCGGCCCGAACAGAAGCGCCGGGGCAGCCTGTCCAAGAAAGCTCCATGTAACGCCCGCCAGGAGACAGCCGCCGGCGACAAACAGCAACGCTGCCCACCCGTTCATTGTGTCCCTCGCCTCCTTCCGTGGTGAAGCTGAGCCACGGCCGTTGCCAGTGCCGCTGATGTATCCCATTCGATCACTTGGACCCCGAGCCGCCGCACAGCCGTCATCTGAGACGTCCGCAGCACGCGCACCGTACGGTCGGCGACCGCATCGGCCGTTCCGCTCGATTCGCTTGTCATCGTTGATCCCGAACTGAACGGAGACACGAGAAGAAGCTCGTAGCCGAGTGCCCGCAGTTCGGATAGCACGGCGGCATCATCGAATGCCACCAGGGGGCTGATGATGACCAACTGTGCTTCGGGAGCGATCAGGCGCGTGGGCAGGTTGCGGAGAGCTCGGAACGCTTCTCGGTTGCTGGTGTGGGCATGGGACAGAGCATCGAGGATTTGCACCTCTTGCAGCTTCCCGACGCCTGGATAGACCCAATCCGGGATATCTCCGTACATCAGCAGCCCGACGCGGTTCCCGGACCGGAGGAACTGCACGGAGAAACTTGCCGCGGCTCGGACGGAATCATCGAATAGCCGACGCGCCCCCGATCGCGCATACGGTGATGCGCGGCAATCGAGAATGACACTAACATCGGCGATCCTCTCCTGCTCGAACTCATTCACCACCAAGCTGCCGGTACGGGCGACGATCCGCCAGTTGATGGCGCGGGTGTTGTCTCCCGGCGCATAGTCGCGGCAACCGAAGAAGTCGAGGCCGCTCCCCCCCAGATGGGTTTTGACGGAGCCTGCGTACACCCGGGTTCTCCGCGGGCGGATCTGTACGGGAGGAACGAACGATGTCCGCGGAACGGAGCGTAGCGTGGACGGGTTCTCGAGAACCAGCGTCCGGGGGGTCAGCGGACAGGGGGCAAACGATGTGACACGGGTCCCGCCAAGACGGAACTCGCCCCGGCTTGGGCGGATGGTGTAGCCGAGGCTTGCGGACGGAGGAACGTCATCGCCTGGATCTTGTGCGGCAAGAAGTGCCGGCTGGAGGCGAAACGCCCCTGTCGTTGCTCCTTCGACGGTCCCCCGGATTGCATCGAGGGCGGAGCGATCGGAGATCACGACGAGGGACGGCCTGGCACTCCAAAGCTCCGTGGTGACCGAAATCTCTTCGCCCTCAACGCAGCGTTGCTGCGAGAACCTACGATCGGCGCGCAGTAAGCCACGATTCGGGCGCGGACCCGCGGAAAACACAAGCATGACGGCCATGTACACCATGAAGGGAACGGCGACAAGGATGACCGCGGAGCTTTTTGTGGCGATGCCGGCGGTGAGCAGGAGCAGCGTCAGGAGCCCGGGGATCCGCAGTGCCCCACGGATCATCTCTCGACCTTGGGAACAGGAACCGCATCGAGAACCGAGCGTACGACATCCTCGGCGCTGATCGCCTTGGCCCACAACTCGGGCTCGAGCAGCAGACGATGTGCAAGGGCGGCGACTGCGATCTCCTTGATGTCGTCGGGCAGGACGTAGTCACGAGCGCGAACGGCGGCGAGCGCGCGTGACAGCTTGAGCAGAGCGAGTGCGCCGCGGGGGCTCGCTCCGAGCCTGACGCTCGATTCGGAGCGTGTCCGGCGAACCAGCGAAACGATGTACGTTTCCAGGTCGGGGTCGATATGAACGGTCTCGACGGCGCCGCGCATCTCGAGGATGTCAGCACGTGAGGAGACCACCGGCAGGGTGACCTCGTCGGTGTGTCGCTGCTCGCGCCGACGTACGATTTCCACCTCGTCCGGAAGCTCCGGATACCCGACCCCGACGCGCATGATGAATCGATCGATCTGCGCTTCGGGAAGCGGGAACGTACCCTCGAACTCAATCGGATTCTGGGTGGCGAAGACAACGAACGGTTCAGCCAACGGCCGGGTCATGCCTCCGATCGATACTTGGAACTCCTGCATCGCCTCCAACAGCGCGGACTGTGTCTTGGGAGTTGCGCGGTTGATCTCGTCCGCAAGGAGGACATGCGTGAAGATCGGCCCGGGCACGAAGCGGAAGCGGTCCTCCTTCCGATCGAACACATCGGATCCTGTTACATCGCCGGGCAGAAGGTCCGGGGTGAATTGGATCCGCTTGAACTCCAGGCCGAGGGCCTGCGCAAACGATCTTGCGATCAACGTTTTCCCCAATCCCGGTGCGTCTTCGAACAGCAGATGTCCTCCGGAGAGCACACCCGCCATCACCCATTCCAACAGCCGGTGTTTCCCGACGACGGCCTGCTCAATCGTACGGAGGATCTCCGCTGCCTTGGTTCCGACCTCTTCCGGTTTCATAGATCTTCCCCTTCCGCGTAGCGCTCGAGGAAGTCGAGCGTTGCCGAGAGTCTCTTCACGTAGGCCTGTTCAGGGACACGAAGCCCGCGGGCGGCCGTTCCACGCCTCTCGGCGAGGAACGCCTTGACGGAGTCGGGAGCGGGCCAGGCTCCTTGATCCAGCTTGGAGATGGCATCTTCCATGCCACAGCGTTCTCGCTGACGGATCAACCGCAGCGCCAAGCGGGTCATTTGCCGGGCAACGATCACCCGGTACAACACGCTCCGGTTTCCGTGACGGATCGCCCGGATGAGGATCTCGCGATCGGGTGGAACAGAACGTTCCTTCCGGCCCGATCGGAGGGAACGCGGACGCCGGATCCACCGGGGGCGCACGGAAAGAAACGCAACAAGCGATGCAACACCGGTGATGGCGGTCCAGATGGAGATCTGGGACTGCGCCGCGGTCCAACGCTTGAGATCGCCGAGTGCGTCAAGAATCGGCGTGACGATGACGTGGACAAACGGCTTGCGCAGCGGGAACAACAACACGATGAGCACCGCGCACACCGTGATCCCTGCCGAAAGGATCCATCGGGTGCGGATCCGGCTCCGAGACGCCGTTTCTCGGTGACTGCCTAGACGGTCGACACCTTGCGTATCTCTGTCGCCATACATCATACGGCCGTGGCATACGCGTCGCGGACTGCTGCGAAACAGGCCAAGGCTTCCTCCCGATACGGTGCCGCCTGACGTTCTCCGT
This sequence comes from uncultured Thermotogae bacterium, assembly GCA_964554715.1. Lineage (GTDB taxonomy): Bacteria > Bipolaricaulota > Bipolaricaulia > UBA7950 > UBA9294 > RXOA01. Next base: position 2,851 of record CAZKPU010000054.1, on the reverse strand, counting down.
AGCGCACCTGCTCGAAGATGGTTGTCAAGCGGACGATAGGATCTGTGTCCATGTTCCTTACGGATAGACGTTTCGCGAACTCCCTCGGGGTCAGCGAAGAGCGGTTCTCGATGCCGGATCGGTCCGCCACAAGGGCGATCATCCTCCGGTAGCACTCCAGAATGACGGACGCCGGATCCTCCCCTGCCTGAAGACGGTTCACGGCTTGGCCGGCTTCCGTGGCGATGTCGCGAAGGGACGAGCGAACGACCGATGAGGAGGGTGATCGGATCTTGCGGGACGCGTACATAGCCGCGAAGACGAAGGAGAGGAAGATCCCCACAACCGCAGCCGCGATCAATCCGATCTGCCACAAAGGAATCTCGGCCGTCGACCGTGGTTGGGCGATCGACACATCCGGCGGGTCGGCCAGCAAAGAGGTCCCGGGAGCGCCGACCGCAGCTTGCAGGGTGTCCGCGAGGTGGTCCGGGCCGGCCGGTTGCTGCCGATCGTTGTTCATTGTGGCGAAGACAAGCGCGGCAAGCACGAAAAGGACCGCGAAGTAGGCCAGTTGCGCCAGGATGTACCTGAACAGCAGGCGGCGGAACGTCGGCCAGAACAGGAGGCATAGGAGGATGACAACGGCAAGAACGGCCCACACGATCCGGAGGATGTGGACAAGGTCGTTCTGAGTGGAGTCGGTTCCCGCGGAACCGGCGGATGTCGCACCGGACTGCATGGATTGCGCCGATCCAGACCGTAGCGTCAGCGAGTCGATCCCGATCGACAAGAAGAGAGCGGCGGTGATGGCAAGAACCATCGCCGCCGCGATCATCAGTGTTGCCGGTTTCCGCCGCACATCACTCCTCCTGATTGCGGAGCTTCAGACCGAGTTCCTCCAACTGCTCTTCAGCGACCGGCATCGGGGCATCGGTCAGCGGACACAGACCCGTGGCCGTCTTCGGATAAGCGATCACGTCACGAAGCGAACGCTCGCCGGCCAGCAACATGACCAGTCGATCCATACCTAGGGCGAAACCGGCGTGGGGAGGGGCTCCGTACTCCAGCGCGTGAAGGAAGAACCCGAATCGAAGCTCTGCCTCTTCGGCGGAGATGTTGAGCATGCGGAAGATCGTCTCCTGCAACTGCCGGGAGTGGATACGGATGCTTCCGCTTCCGAGTTCCATGCCGTTTAGCACCAGATCGTACGCTTCGGAGAGGACCTCGAGAGGCGATGTCTCCAGAAGCGGGATGTGATCCTTCCATGGTGACGTGAACGGATGATGCTCGCTCGTCAGGTTCCCCGAGTCGTCGATGCCGAACAGGGGAAAATCGGTGATCCAAAGGAACTCCCAATCACCGGTTGCCAGTCCTTCTCGCTGAGCCACTTGGACCCGAACAGCGCCCAGTGCCATCTCCATCTTCTTCCCGGCGGCAAAAAGAAGCAGATCGCCAACAGACGCATCCATCGCCTCGACGAGGGACGAAGCCACGTCCTCGCCCACGTGTTTCACGATCGGCGAATGGAAGCCGTCTTCCTCGACCTTGATCCATGCCAGCCCCTTGGCTCCGTGGGCCTTGGCGGCGTCTTGGAGGTCGTCGAGCACCTTGCGGGAGTAGCTTGATCCCCCGGGAACGCAGATCGAAAGGACCTTGCCCCCCTGTTCGACCGCACCAGTGAACACCCCGAATCCGCTATTCGCGACGATGGCCGATACATCATGAAGCTCGAGGCCGTAGCGCAGGTCCGGCTTATCCGACCCGAATCTGGCGAGGGCGTCCGCGTGCGACATCCTCGGGAACGGTGTCTTCAAATGCACGCTTGCCACGTCACGGAACACGCCCGACAACACGCTCTCGAGAACGTCGAACACGGCGTCCTTGCTCTGCGGGAAAGCCATCTCCAGGTCGAGCTGTGTGAACTCCGGTTGCCGGTCGGCTCGCAGATCCTCATCCCGGAAACACTTCACCATTTGGAAGTAGCGATCGACACCGCCGATCATAAACAGCTGCTTGAACAGCTGAGGGGACTGTGGAAGGGCATAGAACGAGCCCGGAGCGAGCCGGCTCGGAACAAGGAAGTCCCGTGCCCCTTCCGGGGTTGACTTGGTGAGCATGGGGGTTTCGATCTCGAGGAACCGTTGCTCGCTCAGCATGCGCCGCGCTGTCTGGAACACTGCGTGCCGCATGGCAAGGTTTCGCTGCAGGCGGGGGCGCCGCAGATCCACGTAGCGGAACCGCAGCCGGGTCTCTTCCGTCGTGTCCGACCCGTCACCGTCCACCAAGAAGGGCGGAGTCACGGCGCGGTTGAGGATTTCCAGTCTGGTGACGAGGATCTCGATTTCGCCGGTTGCCATGTCGGGGTTGATATCTTTCTCGGTGCGTGCGCGCACCGTTCCCTGAATCGAGATGACGTCCTCCCGGTTCAGTGTATGGGCATCGGAAAGCTTCGAATCATCGCCTTGATCCGCATCCGCGAACACCAGCTGAACGATTCCCGTGTGATCGCGAAGCGTGACAAAGGTTAGCTTCCCCAGATCCCGCCGACGCTGAACCCACCCAGATGCGGAAACGGCGCTGTCAACATCGGCACGAGAGAGACTCCCGCAGTAGCTGCGACCGGTCATTCGACGTTCCTCCTACTTCCCTTGTTGATGAAGTACAGTATAGATCGCAAGACTCTTCATTCAACGAAACACCGGAACTCAAGTGCCACGCGTGACGACGTAGCGGCTTCCGGATCGTTCACCCAACCTGCGCGATGTTGCCGATTGGGACGGCGAAATCGCCTTGCTCACCTGTGCGATGTCGCCATTAGGACGGCGAAATCGCCTTGCTCACCTGTGCGATGTCGCCATTAGGACGGCGAAAT
>CAZKPU010000053.1:0-15910 GCA_964554715.1 uncultured Thermotogae bacterium | reverse complement strand
AAGCAGAAGGAATCGCTTCGCGTTCTGCGGTTCGATCCGCAATGGATCCATCCGGACCGCGAGTATCGAGTATTGCCGAACGCCTGTCTGGCACAGGAGCCGGACCGTGTCCTCTTCGATGCGCTAACGGTGGTCACAACGGCGAAGCCCGAGGGCGATCTGTCGCCGGGCGGCACGCTGGGCAGGCTGCTCTCGTTCGGGCAGATCGCCGTACGACAGGTCAAGAGCAACGCTGTCGTGATTGTGGGAACGACCGAAGACGGAAGCGTTCGGCTGCTCGGGATGGGCGCCGGGCAACCCAACCGCGTCGTTTCCACCCGGCTGGCGATCGATCGGGCAAGGGCGACGCTGGCCGCCGAAGCGGAGTCCTCCGATGCGGACGATGGCTACGTTCGTGAGCAGCTTTCGAAGGCGCTGCTGATATCGGAGGCGTTCTTCCCGTTTCCCGACAGCGTCGAAGTGGCGGCCGAGGCTGGGATCCGCACGATCATTCAGCCCGGCGGGTCGATCCGTGACAAACGCGTATTCGAGCGCTGTGATCAGCTAGGGGTCGCCATGGTGACCACCGGGATGCGGCACTTCAAACACTAGGAGGAGCCGAACATGCAGACGCTCGTTTCGTTCTCGACGCCGCAGCTTGTCCGGCTTCACCGAGGCAAGGCTGATCGTTGCCACCGATCGGCTGAGCGCGTTCGATCGCGTGCTCGAAACTGCAATTCCCGGAAAGGGAGCCGTTCTCAACCGCCTCAGCGCGTACTGGTTCGAGAAGACAAGAGATCTTGTGCCCAACCACATGGTGGAGGTGGTTGCCGACCGCGCCATGGTGGTGCGTGAACTCGAACCGATCCGTGTGGAGATGATCGTAAGGGGCTACATGACGGGGTCGGCATGGCGGGCGTACGCCTCTGGCGAACGGCGGCTTTCCGGGGTGAAGCTTCCCGACGGCTTGAGCAACCATCAGCGCTTCCGCGACCCGATCGTCACGCCCACGACCAAGGATGTCCGCGACTCACGGATTACACCGGAGGCGATCGTAGCTGGCGGACTGGCGACCGAAACGGTCTATCGGAAGATGGAGGCGTACGCGTTGTCCCTTTTCTCGCATGCGTCGAAGCTTCTCGATGATCGAGGGCTTCTTCTGGTCGACAGCAAGTATGAGTTCGGGCTCCTCAACGGTGAAGTTGTGCTGATGGACGAAATCCACACACCCGACTCGTCGCGCTTCTGGTCGGCCGACGACTACGACCGCGACCCCCAATCCGTCACATCATGGGACAAGGAGTACGTGCGGCGGTGGCTGCTTGCCGAACGTGAAGCGGGACGGGATCCCGAAGCGCTTCCTGCCGACGTGGTGGCCGAAACGCAGCGGCGGTATGCGGAGTTGTGCGAGCGTATCACCGGGAAACCGGTGCCTCTGGTATCCGAAAACCCGAACTCGAGACTCATCCGACAACTGGTCGCAGCGGGGATCATGAAGGACGCGTGTGTCACCCTGGTCATCGGCTCTCCGTCGGATCGTCGCCATGCGGATGTCATCATCGACCACCTGGCGGCCTACGATGTGGCCGTACGCGTCCGAATCGCATCGGCACACAAGACGCCGGCCCATACCGAGGCGCTGGCCCGCGAGCTGAGCGCGTCGGCGGAGCCCGGAGTGATCATCGCGGTCGCCGGACGATCCAACGGGCTTGGCGGTGCTTTGGCCGCCAACACGACCGTTCCGGTGATCAATTGCCCGCCGTTTGCCGACCGAACGGATCTGGCGGTCAATATCGGTTCATCCCTGATGATGCCGTCGTTCGTGCCGGCGATGACGGTGATCGAGCCCAAGAACGCGGCCGAAGCGGCGATCCGCTGCTTGAACCTCCCAAGACTGCGCCGCCGATGTGCGGAGGAAATCTCCGAGCGACGAAGCCGTTTGCAGGCGGCCGATGAGGCTCTGAAAGAGGGGGGGCAATGAAGCTCGGCGTCGTGGGATCCGGAGCGAGAGAACACGCGCTGCAATGGTGCCTGGAGCGATGTGATGCGGTAAAGAACGTGTTTGCGATTCCCGGCAACGGTGGCACCCATTCCAACGTTCCCGTAGATCTCTCGGACACCGAGGCGGTTCGGGCCGTGTGTGATCGCCACGAGATCGATCTGCTTGTTGTCGGACCGGAGGGACCGCTGGCGGCAGGGATGGTCGATGCGTTCATCGGCCACCCGACTCGCGTGTTCGGCCCGTCGAGATCCGCGGCACGGCTGGAGGGTTCGAAAGTCTGGTCGAAGCAGTTCATGCGGCGCAACGGGATCCCCACGGCCCGCTTTTCCGTTGTCGACTGCTTCGAAGGATGGGCCGCCTTTGCCGGTGAACGGGGTGGCCGTGCCGTGCTCAAGGCGGACGGACTGGCCGGCGGGAAGGGAGTGGCCGTGTGTCGCCGGCCGGAAGACATCGAAGTGGAATGGCAACGTGTGAACGCGCTTCGTCCAGCGGGCGAGCTGTTCGTCGCCGAAGAGTTGGTCGAGGGGTGGGAGCTGTCGATCCATGTGTTGACCGACGGATCAACGTGGTGTCTGTTCCCGTCCTCTCAGGATCACAAGCCGTTGCTCAACGGAGACCGCGGCCCGAACACGGGCGGCATGGGTGCATTCTCACCGGTTCCGACGTGCGACGAGGCGTTGATCAAGCGGATCGTCTCCGGCGTCGTGGAGCCGACGCTGCAGGCATTGGCAAGGGAGTCGATCGGCTACTGCGGCTTTCTGTACTTCGGATTGATGATCACGTCCGAGGGCCCGGTTGTGCTGGAGTACAACGTGCGTCTCGGGGATCCCGAAACCCAGGTTCTGCTTCCGGCACTGACATCGGATCTTGCCCCGGCGTTGTGGTCGTGCTTGAACGGCACACTGTCTTCCGATGCGCTGAGCTTCGGGACCGGTTTTACCGCCGGTGTCGTACTTGCTTCGCCCGGGTATCCAGGTTCGGCGCAGACGGGAGCCCGGATTGACGGAGATCCCGTCTCGTCGGACGATGCATGGATCTTCCACGCAGGAACGAAGGTCGTCAACGATGGACATGGATGGATCACCACAGGCGGACGAGTGTTGACCGTTGTCGGCCGAGGTTCGACGATCGAAGACGCATGCGCGCGCGCATACGCAGCTTGCGGCGGGGTTCGATTCGACGGCATGCAGATGCGCACCGACATCGGGCGAAGGGACGCGTCGTGATGCTTCCGCGGGTTGCGATCCTGATCTCGGGCCGCGGATCGAACATGGAGGCGATCGTCGCCGCCACTCGGGACGGAGTCCTTCGGGGTCGGTGTGAGATCTGCGGGGTTCTCTCCAGCCGGGGTGACGCGGCCGGGATCGTACGAGCGAAGGCGCTGGCCGTCCCCACGAGGGTCGTTCCATCCAAGGGCGAAGACACACGGTCGTACGGCCTGAAGCTTCTCCGTGCGCTTGCGGAGTGGTCGCCGGACTACGTTGTGCTTGCAGGGTTCATGCGCATCCTATCGCCGGATGTCATCGCCGCCTATCGCGGACGGATCGTCAACATCCATCCTGCAGACACCGCTGTGTATCAGGGTCCGGATGGGTATGGATGGGCCGCCGCCCGCAATCTGAGGCAAACGGTGATTACCGTTCACTTGGTCGATGAAGGGGTGGATACAGGTCCTGTGCTCCGGCGTCAAGCGGTGGATCTCTCCGGAGCAAACACGCGACAGGAGATCGCTCAGCGAGGCCTTCGCGTTGAGCACGAAATGTACAGCGAGTGTCTTGCCGACCTGTTCAGTGGACGCTACGAGGCGCTCGTTTCGGCCGTTCAATCGCGGAACACGAGGGAGTAACGGTGTGCGGAATCCTTGGATTGTGGAGCAAGACTGAGGTCGCCGAGCGCCTGATCTACGGCATGGCAACCCTTCAGCATCGAGGTCAGGACGCTGCCGGCGCCGTCACCTTCGACGGCATGTTCCACATGAAGAAGGGTTTTGGCTTGGTGGATCAGGTGTTCGGCAGCAAACACTTGGGCCGGCTTCGCGGCAGCTCGGGGCTTGGGCACATCCGCTACGCCACCATGGGATCCACCGACGCGGCCGACGCGCAGCCGCTCTATGTGAACTACCCGTACGGTCTGGCGATGGTTCACAACGGGAACGTCGTCAACTTCCGCGAGGTACGAGAGCGGCTGCAGAGGGAACATCATCGTCTCGTGGATACGTCCAACGATGTTGCGTTGTTGCTGTACACCTTTGCCGCGCATCTCGAGCAGTGCGATCTGGCCAACCTTTCGAGGGATGATCTGTTCTCGTGCGTCCGCAAGACGCAGGCCGAAGTGCACGGCGCCTACTCGGTGGTGGCGATCATCGCCAACCACGGGCTGCTCGCGTTCACGGATCCGCACGGCATTCGTCCGCTATCGATCGGCATCCGGAAGGACGGAGACGTGGCGGTCGCCTCCGAATCGTCGTCACTGGACTACCTGGGCTACGCACACAGCGGCGACCTGGGGCCCGGAGAGGCGGTGCTTGTCGACAACGAGATGAGGGTGCACCGCTTCCGAGGGGTGCAGCGGGAGCGTTCATTCTGCGTCTTTGAGTACATCTACTTCGCCCGTGAAGACTCGATCATCCACAACCGATTGGTTGCCGATGAACGCGTTCGTATCGGAGCCGCTCTCGCTCATGCTGTCCGCGATTGCGGAATCCATCCGGACACGGTCATCGATGTTCCTGCATCCGGCTATTTCTTTGCCTCTGCGCTGGCGGAGGCGCTCGGGGTTCCCTACCGACGCGGGCTGGCCAAGAACGGCCATGTGGGACGCAGTTTTATCGCCGCCGGCCAGGAGCGGCGCGAGCGGATCGTCCGCCAGAAACTCAACCCGATCCGCAGTGTCGTACGAGGCAAACGAGTGGCCGTTGTGGACGACTCCATCGTCCGCGGCACCACCTCCCGCCATCTGGTCACGCTGCTTCGAAGCGCAGGTGCGAAAGAAGTGACGTTGGTCTCTGCGTCCCCGCCGATCCGCTACCCCTGCATCTACGGCATCGACATGTCGACGCACGAGGAGCTGGTGGCCGCGAACCGCTTAACGGAAGACATCCGTCGCGAGTTGGGCGCAGACGCCCTTGTCTACCTTCCGTTGGAGTCTTTGCAGAATCTGTACAGGGATCTACCGTGCTGCTACGCCTGCTTCAACGGGGACTATCCCACAGGTGGCTGTAGGAAGATCCTTCATGACATCGCTTGTGAGAAACAGCAGTCCGATCGGGGATGAAACCGCTGCGATGGCGGCGTGCTCCACGAATCTCGTGACCGATCGTTCACGGTGACGGGCCATCGTGACAGTCGTCAACGCTGACGCGCGGGAGGCTAGATTGCACGGCTGTCGTATGCCCAGTGGAGCAGCGCCTGCCGTTGGCGCGGTCGACAGTCGAGATCGCCGGGCATGCAGTGCTTGCGGATCTGTGCGATGTGCCGAGTCATCGCCTTCCAGCGCTTGATCTGGCGGAGATCGTCCGGACCTCGCCGTCCTATGTGATATCGACAGTACCACTGGAACCAGCCCCGGGGATCATCGGGATGGATCCACCCCTTCGATTGCCAGTACGAGAGCGGCTTGGAGGCGTTGACGCCGAACAAGTTCAGCGACGGATCGTGCTGTTGGGGGCAGAGTTTGGCGTTTGCGAACCAGTCCGCGGGGAACTCCTGGCGGCAATCGGTCATGTACCGGCCGCCGAAGACCCCCAGCTCGAGCATCTCCTTCGGCGTCAACTCCGGCCGGAACGCAGGATCGAAGTGTTTCCCCTCGGGTTCGGTGAGCACATAGCGGTACCCGGACTGCATCAAGTCGTCGACAACCACGATCCGGTTCACAGCATGTAGCGTACGCCTGAAGCAGCGAGCAAGGCAAGGATTCACCACCCCCGGGAACGGTGCCCGTGGGGAGGTGCCGCAAGGCTCTTCCGCGTAAGCTCTGGGCGTACAGAGCTCGGAGCGGGCTCGACGAAACGAAGGAGAAGCATGTTCAAACGGAATGCATCCCCGAATGCGGCGCCGCTTGCCGCCTGGAACGAGAAAATCTTGCCGCTGCGTCGGCAGTGGAGCGAGCGGGATCGCCTGCTTGAAGAACGCCTCGACGGTCTGTTGCCTGCGCTGATGAAGCGTGAAGGCATCGATCTATGGATCGTGTTCGGAAGCGAGTACAACGAGGATCCTGTGTTCGATACGCTCACCCCCTCCTCGGTGCTCAACGCGTCGAGGAGCATGATCCTGCTGTTTCGGCTTCGTCCGGAGGGAACGGCTGAGCGTGCGATCATCGGTCCCTACGACATCGGGGCCGGCTACGAACGCGTCAATGGATCGCCGCAGGAGACGCAAGAAGATCTGCTGCTTGGGTTTGTCTCCGAGTGCGATCCGGGAACAATCGGCGTGAATACGTCGGAGCTGTTCCCTCTTGCAGATGGGCTGTCGCACACGACGCACGGATGGCTGATGAAGGCGCTGAGCTCCGACTACGGCTCGCGTGTGCAAAGCGCGGAGAGGTTGGCGGTCGCCTGGCTGGAAACCCGTTCTGAAACGGAACTGATCGTGTATCCGGAGCTTGTCGATCTGAGCCGCGCCATCATCCGGACAGCCTTCTCGTCGTTGGTGATCACCCCCGGCGTCACAACAACGGATGATGTCGTGTGGTGGATGCGGCAGAAGGTCCATGACTTGGGGCTGAAACCGGCGTTTCCGTTTACCGTCACACTCGATGCGTGCGAGCAGGCGTTCGACATCCGGCAACGCGAAAACGCGCGCATCCGGATCCTTCCGGGCGACACCCTCCGCTGTGACTTTGGAATCACCTACTTGGGCCTGACCACCGACATCCAGGAGAGTGTGTATATCCTTCGGCCCGGGGAAGAGAACGCTCCGACCGGGCTGCAAGCAGCGATGGCTGCCGCGAACGGGGCTCAAGACATCATTGCCGCGGGGATGGCGGTTGGCAGAAGCGGGAATCAGATGCTGCAAACGGCACGTGAACGCGCCAGTGAACAGGGGCTTGATGCCTGCTTCTTCTGTCATCCGATCGGGACCCACGTGCACGGTGCAGGGCTGACGATCGGGCGATGGGACAATCAACAGCCGTTGCCCGGCCCGGGCGAGTGGGAGCTGCATGAGGGTACCTGATATGCGATAGAGCTGTATGTCAAGCACGTCGTTCCGGAATGGGACGGGCGGGAGTTCATGATGGTGCTGGAGCAGGACGCCGCGTTCGTTGACGGCCGGTTCCGCTGGCTATCCGGTCGTCAGACACAGTTCTTGGTTCTGTAAGCCCCTACCGCACACCGGAAGCGCCCGATGGGTGCCGGTGGAGGGTTGAAAACACGGCATGGTTGCATACACTCCAGACATGGCAGTGACAAAGGGTGGCATGCAGCTTGATCAGCTCGGTCACATCGGCGCCCTTTTTGTCATGGGTCAACATCCGGCGCTCGTGTAGCAAGCGTAGGCTCGTTACACGAAGCGCAAGAGAACGACCGCGGACTCCGCGGTCGGTTTTTTTTGGCTGCAGGGCGATGAGATGGCTGCGGGTTCCACACCGTTTCCCGCAATGAGAAGGCACAGGGTAGGAGTCGGCGAAGCCGATAGGCAGTCGACATCGAGGAGGGGGCATTGAATCACGATCGGGCGGAGTATGAGCGCGTACAGGAATGGATCCGGAAGGCGAACGTGGAGTTTCTCAACCTGCAGTTCAGCGATATCGTCGGCGCTGTGAAGCAGGTGACCATTCCCGTGGATCAATGGCCGAGTGCGGTGGAGCGCGGTGTGTGGTTCGACGGTTCGTCCATCGAAGGGTTTGCGCGGATCGCCGAGAGCGATATGTACCTTGTTCCGGATCTCCGAACATTTGCGGTGATCCCGTGGGATCAGGACGGATTGGTGACGGCGCGCGTGATCTGTGATGTCTGCATGCCCAACGGGGATCCGTTCGAGGGAGATCCGCGGTATGTTCTAAAACGAGCGATAGCGGATGCCCGAGAGATGGGGTATGTGTTCAACACGGGTCCCGAATTCGAGTTTTTCCTGTTCCGATGTCCCGTGCCCGGACAGCCCGCACCGGAGCCCCATGATCGAGCCGGCTACTTCGACGTATCCACCGATCAGGCACACAACGTCCGAGGGAAGATGGTGAAGGCTCTCCAGGCGTTCGGAATCGAGGTGGAGGCGTCGCATCACGAGGTGGCGATCGGCCAGCACGAGATTGACTTTCGATACGGGGATGCGCTGCAGTCAGCCGACCACGCGGTCACGCTGCGCGTTGTGTTGAAGGCGATCGCACAGAGCAGCGGGCTGTTTGCGAGCTTCATGCCGAAGCCGGTGGAGGGGATCAGCGGATCGGGGATGCATACCCATCAGAGTCTGGGCAAGATCAATGGAGCCGAGAACGTCTTCTACGCCGAAGAAGACCGCTTCGGACTGTCGCAGACCGCTCGGCGGTTCATCGCCGGGCAACTTCGTCATGCACCCGGGATGACGGCGATCCTTGCGCCTCTCGTGAACTCGTACAAGCGCCTTGTTCCGGGGTATGAAGCACCGGTGTACGTCAGTTGGGCCCGCGTGAATCGGTCGGCGCTCGTTCGCGTGCCTCAGGTCAACGGGGATGCCCAGCACGCGACCCGGGTGGAGCTGCGCTGCCCCGATCCCAGCTGTAATCCTTACTTGGCGTTTGCGGTGATGCTCAAATGCGGCCTCGATGGGATCCAGCGAGAGCTGGTACCGCCAGACCCGGCCGAGGAAGACTTGTTCGATCTGGATCGGAGCGATCGTGACGCATGGCAGACGCTGCCAGGAAACCTCGGTGAAGCGTTGGTGGAACTCGCGAGCGACGGGATCGTTCGAGAAGCGCTTGGCGAACACGTGTTCCAGCGGTTCCTCGCGGCAAAGAGACGAGAGTGGGATGAATACAGGTGCAGCGTAAGCAAGTGGGAGCTGGAGAGGTATCTATCCATCTACTGATCGGACGCAACACATCCTCGCAAGGGAGAAACATGAAATCCATCGAAACGATCCACGCTTCTGCGGAAAAGGCGGGACAGCAGACGGTCACCGATGTCAGATCACCAGATCTGTCGGCGTGCGACCCGCTTGTTTTCGACATCATCGCACGCGAAACGTTGCGACAGGAAGAGAAGATCATCCTCATCGCTTCGGAAAGCCGTCCGCATCCGGCCGTCTTGGAGGCACTCGCATCGCCGTTCACCAGCGTGTACGCGGAAGGCTACTCTCCTCGGCGTCACAGGGAGGCGTCGCTCGCCGACCTGTCCCGCATTGAAGAACGATTGCAGGAGTATTCGGAGCTGGGCAACGATCGCTACTATCGCGGGACAGAGTTTGCGGATCTCATCGAGGGCATCGCCGAACGGCGGACGGCGGAGCGGTTCTGCACCCCGGAATGCCCCTCGGAGGGGATCCATGTGAACGTGCAGCCGCTATCGGGGTCGGCGGCGAATCTGGCCGCGTACGAGGCTCTCCTAGATCCGGGCGATCGAATGATGTCGATGGCGCTGAGCGAGGGGGGACACCTGACACATGGATCTCCCTACAGCGTATCCGGGAGGTGGTACAAAGCCGCGTTCTACCGAACCGATCCCGAGACCGGGCGGCTGGACTATGACGCCATCGAGCGACTGGCCGTCGAGAGCAAGCCGAGTCTGCTGGTCGGAGGGTTCACATCGTATCCATGGTATCCGGATTGGATCAGGCTTCGGAGCATTGCCGACCTCGTGGGCGCGAAGCTACTGGCTGACATTTCGCACACGGCGGGGATGGTTGCCGCCGGGGTCTTCCCGAGTCCCGTCGGAATCGCCGATGTGGTGACCTGCACAACGCACAAAACCCTGTGCGGTCCGCGCGGCGCCGTGGTTCTCACGACCGATCCGGAGATCGCTCGACGAATCGATCGTGCAGTGTTTCCGGGGCTTCAGGGCGGTCCCCACATGAACAAGATCGCCGCGATCGCTGTCGCGATGGAGCTTGCACGTTCGGACGAGTTTCGAACACTCCAACATCGAATCGTGTCGAACGCCAAGGAGCTTGCGGCCTCGCTTACCGGCCACGGAATCCGCGTCGCCTACGGCGGCACGGATACGCACCTGGTGTTGGTCGATCTTCGCGATCTCGGGATCCAAGGCGAAACGGCAGCACGAGCGCTGGACCAGATCGGCGTTGTCTGCAACCGCAACGTGATCCCGGGGGACCGCAACGGGAAGGATGTTCACGGCATACGACTCGGTACAGCGTGGGTCAGCCAGCTGGGGTGGGGCGTGGGCGAGATGGACGAACTCGCGGGGATCATCGCAGATGTGCTCAAGCAGATCTCAGGCGCGTTCGGTGGAGGATTGCCAGACCGACCCAAGCTTGGATGGGAACCAGCGCTGGTCGGCGCGAAGCGGAGAGTGCGTCAGCTCATCGATCGCTGACCGCTTCGGCTTCGACGGGACATTGAGCTGAAACGATCTCGGAACCGTGTCCGGGAGCACCCGTCTCCTTTGAAGCAGGCCGCATTTCGCTCGCCCTGACCGGACTTCTCCTCCGTACGTGAGCGGACCTCGTAAACCCTGCGATGAGTTGCCTCTGATGACGCTGCGCACTAGGTTGGTCCCAGGGAGAGGCAACAGGCGGAGAGGAGGCTCGGGGATGAGAAGAAGAGATGTTCGGCTTCACGGATTGATGGTGGGTGTGACCTTGTGTTTGGCGATCGGATTGGGCGGGTGCGACTGGCTCATCAGCGAGCCGACTCCGGATCCGATACCGGACCCGAATCCTCCGGCGTCCGAAGGTCAGACCGTGGTGGGCGTGGTGCAGACGAGCGGCGTTCCGTACGTGGAACTCGCAGACGGGAGAACGTTCCCTTTGGATCCGATTCCCGACTGGGAGGAAGCGGAAGAGCGTTTCTCGCCCTCGGGCGGGCTGTCGGCGCTGCAGCGAACGCGACCGATGGATATTCCCGATACCGTGGATCTTCGGGGACATCAAACCGCCATCAAGACACAGTGGGGCGGGACCTGCGTGCAGTTCGCGCTGACGGCTGCGGTTGAGGCCCGCTATCACCACCGGATCGACGCCCCGATTCTCGACCTTTCGGAGAGGTTCGGCCAACTGCTGCAGAAGATGTCGCACCTGACCGAGGAACTGCAGCCACAGCCAGCGTGTCGGGAAAACCAGCTTGGTGCATGGGGGGGAGGCTGTCTTGTCTACCAGCTCGAGCTGTTCAGCCGCTACGCGCTTCCTCTGGAGACGGAGCTTCCGTACTCTACGATCGTCGATCCCATGCTCGACTGGGAGGCGAGTCGCTGCGGGCTGGGCACAAACCAAGACGCGATGGACGATTACAACCTGGATCCTGTGAACCTTCCGATCAGCGCGCTCACAAACGCGAAGTACAGCTTGGCATCCTATGTGCTGTGTCCGGACGAGCTTCTCTCGAGCCCTGGATGGTACGAAGGAGTCATGGCCGGCGGTCACGAGGTGATCTTCTCCGCGATCATCTGCGGGGAGGATCCCACCCCTGACAATGGGGTCTGGGACCCGGGAACAGGAGGGGAGTGCGGCGGACATGCCATGCTGATGGTCGGATATCGCCACGAGGAGCGCGTCTTCATCGTCAAGAACTCGTGGGGCTACAACGCCGAACATGGAGAAGCCGGGTTCACTCTCATGAGCTATGACTGGGTGGAAGGGAGGCACATCGATGAGGCCGGCTTCATCGTTTCCGTCCGCGCGGACAATCCAGCTCCGCAGGACTACCGATTCCTTGGCAGATGGAACCTGAATCACGATGGCTGGGCCGGAATGCTGGATATCTACCGTCTGTCGGAACTCTTCCCGACGAGCGCGATCCACGGAGAGGTTGATCGCCGACTTGGGACCTATTGGGGCAACGACGGCATCGCCCGGCGCGTCAACGGCACGATCGATGGCCACGAGATCAGCTTCTGGATCGATTGGGACGCACCGAATCTCGATTACGGCGATCTGCAAGGACTTCACTTCACCGGTTATGTGTTCAAGGGGGATCCGGGCACCTTCGCCGGAACGGTCATCGACAATCGAGACGGGCAGACCTATCCGTTCTACGCAACCAAGGATGCTTTCCTCGTCGGCACAGCGGCCCCAGGCGGGATTCATCCGGGGGCGTACCTCGGGCAATGGCAGATGAGCCACGATGGGTGGGACGGAACGCTTGTTCTCAGCGACCTCGAGCCGGTGTGGCAAACCTAGCCGACTCATGGAATCACCGGGACGTATACGCCGGAAGGCGGCAGCCCCGTTGCGGTCATCGGCAAAATCCCAACGGGCAACCCAAGGGAGATCTGGTTTGATATCGGTTTCCCAGGAGGTCCGCAGGCGTTTCACGGATACCTCTTGTCCCACGACAGCGGTGTTCTCGCCGGGACCACGTTGTCGCAGGGAACCCCGTACGGGTTTGTAGCAAAACGCACCGGATCCGCTGGTCCCACGAGCGGAGCAGACGCTCCCATGTAGATCGGCGATATTTGCCGTAACGGACAACGCATGGAAAGCAGCGGCGTCTTGCAGAGCTGCGTCCTTCGCGACAAGTAGGCCTGTGGCGTATGCTCATGCACGTGCGGAACACGCGAACGCTCGAACGAAAGCAATGCACAGACCGGCGCCGCGAAGATCAGCGTAGGCTCCGAGGGGTACGGTTGAAGCTGGCAGAGAAGGATCTTGATCCGGCAAGCTTTCATCCCGCCCTTCGTCATCTGAGATGCGCGCATCTTAGCGATGTCCATCTTGGGTGGAGTACGCCGCAGGCGCAGGTCCGGCATGCCGTTGAGATCATCAATCGGACGGGTGTCGGCATCACCTTCATGACCGGGGATTTCTTTGCCCTACCGAGCCGGTCTTCGGAACGGTCGCTGAGAGCGCTCGCCGGGATCCGAGGAGCCGTGTTCGCCGTCCTCGGGAACCACGATCGAGGCAAGCGTGCGAACACGATCGGCAGCGTCCTGCACGATCACGGCTACATCCTGCTGAGTGATCAAGTCGCCGACGTCGGGATCAACGGAGACCAGCTAACCGTTGTCGGACTCGATGGCTCCCACAGGGATATCGAATCTCAGCGCAGGCTTCTCTCGAAGATCTCCTGCGAGCAAGCCGTTGTCGTCCTGTGTCACGACCCCGCACGCTTCCGGATCCTTCCCGAGGATCGCGGCTGGTTGTGTTTGAGCGGACACACCCACGGCGGACACTTCGTGATCCCCGGCGTCACGGCGCGGTTGTTCCGGCTGTTCGGCCAGCCTTGGATGGCAGGCGAGTTCCACAGGTTGGGAAACGTTCTTCACGTCAGCCGGGGCGCTGGGTGCAGTCGGCGGCTGGCGGGACGCGTCGGAGCCCATCCCGAACTGACGATCCTCACGATGTAGCTGCCGGTGACGGCCGGATGCCCGCCGGATGTCGAGACCGGCGGGCTCCACGGGACCGGTGTGGGGCAGCGGCCCGTTCGGTTGCGTCGAATCCGGACGACGCTGTCCCCAACGACTTCTATGGCTCGCGCAGGCGTGGTGCAGGAAGGACCGGCTCAGGGAGATGCCCAAGGATGAATCCGTCGAGCCGGAAGACGAGCCGCTCCAGCCGCTCCACCAACTGCAGCAAGGGCGTGTCGTTTGGCAGGTTGCTGGATGCTTGAGTGCGACGTGCCATCGCTGCGAGTTGCGCTACCAGGCTGCGCATCGCCTCTTGTGCCGCAGCCTCGAATCGTCGCGCCTGCTCAGCCGGCATTCCCTCTGTCGCAGCGGCGATGTAGCCGTTCATCCACCGGTGGAGGCCTTCGAATGCTTCCCTGACGGTTCCGTGTTGAGGAGCATTCGGCTGCTCGATCATCTCCTCCAGAAGGAAGAGCAGCCGGTGCATCGTCAGATCCAGCTGCAGAATGCGACGCTTCAAAGCGGGTGCGTCTTCCTCATCACGTGGACGATCGAGGAGATCAAGCAGGCCTTCCAGGCCTTCGATGACGCCCTCCAAGCGCTCCTCCAGCCTCTCCGCTAGAGGATTCCGTGAGGCGGTCAACTCCCCCTCCAGCCTCTGGACAAGGTTGGAGAGCCTCTCCAGAGTGATCTCCGCCGACACGGATGGCGGTTGGTTCTGAGCGATCGCCATGCCCGATGGGATGATGACCAGGAGCAAAGCAACGGCGATCGTCGGCACGACGGTCTTCGCGATCCGGCTCCGCAGGTTTCCTGTTTCGTTTCTCATGTACATGGTTCCTCCCCTTCTCTCTCGGAGATGTATGCCCTGCTCTGCTGGACATGCTCGTAGCCTAGAAACAGGCCGGTCGAAGAAGAACCGCTATCCGGTCAATACAGCGTCATCGCGCGATGACCCTATTGCCGCCGGACGACCGCTCTACTACTCTGGAGAGAACATGCTGCGTCTTCGCTTGCGAGCCAGAAGCCAGGGAACCGTGCTCTTCGTTGTCGCTACCCTCTCGGCGATCGGAGCATTCCTCGCGGTACACCAGTTCACGGATTTGTTGTTTGATGCGTTTCGCGATCGGAGCATTGCGTATGTCCAGGCGTTCGCGACGTCGATCGACCCTTGGCTTGACCCGCTGGATCCCGACATGCTCCGCGCGGCGTCGGCGCTGATGATGGCAGGAAGCCCGATGTTCATTCGTCTGGAGCTGGACGGGGAAGTGATCCTCGACGAGCTGCCGGAGGAGTACCGGGGAGCCGATGTCGAACAAGCGCCGGAGAGCGCCGGAGCGGTGTCAGCCACGACAGCCACCTGGAGCCGGCTTCCTGATGGTGCGCCGTTTCTGGATGTAAGCGCCCCGATCTTCGGCACATCCGGCGGCTTTGTGCGGATCGGTATCGATCCGGCAGCGGCTGCTCTGCAATCACGCCACATCGCACTTCTCGCCGCCGGTGCTGCCGTGCTGTTTGTCCTACTGGTGTCGGGAGCGGTTCTGTGGAGCGCTCACCATGCGCAAACAGGCAAGTCCGATAGCGAAGCGGCGACAAGCAGGCGACGAGTTGTCGGCCCGCTGGTCGTCGATTTGGATGCGAAGGAAGTCACCCTCGGCGGGGAATCCGTTGCGCTGACGCCGAAGCAGTTCCACTTACTGGCGTTTCTTGCCACGCGGGCGGATCGCGTCTGTTCCGACCGGGAGATTCTCGAATCCGTTTGGCCTGACTCCCCGTACGCTGACGGGAAGGATGTGAAACAGTACGTCTATCTGGTGCGGCGCCGTCTGGCGGTGATCGATCCGGCTGAAAAAGCACGCATCGAAACGGTGCCCGGCTTCGGCTACAAGCTGGTGTCGGCGCTTGTTGACCCGGAGATGACCGTTGATTGATGGACCCGGGAGCCACCAGGAAGCGAGAATGAACCGACAAACATAGGCAAAGGAGCCGCAGATGAGATGTGGAAGGACACGCCGAAACGGTGCGGTGGTTCTGTTGTCGCTGCTTCTGGCAACCACGGTGGCGGCGTGGGGCGATGTGACATCCGAGCCGACGGGTGGGATTCTCTTCGAGGCACGGGTGATCGGAGTCGCACGGCAGCTTCGCTTGGGGATCTCGGTCGCTTCCTTTTCTGTGTCCGCACCGACGATCCAGGATCTGCGGCTGCATGCGCAGCAGCTGATCAACCTGCTCGAAGGGCGTGAAGGTCGCCACTACATCGCGCCCGAGGCCGAGGACACGGCTGCGATCGGTCTCCTTCCCGAAGTGGGGTCGTGGGTGGATCGATTCCCGGAAAGCGACGTAGAACCTCTGCTTCGTGTTCGATTGGCGGCGGCAGCACGCAATACCCACGCATACCTATCCATCGCGTTGGATGCGGCGTTATCGATCTTGAGCGAGCGCAGATTCGATGTGGCGTCCACGACCATGCTTCGCATCTACGCCTATCTCGCGGCTGC
>CAZKPU010000052.1:858-16083 GCA_964554715.1 uncultured Thermotogae bacterium | reverse complement strand
CTCTTTCGCTGCTTGAGGGAGCGGCCTCGGTGCTCGATAGCCGGGGCCGTCTCTTTGCGGATTTGCAGGAATCCGCAGACGGCTGATGCCCGTGAGGATTTGAGTGCGTGGGGAAGAGACAATGACGTCCTGGAGCGCATCTGTGAGGCCGCCTGAGCAGGTATCAGGCAACCCGCGCGTCCTTCCGTGTCTCGAAGCCCGGCATGCGCTCGGCGTCGGAGCAAGACGAACGATCCCGGTGGCGCAGCAAAGCGGTTACCGATCGAGGGCTGCCGCCCGTTGCGATTCTTCCTGCATCTGAACCTGGTTGAGATAGCGGTATAGACCGTCCTGAGCCATGAGCTGCTCGTGGGTCCCTTGTCCTTCGATCCGGCCATCCTGTAACACGACAATCCTGTCCGCGTTTCGGATCGTCGACAGCCGGTGCGCGATGACCAGAGTCGTGCGCCCTGCCATCAGGCGTTCCAGCGCCTGTTGAATCAGCATCTCGGTCTCGGTATCCACCGAGGATGTCGCTTCGTCCAAGATCAGAATCGGTGCGTCCTTCAGGACAGCCCGGGCAATCGCCAGCCGCTGGCGTTGCCCGCCGGAAAGCTTGACCCCCCGTTCCCCGATCAGCGTTTCATAGCCGTCGGGAAGCTGCTGGATGTATTCGTGGGCGTTGGCGATGCGAGCCGCCTTGATCATCTCCTCATCGGTCGCCTCGGGACGGCCGAACAGGATGTTCTCGCTGACCGTTCCATGAAAGAGGTACACCTCCTGAAGCACGATACTGATCTGCCTCCGCAGGCTCTCGAGCTTCACATCCCTCAAATCGTGTCCATCAAGGAGGATGGCTCCTTCCGAGACGTCGTAGAACCTCGGCACCAACATCGAAAGGGTCGTCTTCCCCACGCCGGTCGGTCCTACAAGCGCCACCACGGATCCCGGCTCAACCTCTAAGTTGATATTCTCCAAGACCATCTCGCCGACGCTGTAGCGGAAGCTCACACCGCGAAAGCGGATGTCTCCCCGTACCCGTGACACCAGCTCTATCGCGTTGTGGCGGTCGGCAACATCCGGCTCGTGCTCCAGCAGCTCGGCGATCCGATCGGCACCGGCCAACGCCTGCTGAACGCTCTCCCAGGCGCCGCTCAGCGCGCGAACCGGTTGATAGAGCAGCTCCAAGTACAGGAAGTAGGCAACCAGATCCGCAATAGGCAGTGCGCCGCCCAGCACCAGCCTTCCGCCGAAGTAGATCAGGAAGATCGTCCCGAGCGCAGCGGCCAGCTCAACCGACGGGTGAAAGACCGCCATCAACCGCAACGCTCGGAGCAGAGAATCTCGGTAGTGGGCGATCCGGCTCCAGATGTGTTCGGCCTCCTCGTCCTCACGCGTGAACGCCTGGATCTCCCGGATCCCCGAAATGTTGTCATTCAACGCTGCGTTGAGTTCTCCGAGTTCCACCTGCCGCTGCCGAAACGCAGGTCGGACATAGCGCGCAAATCCGAGCATCGCCAAAACGATCAGCGGGATCGGAATCATCGCGAGCAACGCCAACTGCCAGCTCATGCTGACCAACACAGCCGTCACGCCAACCAGCATCAGAACATTGACCAACACATCCGGAATGGCATGCGCAACCAACTGCTCGAGCAGATCCGTGTCATTCACCGTACGCGACATCAACTGCCCGGTCTGTTTGTCCTCGTAGAACTGCAGCGAAAGGCGCTGCAGGTGTTGGTACACCTTGTTGCGGACATCGGCCACCACATGCCAACCGGCGACGTGAGCTGCATAGCTCCGTACAAACCGCATCACCGCCCGAAGCACGTACACGGCCAACGCCAGAAGTGCGAGCCTCGCAACGATACTCATAGACTCCGCCGTCGCGCCGGGATCCGTGACCGTGGCGATCATCGTCTTGATCAACCAGGGTCCGATCAGTTGAATTCCGACAAGAGCCAACATCCCGAGAATCGTCAGCACAAGTGGCAGACGGTAACGCCTCAGGTATCTCAACACCCACCGCAACGACTGCACGTCCCTCTCCCCTTTCCCACAAGTCTGCGGCGACGGCTCCTTGACTCTGTCCGGCATTGGATCGCCAAAACCAAGCGCTATTCTACCGCACGCAGCGCTCTTCGCAGATCGGATGAGCCTCGCCGCGATGAGAAGCCATGCATATCTGAGCCCCCTCTCACATCCCGAGGTTAGCTCTTGCCCATCTCACAACACGGCAAGACCTCGTTCTCCGGATGCAGACGATCCCACAAGAGAAGAGAAGCCCGGCGGCATCACCGTCTTCTTCCAACAGGAGCGAACTCGTATGGGGGGGTCAGGGGAACACGACGTTGTCCAGAGATTCCGCTCGAGCGAGCGACAGGTGGTTGTACAGTGGCCACGCTGCAAGGGTCTCCGGCTCATCAACTGCAAGAGCGATCTGCTCCAGCAAGCGGTCTGCCAGCGCCGTGTCCCCGATAGGGATCGCGTAGGACTCGACGTAGTTGACGAGGTTCTCGAGATAGCGGCTGTCGATCTCGATCGCCCGCTCGAAGTGCTCGACACAGTCCGATCGGTCACGTCCGACCACGAAGTAGGCCTGCGCGATCAGCGATCCGAGAGAACGGTGTGGCCCGCCGCCGAGGAACGCGCCATCGAGTTCGGCCGCACGCTCATACGAGGCGAGCACATCCCGCACGCCCCCCATGATCGCTGTCAGCTTATGGTAGTTGAGCCACGATCCGAGACAGTTCCCGTACCAGAAGATGGCCGCCGCATCGGAGGCTGATTGCAGCGCTGCCCGGAATCCCCTTGCGTTCTTCGTTTCGTCGAACACCGGATCCAGTCCCAAGCTGGCAAGCGCGTAGTCCTTCCCTTTTCCGAACGCCCGCTCTTTGTCATTCGACGACACCAAATACGCTTGCGCAAGTTCGAAGTGCGCTTGTGAGAGACGGTTCAGGACGTGTGCTATGAGGTCGCCCTGCTCTACAGGAACCCGCGGAAGCGCGTCCTCCCACAACTCGATCGCCGCTCGCAGATCCGCCTCGTAGCTTCCGAAGTCAAACGCCGTATTCCATCGGTCATAGAGTGCATCTGCCTGCTCGATCTGGATGATCGGAGACTGCGCAAGCGCCGAAACCGCAACCACGATCGCAATCACCGCCACAACCAGCACACATCGCATCGCCCCCTCCTTGTCGGCAGCCCGTGAGTCCATCATACGGATCGCCGATCGAGGCGGCCAGGCCGTTCATGTGCAACCTCTCGGCCGGTGCGTTGCACGCGGAGAGGCGCATTCCGCGCTGTATGATGTGCGGAATCCGGAGAAGGACGAGATAGAGTGATCCGACGTTTAGCTACCGGAGGGTGTTGAACCGTCCCAGCCTCGAACGTAGCCGTTCTCGCGGAACCAAGCCACAGCCTTTGCCAACGCCTCTTTGGCAGGCGTCTGCGGCAGGGCGAGTTCACGAACCGCCTTGGACGGATCGAAGTACATCAGGTGGCTCGACATACGGATGGTCTGCGGCGTCATCCGCGGTGTACACCGGGGGAACAAGCCGCAGAACCCAGCGTTCAGATACGACAGAGCAAGGACCGGACCGTAGGGGATGCGGATCCGCGGTGCCGGAAGCCCTGTGATTTCTGACAGCAACTGGAGGAGCTGCTTCATGGTCACGTTCTCGCCCCCAAGGATGTACCGTTCGCCGATTCGCCCGTGCTCCGCAGCCAGCCAGTGGCCCGCAGCAACATCGTCTACATCCACAACGTTCATTCCTGTATGAACGTACGCCGGCATCTTGCGGTTGAGAAAGTCGAGAATCGTTTGCCCGGTCGGGGTAGGCTTCACGTCACGCGGGCCGACCGGGAAGCTCGGATTCACGATGACAACCGGCAGTTCGGTTGCAGCTTCCAGCGCGACTTGCTCGGCGATAAACTTGGATTTCTTGTAGTCCCCGACGACCTGATCAAGCGTCGTCGTCACGGTTTCATCCGCCGGTTGCCCGTCCTCGCGTAGTCCAAGCGCGGCCACCGAACTCGTATAGACGATCTTCTCTACCTTCTGCGTCCTGGCGGCTTCGAGGACATTCCGCGTTCCTTCCACGTTCACGTCGTAGATCTTGCGGCGTGGTTTCACCCAGAAGGAGTACAACGCTCCCGCATGGAATACGTGGGTGCATCCGGCCATCCCCCGAGCGAGTGACGAACGGTCTTGAAGATCACCTTCGACGATGTCGAGATCCAGTTCGCTCAGGTTGGTTCGCAGCGATCCGGGGCGACACAACGCCCGGACCTCAACGCCTTGCCGAAGAAGCTCGCGGACGACTGCCGAGCCGATGAACCCTGTTCCTCCTGTGACAAACGCTTTCATTCCCCCTCCAGCCCAGTGAGAGAAGCTCTCCCGCTTCCCGGAAAGCCTATCAGCCGCGCAAGAGCGGGGCAAACCGGATGCTACGAGTATGGACGTGCCCCCAATTGCCTGAGCACGTCGTTCTTCTTGGCCTGCCGCTTCCACATCCGATTCCCGCCCACACGATAGAGCCAGCCGGGGATGACGTTCCGGCCAAGGCGGGTCACGGCTTGCTCCGGCAGGGCCGCTCCCGTGGCAAGCGCTTCAGCAACAAGGTTCAGACTCTCACGGCCTTTCTTGGTAACGACTCCGGCCGAGCCCAACGAAACACCCCCGGCCCACGCTAGTTGCGCTTGTGCCGCGAAGCGCCCCACCACTCGCTGAGCGCTGTGATTCTGCGCGGCCTCCGCGAAGCCGCAATTGATGATCGAGACGAGACGAGGACGAGTCTGTGGGCCGCTCTCCGAACGGTGATCGGCGATCCGCCGCAGCAGGCGGATGACAGGCGCCGGCAGGCTGTCAACGTACAACGGCGTGGTTAGCAGCACGACATCCGCTCGATCCACAGCGCTTAGTACGGATTGCATCGAACCGTCGGACACAGGCATGTCCACCGCCCGAACCGTCTCCGTTTCCCATCCTTTGCCCGCCAGCGTATCTGCGACGATGCCGCCGATCCGTGCGGATGCGCTGCGTTCAAGCGGCTTCGGGCTGCCGACCAAGGTCAGCACACGCTTGCTGCCTGCCTTCATTCCGGCAGCACCTCCCTGAACGCACGCTCGATCGTGTTGTTGATGAGCGCCGGTTCGTCTTGTGGATCGACCACCTGCGCAACGGACCTCGGCGCATGAAGGTTGATTGCGTTGCGGCGAACCAGGGTTTCGAAGATCCTCGCTTCGTTCGCGTCACGGCCCCGCTGAACGCCGATTCCGAGCAGACACGGATATCGATCGTAACGCTTCTTGTGATGAGTCTCCCCGCCGACGCGCTCGAACAGCGGCGAGATCAAGCCGATCGAGCGGTCCAAAGCACCTTTCAGCTCGGGCGAGTAGCCGCCAAAGACAACCGGTGTCAGGTAGACGATGACATCGCTTCGGATCATCTTCTCGGTGACGTCCCGCGCATCATCATCGATCACGCACACCCCCGGGGTCCTCATCCAGCAGCCGAAACACCCGAGACAAGGAGCGATCGTCAGCTCTCGCAGGTGCAAGGCCTTTGTGGCACACCCGTACGAGGACGACACCTCGGTCAAGCGGCGTTCCATCTCCGAGAGCGGCTCTCTTGCATGGCCGCCATTCAGGATCAACACCTTCGCCTTCATGGACTGCACTCTACAGAATCCGGCTCACGCCGGCAAAAAACCACCCACATCCCCACCTACCCGGGACCTTCCCACGGTAGCGTGAGCCACACCGGATAAGCGTCCCACTCGGGATCCGACGTCAATCGCGTGGGTGACGAGCCATCGGCGTTCATCCGGTAGATCTCGCCCCCTCCGCCGGTGTCCCGCCAGCTCTCAAACACGATCATCGAGCTATCCGGGGACCAGCTCGCCCCCCAGTCCCACTCCGGATCCGTCGTCAGACGTGTCTGCATCGAGCCGTCGGCCCGCATCTTGTAGATCTCCGAATTGCCGTCCCGCATGCTCTGGAAAGTGATCCATTCGCCGCTCGGCGACCATGTGGCTGCCACATCCGCGACTACATTGCTGGTGAGCGGCGTCTGTGCCGAGCCGTCAGTGCCGATGGTGCAGACTTCCCAATCTCCGCCTTCGTCCGACTGGTAGAGGATCGTCGAGCCGACCGGAGAACACACGGGAAGTGCATCATCCCCTTCTGCGTACGTCAACCGGGTCTGCACCGATCCGTTGGCGTTCATGATGTACAGCTCGAACCCCATGTCCACCGTGTCCATCACCATAATCGCCGTTGCATGCCGATCCGTCTGGAAGACGATCCGATTCCCGTCCGCTGTCCAGGACGGGAACCCATCCCAACTCGGATGGTTGGTGAGGTTCGTCTGCCCGGACCCGTCCGCATTCATGACGAAGATCTCCAGGTTGAACGGGAACATGATCTTCGGGGTGACTTCCTCTACGACAAGCATCGAACCCTCCCGATCCGTTTGGAAGGCGATCTTCGACCCGTCGGGCGACCAACAGGGGGACCAGTCTCCGTCTGAGTGCCGGGTGAGGTTCGTCGGACTTGAGCCGTCGGCGTCCATCGCGTAGATCTCGCTGTTGCCGTCCCGGAGGGAAACAAACGCGATCTGGGTTCCGTCCGGGGACCAGCATCCATGCGAGTCATGACTCGGGTGGCTGGTCAGGTTGGTCGGCTGCGAACCGTCGGGGTTCATCACGTAGATCTCGGAGTTTCCGTCTCTTCTCGACATGAAGAGAACCCCACGAACCAACGCGAATGTCGCCGTTGCGATCTGTTCCCCGCCACGCCAGACGCTGACATCGATGGACCGATCACTCCCGCCGGGGGTCGCCAGAACGGGGATTCGTGCCACGATAAGCATGTCGGACCACGTTTCAATGAACGCCTCAACCCCATCGAACAGCACCGACGCATCCCCTTGCGCGTCGCCGAACCCCTCCCCGACAAGGTTCAGCATCGTACCCACGGCGCCTCGCGCGGGGATCAACGCCAGCTCCACTGGTTGGAACCACGGGAACCACGCACAACTCGTCAATCCGAGCGCTGCAGCCAACAGAACCATGGCAAGGATCCCTTTCCGGAATCGCTTGGGGGACGGCCTATCCTCCGTATCTTGGTAGTCACTGCTCTTCATGGACTCCTCCCTTGTTCGTTTCTCCCTGCCTCATTCGTAGGGGAAGTCCTCTTCTGTTGTCAATGTTCTTCCTTCTGTTCGCTTCTTGCTCGTTCTCTCGCGTCTCCTCTTCACGTTTCTCTCCTGATCAGCGCCCGTGCGCAGGTGTCCGTTGAAGACCGCCTCCTGCAACGCACGTTATCGTTGCTCTCGCCAGAGCGATCCGTACGACCCCTTCCATCGAAGAATGCCGTGTCGCCACTCGCACCAACCTGGTAACCGAGCCTGAAAGTGAGAGTCCATCATCGAAGATGCGGCTGACCGAACCCAATCGATCGCCGCCCCGAAACAGGACGTCTTGACGCTTCCTGCAATCCTCGCCATCACGGGTTTCACCGACCGGGGTTGACAGCGAACACCAATGCGGGTAGAGTCGGCGGCAGTTGACTCATTCACCATGGAGGTGGTCACGATGCTCAACCGTTGCTCTCAAAGCGCAGATCTCGGCTTCTTCACCCCGTTTGCCTCCCACCTCCACGCTCATCGCGTGGCTTCTCACGCTCATACCAACGCCCATTCCGGGCGCATCTAAGAACGATCCGCTGTTGGTTGTAGCTCAAACCTAGTACGAGGGCTCATGATGCGGTTGGCTTGCGCAGGTGCTTGCCTCCGCGAACGTCATCCAAGGCAATCCGGCATGCGGTCCGGTCACGCCGCTTGGCTGATCCGGAAACGCAGCTTCAGCCCCACCTTGGACTTCGCAAATCGCACCAAGCCCGATCGTCAAGCTTCGGACTCCGGAACGCATAGAAAACAGCGGATCTCTGACATCAACAGACAGCTGACGCATCCACGGAATCAAGGAAAGAAGAAAGGAATCACAGTGAATAAGAAGCTTTCGCAGACCACAGTCTATACCCTGTTGCTGAGTTTGATCGTAGGTTTGGCCTCCGTCACCGCCGTTGCGCAGACCCTATACGTCGACGGGATCGATGCCGCGTTCCCGCCGTTCTCCTTCATCAATGCACAAGGAGAAGCCGAAGGGTTCGACGTAGACGTCGTTCGCTGGATCGGCGAGGAGATGGGCTTCGATGTTCAGATTGTGCCAGTCGATTGGGACGCGATCGTTCCCACACTCAAGCTCGGAACGATCGATCTGATCGCATCCGGCATGACGATTACTCAAGAGAGACTGGAGCAGGTCGCCTTCACCGATCCGTACTGGTCGATCGAGCTTGCTGTTGTCGTTCGCCAGACGACCGACAGTAACGGCGAACTCATCGGGGAGAAGAACCTCTTCACGGCCATGCAGCCCGGCGAACGTGTTGGCGTGCAGCGCGGAACGACGTCCCAGTCGTGGCTGGAAGAGAACGTTGTCGCAAACGGGATCGATGTCGAAATCGTCTTGTACGACAACTTCCTTCTCGCGCTCGATGACCTCGAGATCGGCAGGGTTTCGTCGGCCGTGATGGACGAGCCGACCGCTCTTTCGGCGATCGAGGGCCGAACGTTGGCCGTCGCCGGGACGATCGCCACAGGCGAGATCTACGGGTATGCCGTTCGCAAGGCCGACACCGAACTTCTCTCCCTTCTCAACGAGGGGTTGAGCCGGATTCAAGCCAGCCCCGTATGGGATGAACTCGTCGCCGAGTGGCTCGTCGGTCGGTAGCTCATTGAAGAGCAAGGCGGGTCCGTCGGAAGCGGACCCGCCGCAACGAACGGCGAGAGGAAGGTTTGGTCATGACCACTGCAGATCTGCTCACGGCTCTCCCAGGATTAATGAGGGGAGCCGGCGTGACGCTGTTGATCGTTCTGGTTGCGATCGCAGGAGGGATTGCGCTCGGCCTTCCGCTTGGCGTTCTGTGGTTTGCTCTTCCATCCCGGCGTCTCATTCGCTCTCTTCTTTGGCTCTTTGACCGGGTCTTCCGAGGGTTCCCCGCCCTGGTGTTGCTGTTCCTCGTCTACTTCGGAGTCGGATCGATCCCTGCAATCCGAGTCTCACCGTTTGCCGCAGTGGTTCTGGCTTTGGGTCTGCGCAGCGCTGCGTATCAATCGCAGCTATTCCGCGCCGCTCTGGAGATGGTGGACAAGGGTCAACGGGATGCAGCAACCTCCCTCGGCCTGTCCAGAAGAGCCACATTCATCCGTATTCTGCTACCACAAGCTCTCCGGTTTTCCCTTCCTGGGCTGGCCAATGAGTACTCCATCGTCTTGAAGGACAGCGCTCTTGCATTCGCCGTCGGTGTTGTCGAGCTGATGAGCCGCGGCAAGTTCCTGTCGATGGTCACCAGGGATACGGCCACACCCTACCTGCTTGTCGCCGCCATGTACTGGGCGCTGACGCAATTGGGCGTGACGTTCTTCCGGCAGATCGAGCAACGCCGACGGATTCCAGGACTGGGCGCACACGTATCACAGAAACGGGGAAACGGCGGGACACGGTCATGATCCACTTCCTCCTCGGCATGGTCCCGGAACTAACCGCCGGGCTTGCGGTCACCCTCAAACTGATCGTCTGTTCGGTACCGCTCGGCGTCCTGATGGGCATCATGGTTGCCATGTCACGGACCTACGGACCGCGTCCGGTTCGCTTCCTCTCGGCCTCGTACCAGAGCGCTCTTCGCGGCGTACCGCTTCTTGTACAGCTGTTTATCCTCTACTACACGCTCCCCCAACTCGGGATTCTCCTCTCACCGTTTGCCGCCGCTGTTCTCGGTTTCGGCCTGTGTAGCGGTGCATACCATTCCGAGTACATCCGGAGCGCGCTGCTCTCCATTCCTTCATCTCAGATGGAGGCGGCGCGTGCACTGGGGATGAAGAAGATCACCGCGGTTTGCCGTGTCATCCTCCCTCAGGCTCTCCGCCGCTCGCTGGGCGGTTGTGGGAATGAGATCGTGTCACTCATCAAGTACTCGTCGCTGGCCTACCTTGTGACCCTCGTCGATCTGACCGGTGCCGGGAAGCAGATCGCGTACCGGAGCTTCCGCTTCTTCGAGACGTTCCTCGTTGTCGGCCTGATCTACCTCGCGATGGTTGCGGTGGCATCCTCCGGACTGCGGGCACTGGAATACCACCTGGACCCCGAGCACGTTAGGTCTTGGCCGCTTGCAGGCAGGGCGGCGTGGCCGATCCGGCGATCTCGATCCCTTGCTGGGAAGGAGGAACGCATTGAGTCGTGATCGGCAGACCGAGCCGTTGGTTCGATTCGTGGATGTCCACAAGGCCTTCGACGGCGAAGAGGTTTTGCGTGGGATTGACCTGGATCTATCTCGGAGCGAAACGACCTGCTTGGTCGGGCCCTCCGGTGCGGGCAAGAGCACGCTGTTGCGTTGCGCAAACCTTCTTGAGCATCCGACAACCGGCTCGATATTCGTAGATGGGATCGAAATCACGGCACCGGACACTCCGCTTGATCGGATCCGCTCTCGGATCGGCATGGTCTTCCAGGATTTTCGCTTGTTTCCGCACCTGACGGCTCTGCAGAACTGCACACTCGCCCCAAGAACGGTGCTTCGCCTATCTAAGACGGAAGAAGCCCGTCGTGCGCGTCGTATGCTCGCCCGCGTTCAGCTTGCCGAGAAGGCCGAAAGCCACCCCAGTCAACTCTCGGGTGGACAGCAACAGCGGGTCGCAATCGCAAGAGCACTGTGCATGAATCCGATGCTGATGCTGTTCGACGAGCCGACCTCAGCGCTCGATCCGGAACTGATCGGCGAGGTTCTCTCTGTCATCTCGGAGCTTGCCGAAGCACGGCTTACGATGGTTGTCGTGACCCACGAGATGGGGTTCGCACGTCGAGCATCGGACCGAATCCTCATGCTCGATCGCGGGCGGATTGTTGCCGACAGCCCCCCCGAGCGTTTCTTCACCGACATGGAGAGCGATCGGGTCATGCGCTTCCTTGGACGCTCGTTCTCTCCTGTCAAGGTCTGATCTACGATCCGCGGCACAAGAAAGGCGGAACCGCTGAAGCGATTCCGCCTTCGTGATCTGCTTTCGCTGAACCCCTGCTATTCCTTGTAGATCGTCGGAACGTCGATGTCCATCGTGATATACACTTCGACATTCTGAACGCCCGGCAGCCAGGCCGCGACCATTTCGTCGGTCATCGACCACAGCGGGATCCACGGAACGTCTTGTGTGCTGAGGATCTGGATCGCTTCGTAGAGGCTTCCTCGGACGTCCGTATCCACTGTCGTTGTGGCGATGTCCATGATCCGCTGGTACGCTCCGAAATTGGGATGCTCGTTGAAGTAGGTGCCCAGAGACTCAGGAGACTCCGTTGTCCACGGCGCAAGGAAGTTGGACGGTTCGAAGTAGTCGGGATGCCAACCCAACAGGAACATATCGAACCCGCCGGAACTCATCCGTTCCACATAAGCTCCCCACTCCAGGACCTGGATCGTGATCTCGATCTCTGGGAGTTCTTCCAGGCTCCCTTTCAGGACGGCCGCAACGTCGGCTTCAAACGTTCCGTAGTGCTTCGGCGTGTACCAAAGGTTTAGCTGAAGCGGGTTCTCCGCCGTGTAGCCAACCTGGGCAAGAAGCGTACGCGCCATGTCAAGGTCGCGCTCTGGGAATGTCGACAGTGCCCCGAAGAACGGAGGATCGACATTCGGAACCATCGTGTAGATCGGCGATACGGTTCCGCTGAACACCTGGTCGACGATGACCGAACGGTCGACCGCGTAGCAGATCGCCTGGCGCACTTGAGCCACATCCACCGGAGGTTGTGTGACGTTGAATAGAATGTACCGGATCCCAGGGCTGGGCGGGAACGCCTGAACGATGACGTTCTCGTTTCCTTCAAGATCGGCCACATCCTGTGGTGAGAGCGTTCTGAAGACCACGTCGACATCCCCGGCTTCAATCGCTGCTCGCAAGGTCGCTGCGTCGGAGTACATCTGCTCCACAACGCGCCGCGTCTTCGGTGCTTCGCCGTAGTATCCGTCGTACGCTTCATAGACCACGCGTTGATCCGGAATGTGTTCAATCAGGATGTACGGACCAGTACCGGCGTACTGTCCATTGGCGAAGTCATCCTCCGGTACGCTCGTCGGCGAATAGATCATCGCTGCGCCGATCTGGTCAGAGACTCGCTGATCGAACACCGCGTCGGCTTGCGTCAGCCGGATCTCCAGCGTCAGCGGATCGATGACCGTGATTTCGTCGATGTATGGGCCGATCAGGCCTACACCGCCTTCCGGTCCATCTAGCCGGATCGTTCGATCCAACGAGTACTTGACCGCCGCGGCGTCACAGACTTCGCCATCCCAGAACGTAATTCCCGGTCGAATGTAGAACGTCCAGATCAACCCGTCCTCCGAAACGTCCCACGACTCGGCGATTGCACCGACGAACTCACCGGTCTCCGAATCGAACTTCGTCAACGCATCGGTCGTATTCCGCAATACGTGCCAGGAGAAGTGATCGTAGCTGTTCGAGAATGAAAGCTCCGTCACCCGATCGGTCGTTCCGATAATCAGAAGGTCTTCCACGGCCAGGCCAACCAGCCCGACCGCTGCAACCATTGCCAATGCCATCAGCCAAACGCCAACTCGTCGCATTGCTGCACCTCCTTGAGAGGTTCTCGTGTGCCCTCGTCTCGCTCGAGTTCTAGCTTGGAATCGAGCTGTCAAGTCCGGATTCCACCTCCTTTCTTCCTATTCCAGCCTGCCGTGCCCCCTCCGCACTTCGAGGCGGCCCTAGATCTTCTTTCTCTTTCGTTTCCGTCTTGGATTGACCAGGTCGCTGATCCCTTCTCCGATCAGCCCGAATCCGAGCGACAGGAAGATGATCATGAGCCCCGGGAACGTGATCAGCCACCACGCACCCGACTGGAGGAACTTCTGACCGTTCTGGATATCGAACCCCCAGTCCGGCGCGGGAGGCGGGAGTCCGAACCCCAGGAAGGACAATGCAGCCACCGTCAAGATCGCATCCGCAAGGTTGAACGATGACACCGCCATGATCGCGTTGATCGTGTTCGGCGCCACGTGACGCAAGACGATCCGCGTGTTGCTGGCGCCGATGGCCCGAATCGCTTCCACGTAGGTCGTCTCACGGACCTGCAGCACCTCGGCACGCGTCACACGGAAATACGTCGGGATATAGACGAACCCCACCGCCCACACCATCGGCATGATCCCCGAGCCGAACATCGCTACCAGCACAATCGCAAGGATCATCGACGGAAACGAATAGATCGCATCCA
Organism: uncultured Thermotogae bacterium; assembly: GCA_964554715.1. GTDB lineage: Bacteria > Bipolaricaulota > Bipolaricaulia > UBA7950 > UBA9294 > RXOA01. Next base: position 2,761 of record CAZKPU010000052.1, on the reverse strand, counting down.
TCGTCAATGACAGGACCCGGTCCAGCCACCCGCCGGCGAAACCCGAGATCCACCCGAGGATCGAGCCCACGGTCATGCTGAGAGCCACAGCCGAGAACGCCACGATGAGAGCGGCATACCCTCCGCTCAGGATCCGGCTGAACACGTCGCGCTGTAGTTGATCGGTCCCCATCCAATGGGACGAAGTCGGGGCCTCGAGCCGCGGCGCATCTCGGTAGAGCGTGGGGTGGTAGCCGCTCATCGACGGGAGGAAATTGGCGATCACCGTCATCAACACAAACGCCAGCACGATTACCGTGCCGATCTTGAGGATGGTCTGACCCTTGAGCGCCTTCCGGCCGCGGGTTATGGATCTGACGACCCACAAGAACAGCGCCGCAAGCGGCGACCTTGGGGTCGTCTCCAGCGCGCCTCTTCCGTCTTGTGGTCGCTTCGATCTTCGCATGTCAGTACCTCACCCGGGGATCGATCACGGAGTAAAAGATGTCGACAATCAGGTTGACCAATGAGATGAACACAGCAATGAACACGATACTTCCTTGGATCGCCGGATAGTCTCGCGCTTCGATCGATCGCACCAAGTAGCTGGCGATTCCCGGCCATGAGAACACCGTCTCTGTGAGCACGGCACCCCCCATCAGCACGGCGAATTGCAGGCCGAACACGGTGATTATCGGGATCAGAGCGTTCCGAAGCGCGTGTTGCAGCACAACTCGACGTTCCGGGACTCCCTTTGCACGAGCTGTCGTGATATAGTCCTGATCGAGCACCTCGAGCATGCTCGCCCGGCTCATCCGGCCTTGAAGTCCCGTCAGAGCAATCCCAAGCGTGATCGCGGGCAAGACAAGATGGCTGAGGATGTCGAGAAGCGCTCTTCCGTCCCAGTGAATAACCGCATCAAGTACGTAAAACCCGGTAATCGACTGAAACTCGAATGCAAGTCGGCCCCCGATTCTTCCTGCCACCGGGAACCAACCAAGCTTGACACAGAAAAACACCTGGAACATCAACCCCAGCCAGAACAACGGCATCGCGAACGAACTGATATGAAACACACGTACCCCGTGGTCGATCAACCTGTCCGCTCGCGTCGCGGCAAGGATGCCGGATGTGAATCCGAAGATCATCGCCACAAGCATCCCCCAGATCGCCAACTCGATCGTCGCCGGGAACCTCGTAAACAACTCCTCCAGCACAGGCTTACCCGTTCGCAGAGACTCCCCGAAATCCCCTCGGACGATCCCCCCGAGATAGTCTCCGTACTGCGCGATCACTGGCTTGTCGAAGCCCAACCGCACGCGGTAGCTCTCCAGCACGTCTGCAGAAATGTTCCGCCCCCCGAGCATCGCACTGACGGGATCGCCGGGCATGACACGCAGCAACAAGAACACGACCGTGAGCAGGATCAGCAACATCGGAATCGTCAGCAACAGACGTTGGGCGATGTATCGCAAGACTCGGCTCATGAACTCTCCTTCATCGTCCCACGCCCGGATTCACCGGCAACGATCGCCTGAAGCGTAAGCTTCTCAGCCAGGTGACACGCCGCGTAGTGCTGCCCACCGAAGTCGCGAAGAGGCGGGATCTGTTCACGGCAGATCGACTCGGCGTACCGACATCGGGGGTGGAACGCACAACCCGGAGGCGGGTCGATCGGGCTGGGAATGTCTCCTTCGAGCAAGATCCTCTCGCGGGCCCGGTGCATGTCGATGTCCAGAATCGCCGATAGCAGCGCCTTCGTATACGGGTGTAGGGGATTCGCGAAGACCGCCGTGGATTCACCAGCCTCCATGGCTTTCCCCAAGTACATCACAAGCATGTTCTGACAGATGTTTTTGACCACCGCCAGATTGTGCGAGATGAAGACGTAGGTGAGGTTGCGGCTCTTCTGGATCTCCGTCAT
>CAZKPU010000052.1:0-848 GCA_964554715.1 uncultured Thermotogae bacterium | reverse complement strand
GTGAAAGTCCGGGTCAGGGATCGGAACCGCAGAAACGAGCGCTTCGGTGTACGGGTGCCTAGGTCGAGCAAACAGGTCTGAGGTTTCCGCCAACTCTACAATCCTTCCCAGGTACATCACGGCAACCCGCTCGCTGATGTGCTTCACCACGCTCAGATCGTGGGCGATGAACAGGTAGGTAAGCTCGAGATCTCTCTGAAGATCCTCCAGCAAGTTCAGGACTTGCGCTTGAATCGACACATCCAGCGCGGAGACCGGTTCATCGCAGACAATCAGCCGCGGATCCAGCACAAGCGCCCTGGCGATCCCGATCCGCTGCCGTTGCCCGCCCGAGAACTCGTGCGGAAACCGCCGCATGTGCTCACGACGAAGCCCAACAGCGGCAAGCGCCGCCTCCACTCGAGCCTGCCGGCTCGGCTATCATTGAACCCACCGTCATCCGCGGGTTCAGCGACGAATACGGATCCTGGAAGATGATCTGCATTTCACGTCGAAGCGTCTTCATCTGAGATCTCGATGCGGCGGCGACATCGACCATCTGCTCCCCTTTTGCAGACATGCGCCTGCTGCGGAAAAGGACCTCGCCCGAAGTCGGCTTGACCAGCCTCAGGATCGCCCGTCCGGCGGTTGTCTTTCCGCAGCCGCTCTCGCCAACCAATCCGAGCGTCTCGCCCTCCCGGATCGCCAAGTCGATCCCGTCAACGTACACAGGCTCATATGTATGTTGTAGCTGAATCAATTGAAGAAGTTTATCTGAATCGGAAAGAGGTAAAAGGATTCAAAATGATTTACGAACCCGAATACCTCCGATTTTTCCAGGCCCGATTCGAAAAAATCTGACCACTTTG
>CAZKPU010000051.1:0-16094 GCA_964554715.1 uncultured Thermotogae bacterium | reverse complement strand
TGAGCAGTAGACGAGACCGCCTGGATGCGCGAACTCAGACTGCAAGGAGGCACACGTATGGATCCCCATCTCTGTGTTGGCATCGATGTGGGGTGCAGGACACATCGTGTTGGCATCGCTCACCCAGACGGCTCGATTCTCGAGGAGTTCGACATCTCCCACTGTGACACGGGTTTTCGGGAGTTGTTCCGTCGGATCGAGAACCGTAGGCAGAAGCTTTCTCTTGCTGTAGCGGTGGCAATGGAAGGGTACAACGGCTATGCACGTCCATTGGATCGACTCGTTCAAGAGAAGGGATACCGACTGTTCAACGTGAACAACCTCAAGCTTGCCCGCTTCAAGGAAGTGTTTCCGGGCGCGGCGAAGACGGATTCAATCGATGCTCGCAAGATCCTTGAACTGTTCCGTTTGAAGGACCCATTGCCTCTTGCCAAGGACGCCATCCAGGAAGTGGTTGGCGTGCCCGCAGTGAACGAGAAGCTCAAGCGATTGAGCCGACGTAGACGGCACCTTGTGATCGAGAAGATGCGTGTCTTGAACAGGATGCAGGCCGATCTCCAAGCCGTCTGTCCGGAGCTGCTGGCTGCAACGAACGATGCTGACAACTTGTGGTTCTTGCGGCTACTGACGTTCCGTGATGACCTGCAGCAGCTTGCACGTCTACACTACTCGACGATCCTTCAGATCTCGGGTGTGGGGCAGAAGTACGCCCAGCGGGTCCTCGATCGCGCGAGAACAGATCCGTACGCTCGATGAGGCAATGGATGATCTTGCAGACCAGTCGGAGATCGCCCGTCGGCTGTCGACGATCCCTGGATTCGGGAAGACCTCCATTGTCGAGCTGGCAGGGGAGATCGGGACGTTGGAGCGATTCGCCTCGGAGGCGAGCTTAGCGCTGTACTTGGGGATGTGTCCGCTGACGCGCCAGTCCGGCCAGATGTGCACGGCAAGAGCCCCTCGACAGGTCAACACGCGCTGCAAGGCAGCGATGATGACGACAGCGGCACGACACATCGGGTGTGTTCCCCAATCAAGGGCGTACTACGATCGCAAACGCGCCGAGGGCAAGACTCACAACCAAGCGATTCGATCGTTGGGGCGGCACTTGGTACGCGTGATCTGGCCCATGTGCGCGATCAGCGAGACTACGAGACCCGCCACGACATTCACCCCGATACTTGAAAATCCAAGAGGGATGTTCAAGTCCTGCAATCACGCATTGCTGGAGCATCGGCCGCACTCGAGAATGTGGCAATGCAGGGCCTGACCCCGGAGAGTGCGAATTCAGTCTAGCGTCGGCGAATGAGGCTGATTGCCTTGTTGGGGCCGAGCCTAGCGACGAAGCCTGCCGCCCACCGGAGGACATGGAGCGGGAGTCGCCACATGGAATCAAGCCCCCAAAGAGAACAGACGTACTTCGGGAACGCCCAGAAGCGCAGGCAGGCTCGTGGCTTCCCCGATAGAAGACACATCCTCCGGTACTCCAGAGCGATCCTTCGCAGAAGGCTGTGTTCCGGGGGGTTGCATCGGGCTTCGTAGTCTTGCCATCTCCTTCTCGAAACCGGCACGGCATGAAGCTTCTCGAGAACCGACTCGGGAATCGGAGCCTCCACCGTTCGAAGGACACTCTCGAGCGCTTCCCGTACCGGGATCGCCAAGCCAAGGCGTCGGGCGTGCGACACGAACCTATCCCAATCGATTCGAACATCCGGAGTCTCAAGGATGGCCGTTACATCGGCCATCCAACGAGGAAGAGCGACAGGAGTCCACCGGGCCTCGTGAGCGCAGATGTGTAACAACTGATCGGTCGGATTCATAGCCAGGGTTTCGACTCCGCTGATGACGGCCGGAACGGCCCCCGACCAGAATTCGTCATCTCCTCCCGGGCGGCAGCACTCCATCATGACATGCCAATGCAGATCGAGCTTCCCGATCTTGGGGCTGGTGAAGTTGATCGCCCGCCGAGCCCCCAGATAGGTCTCGTTCAGATTGTGCGGGGCGCTGCCCATTCGACGCCACCCGCTCCTCTCCAGCAGGGCGATGGCTTGGCGGACATTCCGCGGGCGCACAAGAATGTCGACATCTCCCAAAGATCGAAGTCCAACATCTCGGTAGTACAGCAGGGCAAGCGCAGTTCCTTTGAGGATCATCACGTCGATTCCCTCAGTCTGCAGCGAGCGGAGGACCGCGGAGAGATCCCGGAACAGCTTCTGGTTGGCAAGCCACGTCATCTGATAGCTGAGCCGGGCGGCTTCAAGCCGGGGATCCTCTCCCACACAGAGATCGGAGAGGTTCCGATAGAGAATCGGAAGCAGCGCAGACGAGCCGGCTTCGATCTCCCGATCCTTGCCGGATGTCGTCCATTCCCTCCATGCGGTGATGGCTTGCTGATCGTGAAGTACGGCGGCTCTCACCAGAAGCGCTTGTTGCTCGGTCGGCTCCCACGGACGCCGATTAGAGCGGCCGGCTCGAGCCCGATCACCGGGTGGGTGATCTGCTCGGACGTGGAATCGGGGGATGCTTGCGAGCGAACTGTGGTACACCATCGCGCATCGGCGAATCACGTAGCGGATGGCTCTCCGGATGTACAACCGGAAGAGTCGGCTCCGGGAATCGATGTGGTGCACATGACGGAGGAACGACGGGGTCGGCAACACTCTCCATCGAAGAAGGAACAGCCGTGAGCACCAGGTGCGTGAGGCGGCGCGAGCCTGTCTGTAGGTTCCCATCACGCCAAGAAGGGCTGTCTCCCGCGCCGCCAAGCCGGCACGACGCGAGCAATGCGCCAAGGACTCGAGAACAGTCTTCGGAACGTCCATCTCGAGCTCCGACCGGAAGTAGCCGAGCATCACGTACAGCGGCAGACATAGCTTCGACTCGGCAGCCGCGCGGATCAGCTGCTCCCAATCGAAATCTGGACCTGATATCAGGAACCAGGCATCGGCCACCCAGCGAAGGCTCAGACGGCTTGGGGAATAGGATGCATGTCCGCAGACGTGAAGAAGCGCATCGGAAGGCGAGAGGATTCTTGAAGCGACACCGTCGAGCGTGATCGTCTGACAGCGGCTGATCATCGCGGTGGCGCCCCCTCTGTAGACCGGAGGCTCGAACAAATGGGCATGGAGTTCGACCGGCAGCTGACTAGAGTGACGGATCCTCGCGTTATGCGATTGCGATGAGAACTCGATTTCGTCCGCCAATCCGGCCTCCCGAAGGGCTTGCCCGGCCTTCCGGATTGCGCTTGCATCCACAAGAAGGTCGAGATCATGGCAGTGACGAAGCACCCAGCTTCCATAGACCGTGGCAGCAAGCGCTGCGCCTTCCAGCACCACGGGGTGCACATTTGCTTCGTGCAACACAACCAGTACAGACCCAAGAATCCGGCGAAGCGTCTGAGCCCGAAGCTCCTCACGGAACGTGGCGGCGCGCAACAGAAACACGAGATCTGTCTCGACTTGCGCCTCCTCGTACCGTTGCAGTGCTGCATGGAGCAGCGGGAGGAAGTGCGACAAGACGGGACGCTTCGAGGCGAATTCGCTCTTGAGATCCCCAACTCTGCCCTGCCAGGCGTGCCATGCATCGTTCCCTTCGCTTCCGCTGCACAGGCACGCTCGAAGAAACAGCGTCTCCGTTTCCGAGGGCAGAAGCGAGGTGAGCGTGTCGGCGAGCGTGACCTTCATGGAGTTCCGCCTGGGGCCTTCATGGCCGATCATCCTCCTCCTTGAGGGCTGCGCAGATCAGCTGCGGAAGTGCAGATGGATCCGGTCCCACGTTCAGCTGGTAGCATGGTGTGGCTGCAACCAGCTCGGCCATTCGGTCGAACAAGAGCTTCCCCGACACGGGGAGCTGCAGCATCGAGCTTGGCGCTACGGCAAGAAGTGCTTCCGCACTGGGAATGGGGTGACATGTGCAGCAACTCTCCGTCAGATTGACGGAGAACACAGCGTGGATTCTCGCGGAGTCCTTGATCTGCTGTGGGTGTGTCTCGAGCACATGCACGAGCGTCTTTGACGTGGTCGCACGACTCGGAATCCCACGCGCCGGCACCTGAACCGAGAACAGCTCCCGGCCATGCGGAGTCACCCATAGGGAATCGTATAGGCTGTGTCCGATGAGTCGATCGTCGACGGAACGTTGCAGAGCCACATAGTCATCTGCGAGGAAGTCGAATCCCGAATTCAGGCACGCAAGGGTCGTCGTGGTCTTTCCTTTTCCGCCTTTCCCGACAAGCAGAGCGCCGCGGCCCTGATGAGCCACGCAGGCTGCGTGGATGACAGGCATTCCCCGGTCGGCCTGCCGAAGCATCAAGGCAAACTGAAAAGGCTTCCCGCTATCCTGCTCCGAGAGTTGCGACACGGAAGGGCACCAACCCACGATGTGTCTCGTTTGGCGATCCATCCAAAGGCAAAGCCCCGGGCGAAGATGTCCCACATAGCGATTGCCGGGCGACCCGATGGTGACTCCGGCTCCCGAATCCACCTCTTGCTTGGCTATTCGGCCCTCTTGTGCCATCCGAGGACAGGGAACCCCTGTCACCTCTTCGTCCCACAGGTTGATGGTGAGATGCAGTGGATCAACGGGCGGAATGCCCGCCAGATGGAGGAATGAGTGCTTCATGAGCGAATCGAGATGTTGCCCGGCTGTTTCGATCCGAATCGGCCCACCCGCCAACGCGAACCGGAAGGTCTGCACCTCTTCGGGGGCCGCTCTTTGTGCCAGGACAAAGGCGCTGCACATGGAGAGGAACGCCTGACTCCCGTCCACATCACGATGGTCCGACTGGCGAAATACAATGGCCCGGGACGTCACGGCTCACTTCCTGCTGGGGGAAGATCGTGATCTAGTAGCTCGCGAAGGCGGGCCGGAATGGTCTGCGGGTCGGTGCCGAGTGCGACCCGGAACGTTGGGGTTCTCTGGACGAGTTCTCCCAGCGACTCGAATCCGCGACGGCCCGGGCTGAGCACACCGGTGTGAAGCGAGCTTCGCGCCAGCGTCACCAGCGAATCAGCCTTCGCCGCGGGCTCAACATACGTCTGCTGCTGGTCGCCAAGGCTCGTGAGAGCCACCACGTTGATCCTCGTCTTGTCCATGAGTCGCAGCGGAAGGAGCCGGGATATGAGTACGAGCTTCTTGTCTTCATAGGCATACGTGCCGGAGATCGCACGACCGTGGATCAATGTCGTTCGAGCCAGAGCATCATCGTCGACGAAAGCCGACCCGTAGATGCTGTGCCCCCAGACTCCATCCGGACCGATCTGCAGTGCGACAAGATCATCCGCCAGATACTGGAACCCCTCTTCCAGACAAGAGAGAGATGATGTTGTCTTCCCGGCCTCGCTGGGCCCTGCGAGAAGGATTCCCCTCCCGCCAAGGGAGACAAGTGCTGCATGGACCAACGGAAGATCTCGATCGTTGTACCAGAGGGCCAGAGGGATATGCAGCGGACGGCCCCATTCGTAAAGAGAGATGCGCATTGCATCGAAGGCGACGCCAACGATGTGCTGTTCCTGCCGATCGAAGCTGGCAATCGAGTGCTGCAAGACGCTGGTGACGTGCCTTTGATCCTCGGACATGAAGAAGCTGGATGACACACCGAGAGGATCTGGTTGCACGTCAAGATCCGGATCGACTCCCACCGCGCCTTGGTCCCACAAGTCGATCCTGAGCCGTGCGCAGCGGCGCTCGCCGGGTGCGAGGATAAGATGACAAAGCGCTGGCGCAAGGCGTTCCGCTAGCCTGTCGCCGAGGATACGCACTCGCGCGGCGTATGAGCCGAAGCTGTACCAGACCTCATGGGTTGAGCCCGGGTTCGCTTCCAGGGCTTCCCGGAATCGGCTGGTCATCTGATCGTAGCGCTTTCTCTCGCTCCAGCGTGGCATGGTGTTTATCCCTGGGCTCCCGGTCCCTCTTCCGTTTCTGTGACAAGTCTGCTGTAAAGGCGTTCGTAAGCATCCACGGAGACTTCCGGGCCAAATGCAGCTTGCACATCTTCTCTGGCAGCTTGGCCCATTCGAGACGCCTGCTCGTGGTTTGCCAACAGGAGGGCAACCGCCTCCGCAAGAGCCGAGGCGTCAGGCTTCTCAATTAGCACTCCCGTCTTCCCGTGGAAAACGATCTCAGGCAGCCCGCCCCGACGAGTTGCGATGACAGGACGAGCCATGGCCGCGGCCTCCAAAGCGGCAAGGCCGAAAGCCTCTTCTTCTGAAGGGAGCAAGACTGCTGTTGCTGTATTGATCAGCGACGGAATGTCCTTCCTGGCAACCCAGCCGAGAAAACGAACGTTCCTGCGAATTCCCAGACGCGCGGCTTGATGCTCGAGAGCTTCGCGCTGTGGGCCATCCCCAGCAATGGACAATCGGATCGAAGGATCGGCTTCCGCGAGTTCCGCCAAAGCATCAACAGCCACATCGACACGCTTCTCTGGCGACAGCCTGCCGACGAAGAGCAGATGAGGGGGAGCAAACGGGAGCGGCGTGGGAAGTATGAGCGGCTCATCCAGGCCATGATGAATCACGGACGATCGGGAATGGATTCCCGGCTCGAGCTTGCGGGCTTCCTCCAAGATCCACGAGGAGCACCCTGTGATCCAATCGGCCTTACTGAGGGTTCGCTGAACAAGGGAACGACGAATGTGAGGCCACTTGCCGTGCAAGGTGACCAGCCAAGGACATGGGGAGATTCCGCCGGTTGTGTGATGGAAGAAGTCGATATCGCTCACGGCGTTTGAATGAACGAGCTGCGGCCTGAACGAACGCTTCAGCTGAGCGACCTGTTGCCGAACTTCGGCCAATGCATCGATCCCTTGCCGCGCTCGCCAATTCGGCGACAGGCGAACCACGGGGATTCCCTGGTAAGAGTCGTCCAATGGGAGATCCGGGCCATCCTGTTCGGCAACGACAAGGAACTCGTGCCCTCGCGCCGAGAGTGCTGCGAGCAGATGTTCGGCGAAGACCTGCACGCCTCCCAGTCGTGGCCAGAACGCCGCGGATACGAACAGGATTCTCATCGGGACTCTGCACCTCCCCGCATCATGGTGTCCTCTGGGTTCTTGCTTCCGCCGGATTCGATTCCCTCACGAACTGCCTTGTGGTAGACCATCTCATAGGCATCCACCAGTTTCTCGAATCGGAACTCCGCAAGGGCCCGCTTCCGTGCCGCCTTACCCATCAGAATGGTCTCTTCGGGGTCGTCCAGGAGAGAGGCGATTGCCCCAGCGAGCGCCGAAGGGTCTTCCGTTTCGACAAGAAGTCCGGTCTGATGGTTCAGGATCAACTCAGCAAGCCCTCCCACGCGAGTCGCGACGATCGGCCGTTGCATGGAAGCCGCCTGCAGGCCGGCCAAGGGGAATGAATCCGATCGCGACGGGAGAACGAGCAACACAACCTGGTTGAGAAGCGATGGTATGGCTTCCTGGGGTACCCAACCCTTGAAACAGACCGCTCCCGACAATGCCAGGTCGTGAGCTTGCTGCTCGAGGCGCTCACGCTCGGGTCCGTCGCCGGCGATGATCAGCCGGGCATCGGGGTGCTCTTCTCTCAGCAAGGACAAAGCTTCCAGCGCAAGATCGACGCCCTTCTCGGGGGACAGCCGTCCCAGATACAGCAGTGTCGGTGGATGCCAGGAAGGGGGAGCCGGCTCCTGGGGTGGGATCCTGATGGCGTTGTGGATCACCGAGGAATGCGACGCCGTGTCGGGAACCAGACGCCTTGCATACTCCTGGGAGTTGTCGGAGTCGCAAACCACCCAATCCGCTGTGGACAGGATGCTGCCGAGGAATCGATCGTACAACGGTGGCCACTGACCGAACAGCGAGACCAACCGCGGCGCAGGCCGGAAGCGCGCCGTGATCTGGTAGTAGAAGTCGGTCGTCCCGAGGGCGACCGTATGATGCAGTTCCGGAGAGAACTCCCGCTTCAGTTCGTGAATGTGACGCCGGATCCGAGCCAGCTGATCAATGTCTCGAAGGCTGCCGCTCAGAGGGAACCGAACGATGCGGACTCCGTGATGTTCTTCTTGCTCAGGGAGATCCGGCGAATCCTGATCGGAGACGACCACAAACCGGTGCCCGCGTTCTTGGAGAGCCGGTAGCAGGTTGTTCGCAAGCTCCTGCACGCCCCCGATGTGAGGCCAGTGAACGGCGGACCAAAACATCACGCGCATGTCTCCCTCTTCTCCCAGTTAGACGGCTGAGTGCTTCTCCTGTACTCCCGGTTGCCGTGTCGAAACGATCTGAGCATAGAGATGCTCAACCTCATCCACGATCCGGTCGAACCCGAACACATCCGAACACCTTCTGAGAGCAGCTTGCCCCATCCGACGCATCAGTTCGGGACTCCCCAGAAGCTGCTCAACCCCTTGTGCCAGCGCCGCCGGACTCCCGGGATCGACAAGCCACCCTGTCTTCCCGTGCACGATCAGTTCAGGAATCCCTCCCACGAGTGTCGCCACCGTCGGTCGTGCCATGAAGCCTGCTTGCAGGCCCACGAGAGGGAATGCATCCGCGCGTGAAGGCATGATGACGATGGAAGCGGAACTCACGACCTCGGGGACGTTGCCGAGGCTGACCCAGCCGACAAACTCCACAAACCTGCTGATGCCAAGCCGTCCAGCCTGCTTCTTCAGCTTCTCACTCTCCGGACCATCCCCAGCAATCACAAGCCGCGCTGATGGATACTTATCGAGGATCGCGGGGAGCGCCGAGACGGCAAGATCGAACCCTTTGACGCGGTCCAGTCGGCCAAGGCACAGCAAACGGGGATCTCCCTTGGGGAAAGGCTTAGGTTCGGCTGCCGGACGCTGCGTAGCCGACCGAATCACCGATGATCGTGACGAGCATCCGGGCACCCAACGGCGTGTGTCGGCAAGTGCTGCGTGAGAAGGAGCTGTCACCCAGTCGGCCGCCTCCAACGTGCGGTGCAAGACCGTGCCTGCTGCTGCGCTTTCCGAGCTTCCCTCTCCCAACAGGGAGACAAGAAGCGGTGACGGGGAGATATCACGAGTTGCCCATTGGAAGAACATGCTTGCGCCGAAGCTTGTCGTGTGAATGACATCTGCGGCGAACGTCGCCTTCAACTCGGCCACCTGCTGCCGGATCTCCGAGATCCGGCCGATGTCCCCGCCGGATAGCGCTTGATGGAACGGGAATCGATGGACCGGGATCGTATCAAGACACTCCTCGGATGGCAGAAGAAGATCGTCCTGCCGTGTCACGACAAGAAGCTCATGACCTCGCTTCTGCAAGGCACGCGCTAGCTCGGCGGAGAACTGCGATCCTCCCCCCATCTGCGGCCAGAACATCTCGGCCCACAGGAGGATGCGCATCTGTCGGCCTGGCCCGGGCTCGAGTCGACCGGATGGCATGCCCCTGCTGTGCGCGTTGGAGTTTGCACTCATTCGATGTCCTTCTCCCTGCGCGTTTGGCGATAATCCTTCCACGCTTTCACCAATTCGAGAAACTCTGCATCGACTGTCCATCCGCGCGATTGGTTCCCCTGATGCAGCCGCCGGTACATCAACACATCATGCAGGACTTGGACGGTGGCACCGCTTTTCGCAGCACGCAGGGCCCACATCAGGCTCTGATGCCGTTCGTTCACGTTCTCCTCAAAGAACCCGAAACGGCGGAACACGGAACGCTTCGCCAGGAGCGTTGAGATGCTCCATCCCGAAGTGGCTTCAGACAACGGGTGATCCTGATACTCCTTCTCCTCTTCTTCGAGTCCCCGGGCCCAAAAGTTCTTGTAGTCCGTGTACAGCAGATCCATGCCGGAGTGCTTCTCGAACAGCGTCATCTGCCGGGTCAGCTTCTCTGGATGCCAGAGATCATCAGCGTCCAAGAAGGCGACGAATCCGCTTCTTGACGCACGGATTCCAGCGTTCTTCGCTGCGGCCGCTCCCCGGTGTGGCTGCGGCAGGTATACGACCTTCCTTCCGAACGGCCGCACAACATCCTCTGTGCAGTCGGTGGACCCGTCATCAACGACGATGATCTCCGTCTCTGCATACGTCTGCGCGAGAACGCTCTCAATCGCTTCGGCGACAAAGGCGCCGGCATTGAACGTTGGTATGACACACGCTACACGTTTTGACTCCATCTTCTGCTCTACCTCGATTGCTGTCGCGGCGAAACGAACGAAAGCATGCTACGAATCTCCCCAGAGCTTCTCCTGCGCGGCACCGGGTGTAGGGGGTTCGAGAGCAAGAAGATCCGCCATATCACGGTAGATCTGGAGCCTGGGGGGCTGATACGGCAGCATCTCCGTCAGGGGGGCGTGCGCAGGCGGATCTGATTCACGCTGATCGCACGCATCCGTTTGCAGAACGAGTTTCTCCTCAAGCATGGCCTGAAGCAGGTCTTGAATGTCGCTCGCGGCCTTTCCCGCCGCACCTTCGAACCGCTGTTCGATCTGATCTACGACCTGCCCTACGGTGTGGCCGCAGTCAAGCAGTTCCCACACCACAGCGCCAACCTTGTCCAGACTGTAATAGGTCCCATTGGCTAGGTTGATCATGATGGCCTCGCCGTCGAGGATCTTAGCCGCTACGTCTTGTTCGTTGGGGCATAGCCTGACATCGGGACTCAGCATCTCTCTTCCGATCATAATCCTCCTCGGATACCCGTGGACGCTCCTTGTTCATCTTCTTGCGAGCCGCTTGAGCGGGTGTGATTCGAGGAGCTACCGGTTCTGGTCCTGTGACTCATACGCGTCACACACCGAGTGTGTCTCGCCGACCATCCTCACCAGTCCTTGCTCGAGCCACAGCACCTGCTGAGTCAATGACCGAATCACTGGCAGGTTGTGACTCACGAATACCACCGTGCGCCCGCTTGCGGCGATCTCGTGCATCTTGTGCAGACACTGGCGCTGAAACGCCGCATCTCCCACCGCAAGGACTTCGTCGATCAGCAGTACATCCGGTTCCACATGTGCGGCAACCGCGAAGCCAAGCCGTACCGTCATTCCGTTTGAGTAGTGCTTCACCGGGGTTTCCATAAACTGCTCGACCCCGGCGAACGCCACGATCTCGTCGAGCTTGTTTCTGATCTCCTTCCGTGTCATCCCCAGGATAATCCCGCTGAGGAAGACATTCTCTCGCCCGGTGAGTTCGGGGTGGAAGCCGGTGCCCACGCCCAGAACGCAACCGACGCGTCCTCGGATCTCCGCGCGGCCTTCCGTGGGCTCGGTGATCTGTCCGAGGATCCGAAGGAGCGTGCTCTTTCCGGATCCGTTTGGGCCGATGATGCCGAACACAGCGCCCTGCGAAACGGCGAAAGACACGTCCGACAATGCCCAGATGGTGTTGGGACCGTCCGGTCCCTGGTGGCTGATTCGCTTGAAACGGTGTGCCGGATGCCGCACGGCATCCGATATTGTGTCTCGAAGCGTTCGATACCGTTGGCTCTGCCTGCCGATGTGATACTGTTTTCCCAGACCTTCACTGATGATGGCGGAGCCTTGGTGTGTGATCATGCTGCTCCTCTAGATGATATCGGCGAAGTGCCGGTCCATGCTTCTGAAGAATGCCAATCCTGCGATGAACAAGCCAAGCCCGATCCCTACGGAAATCCCCAGCTGATCCCAGGGAATCGCACCTCCGAGAATAGCAGCGCGGTAGGCGCTGATGATCCCCGACATCGGATTCGCGAGGATCAACCAGCGGAACCTCTGGGGGATGGCTGTTACGGGGTAGATCACAGGGGTCAGGAACATCCAGATCTGTGTCAAGAAGGGGATCACATACTGGACATCCCGGTAGGCGGCGTTCAATGCGCTGACAAAGAAACCGACTCCAAGAGCCACGAGCATCGTGATCAATGTGAGCGGGACGATCAACAAGAACTCCACACGCCACGGAAGGCCGAAGTACACCACCAAGCCCAACAGAAGGCAAAGTGAGATTCCATAGTCGAAGACGGCGGACATCACTGAAGCAGCCGGCATGATTACCCGGGGAATGTGTGCCTTCCGGACAAGCGACGCGCCCGCGACGAGGCTGTGCCCGCTTCGGGTCAGAGAGTCGGCGAACAATCCCCACGGCAACAGACCGGCGTAGACAAAGACGGCATAGGGGAACCCGCCGGAGTCGATCCCGGCGAGCCGGCCGAACACCATGCTGAACACGACCATTTTGACAAACGGTTGGATCAGGGCCCAAAGCACTCCGAGTACGGCTTGCTTGTATCGAACCTTGATGTCGCGCCAGGCAAGAAGATAGAGCAGCTCCCGGTAGGTCCAGAGTTCGCCGAGATGTAGAGCCTGCCACCGAGAGCGCCGAGCGATCACGGCAGTGGTTGGCGTACTGCTCCTTCGCTCCGGACCTCTCATCGCTCCATCATCCTGGCTTCCTTCTCCTAGGCAGGGGGTGCGGCTTCTTGGTTGTGAGACGGACGTAGACGATCCTCAATGAGTTCCTCGTCAAGCGGGATCCTTCGAAGCCATTCCCGGTGCGTCATGTACCAAGCAGCCGTCCGGCGGAGCCCTTCGTCCAGCGGGATCATCGGAGACCAGTCGAGGAGTGTCTTGGCTTTGGAAATGTTCGCCCAACTGGTGGTGACGTCGGCATCCGGGGCAGGGACGTTGACTCTTCTGGCGGGGACACCCAGATGCATCTCCAGTCTGTCGAGAACGTGATTGATCGAGACAGGTGCCCCCCCTCCTAGGTTAATGATCTCGAAACCGTTGACGTGAAGTGCCGCAATTGCGCCACGGGCAATGTCGTCGGCGAAGACGAAATCGCGTAGCTGATCACCGCTGCCGTAGACGAAGATCGGCTCGTTATCTGCGATCCAGCGAGCGAACCGGAACACGCTCATGTCGATCCGTCCGGCTGGACCGTATGGGGCGAAAAGGCGTGTGATGACGGTGTTAATTCCATGGCGGTGGTGGTACAACCGGCAGAGATCCTCGGCAGCCTTCTTGGACGTTGCATACGGCGACAACAGCTCGGTGGGGTCGGTTTCCAGTGAGGCACGGGGCGAACCTGGCTCTTTCTGCGGATCAGCTTCAGCCAACGGCCGGCCGCCGTAGAGGGACGCGCTCGAGGCGAACACGAACCGATCGATCCGCCAATCCACGCACAACTTGAGCATCGACAGCGTCCCGAGGACGTTGGTCTTGTAGGTTGACACCGGATCCTCGAAGCTCCTGCGAACATTGCTTTGAGCGGCTAGGTGAATCACTCCGTTGAACGGACGGCCGTGGCTATCAGACGCTGTGGATGCTACCTTTCCGGGGAGTCGATCCAGCTCGCTGCTGCTGAGAATGCTCAGCCGATGGAAGTGGAAACCGTCTCTTCGAAGAAGCTCGCCCAACCGCCACTTTGTGATCGAGATGTCGTGTCCTGGGTTGAGGTTGTCGATTCCATGAACCTCGAAGCCTGCGTCCAAGCAACGCGAGGTGACCCAGTATCCGATGAATCCTGCACATCCCGTGATGCAGAGCCGCACATCTGCCTCCTCTTGGCAGCGTGGTCAAGCGGCCTGCCGGTTCCGGACCGCTCCGCTCATTGTAGCAGACGCTCACCGCTTCTCGGCCTATGTCTGAGCCCCGGCTCTCCCCTGGAGCCGGGCGATCGCTCTCGCTGGAGAGTCTCCCGAGAGCATCTGGCGTAGGAAGCAAGAGAGTTGTTGCTGCGGCGTACGATGCCCACCTAGACGGCAGGAAAGCGGCTTCGACTGCTGTCAGTGCTGGCAAGTGCGGAGGCATCAGATGACTGCGCGAAGGCGAAGAATCGTTGGTTGCGCTTCTGTCGTGGGGATTCTTCTGATTGGAGGGATTGTCGCATCTCTGCTCGTCGGGGCCACGGCTTCAAGTGAAGAGGTGCTCACCGTCGAGGCGGTCGTGTCCATCTCTCCGTACGTTTCCATCGAAGAGGAGCATGGCGAGCTTGTGCCGGTGCATGTTCTGGTGGCCGTCACCAGCCCGACACGCGGCGGCGTTGAGCAATTGCGCGATGGCAACCTCCGGCTGATCGATCCGATCTACGGTCCGGGAGGCCCGCGCGAAGATGAGTTCCGGGCTCTGGACATCGAGGGGTTCGCCAATCTTGGCGGTGGGTTCTACCTGATGGATCTAGCTCCCTACTACAACTGGGAAGGCGATCAATACGTCCTCCGGATCGAAGTCGTATGCCCGTGGGGCCGTGGAATCACCGTGTGTGAAATCCCGGTGACGCTCACTTCGTATGCCGTTTCCCAGGACTTCTACTAGGGCCGGAGCGAAACGGGGTCAAGTCTTGCATTGCCACATTGCCGGGTGCCCGGTCCTCCGGCGATGCGTGAATGCAAGACCTGACCGCATGATTACCCGTCGACGAGAGCTGAGAGCACTTCCTCCCAATGACTCAAGAGGAGAAAGTGGCCTTGTCCGGGCAAGAACGTTGCTCGAACATTCGGTAGCGTATCGCGTAGATACTCGGCGGCATGAATCGGCACGTTCACGTCGGCATCCCCATGCCAGATATCAATCCGAGGCTGCACCCGCCTCAGATCGAACCCCCAGTCCCGATTGATCAGAGTATCGTCCTGTGCAACGCCTCGAGACCCCTGCCGAAACCCTTCCCGGATCGAACTCACCACGATCTCGACATTCCCCGGTTCATAAAGGACCGTTTTGTCCGCTTCGGGAATCGATGACATCAGTTGCCGCGTGGCCTTCTCAACATCCCTCATCACCATACTTCTCATCACCCGACGGATCAGCTTCGCAACCCACGGGCAATGACGCGACGACCTCGCCAACAACCGATTCGGTGTCGGCATCCCTTGATAGGCTCCGGGTCGACTCAGTGGGGCGACGCTACTGATCACGGCGCCTGCGATAACCCGATCCGGAAGCCTGTGCGCGCACGCCAGAGCATAAGGACCACCGGCGGAGAGACCGCACACATAGAACACCCCCACACCCAGATGATCCGCTAGCTGCTCGACATCCTGAGCCCAATCAATCAGGCGACGGCCCGGTTGGACATCCGAAGAACCGTGCCCGGGTCGATCGACCGCGATGAAACGGATATCCAGGCGATCGAGCAGACCCTCCGACGACGGACGCTCCAGTCGCGAACTCGCCGAACCATGGAAATGAAACACCGGGCGACCCGTTGCAGCGCCGTATTCGGCGAAGCCGAGTCGCCGGCCATCCTTGAGGACGAACGTTTGGTTGATTCTGTCTCTCGGCATCTTTGCTGGATCGACCATCTCTGCAGGTCGGTTCATTCGAGGCTCCAATCCCATCTTCCCCTCTTCCAAGGCGCAGAACATTGTAGTGGGAGTGCTCCACTAGGTTTCGATTTGCACGAGCGACCGCCAAACGCTTATGAGCAGACGACTACAGGGAAGTTCGAAAGAGATGTATCTGGTACCCCCGACAGGATTCGAACCTGTGACCTACGGTTTAGGAAACCGTTGCTCTATCCTACTGAGCTACGGGGGCGGGTTAGAATTCCTCAAGCATTAAGTATAGCTGCTTTGCCGCCGCTTGCTCGGCTTCTTTCTTGCTGCGTCCTCGTCCTACGCCTCGATGCCCGGCGACGGTAACGGCCACACGGAACTTCTTGTGGTGCTCGCGTCCTTCGGTGCCTTCCACGTTGTAGGCGGGGCGGCAGTCAAACAGCCGTTGCGCCGTCTCTTGCAGCAGGCTCTTGTAGTCTCCGGTGGTCGACTGCTCGGTCAGGAACCGCTCCAGATCGTCTTTCAACGTGCGGGTGACGAAGTTGGCGGCAAACCGGAACCCTTTCTCCAGGAAGAGCACGGCGATCAACGCTTCAAAGGCATTGCCCATGTTGTTGGGGCGCGAGCGGCCTTTGTTGGCTTCCTCGCCTTTCCCCAACTGCAGGTACAGGTGGAGGTTCATCTCCTTGGCCTTCTCGGCGAGCATCGGACGGCTGACGGCGACCGATTTCGCCTTGGTCAGCTGACCTTCGTCGGCGTCGGGGTACTGCCGGTAGAGGAAGTTGGTCACGGCAAGGTCAATGACAGCATCACCGAGAAACTCCAACCGTTCGTTGGATCCCCGGGGATCTTGGACTTCATTGGCGTATGAACTGTGGAGATACGCGCATTCCAGCCTGTTGGGGTCGATACGGTGACGCAGCTT
>CAZKPU010000050.1:0-16335 GCA_964554715.1 uncultured Thermotogae bacterium | reverse complement strand
CAAACGTATCCCTCTTCCGTTGCGTCATTCAGCGGTTGCAGACTATAACCGATCGCAAACAGCCGGTCAACCGGCGCTTGCACCGTCCCGATGGCCGGAGCTTGAAGCCGCCTCTTCCAAGACCGCCCCGGAGCGGCCATCGATCCATCGCCGGATTTGCTGGACATCCTGCCACGCCAGATATTTCGGGCTCCCTTTCGCACGCGACGGGTTCCGCAACAGGTAGCTTGGATGAAACATGGGGAACACCTGGATTCCGCCGCGCCAATCGTAGAACCGACCCCGCGCTTTGGTGATTCCCGGTGCTCCTTCCAGCAACCACTGGGTTGGAACATTGCCGAGGGTGACGATGAGTGAAGGGTTCACCAGAGCAATCTGAGCCTCGAGATAAGGGAAACATGCCTCCATCTCCGCCTTCGCCGGCACCCGGTTGTTCGGAGGACGGCATTTGACAACATTGGTGATGAAAACGTCGGAACGCGAGATCCCCACCGATGCGAATACTTCGTCGAGCTTCTTTCCCGCCGGCCCGACAAACGGCACACCGCTCTCGTCTTCGGCCTCGCCGGGCCCTTCCCCGATGAACATCACCTTGGCTTGTGGGTTCCCGTCGCCGAAAACCGCATGCTTCCGGGAGTGCCCAAGCGGACACAGCGTGCACTCCTCCACACGTGGCCGAAGGCGCTCAAGCGACATCCCTTCAGGAAAAATCGAGCCCGGTCCGGAGCGCATGGACCTCCTTTGTGCATGATCGTCACGTGAGTCAGTCCGAGCTTGGCGTGTGGAGCGGGCAACGGGATTCGAACCCGCGACCCCCAGCTTGGGAAGCTGATGCTCTACCAACTGAGCTATGCCCGCTTGCAGGAACTAGTATAGCTTTCGATCGCTCGGCCTACAACTCACGCACCCAGCACTTCCAGCGCGGGGAGACGCTTTCCGCGCAGGAGAGCAAGGCAGGCTCCCCCTCCGGTAGAGATGTGGCTGATCCGATCCGCCAGGCAGGAGGATGCGATCGCTTCCCCTGTCTCGCCGCCGCCGATCACCGTGTAGGCATCTACGTTGCTGACCGCCTCCGCCACTTGGCGCGTTCCCCGATCGAACGGTTCGATCTCGAAGGCGCCCAACGGCCCCGTCCAGACGATCGATCGCGCTGTCTTCAGCCTCTCGCTGAACGCTTCGATGGTCCTGGGTCCGATATCCAGACCCAGCCACCCCTCGGGGATCTCTTCAAGCAAGCAGGCCGCCGTCTCGACCCCCTCGGCAACTTCCGGAGCGGCGATGACATCTTCGGGAAGCGTCAAGGTTACGTTCTTCTCTTCCGCCAATCGCACGATCTCGCGGATGTCATCGAGCAGAGAGTGCTCCACATAGGATGCACCCACCGGTCTTCCCATGGCATGCAAGAAGGTGAACGCAACCCCTCCCCCAATCAGGATTTCATCGACATGATTCACCAAATCGCGAAGCGGTCCGAGCTTGCTCTTGGCCTTCTTCCCTCCGACGATCGCCAAGTACGGCCTGGCCGGATCATCCAGCAGGTGGGAGAGCGCTTCCAGTTCGTGTTGGATCAGCAGTCCGGCGTAGGCCGGCAGGTAGTCGGCAACACCCGATGTGGAGGCATGCGCTCTGTGAAGGGTCGCAAACGCATCGTTGACAAAGACATCGGCGAGATCGGCGAGCGCGCGCGCAAACGATGCCTGGTTCTCCACCTCTTCCTCGTGGAATCGAACGTTCTCCAGCAAGACGACGGTACCCGACGGCGCATCGACCGTTTGCCGACGGATCGAATCCCCGACACAGTCCTTCAGGAACAACACGTCTTCGCCAAGGATCTCCGATAGACGATCGGCCACCGGTTGCAGAGACATCTCCGGGACGACGTGTCCTTCGGGACGCCCGAGATGGGACACCAGGATCGGAACCGCACCTTTGTCTCTCAGGAGCTGGACGGTGGGAAGCGCAGCGCGGATCCTCGAATCATCCCCTACGCGACCATCCCGTAGCGGGACGTTGAAATCCACCCGGACAAGAACCCGCTTCCCTTCGACATTCGCCTCTTGCACGCATCGCAGACTCTCAAACCGCCCCGACATGCCGTCCTCCTTCGTCCTGATGACACCGATTGAACGCCCTTCCGATGGGCATTATACTATTGCGCCATGAACAGTCAAAGCGTGATCCTCATCGCACTCGGGATCTTTGTTAGTGTACTCGTCGGGTTGACGACGTACACCGACTACATCGAGCGAGAGCACGATCCGATGGATCCGGGAGGCCTCGTCTGGCGGACGACAGCCGCGTTGGCGGGGATCCAGGATTTCGATACCCGCTTTGAGATCACCGACAACACATCCGACACCGCGCCGATCCAGCTGATCGTGCGGTACGTCGCCGGGCTGAACCCGGCGCTGTATGTGCAGTACGTTGCCCCCGAGGCGTTCAGCGGAGAGGTTTTTACAGTGGACGGCGAGCTTCTTTCCCACTACATCCCCCGTGAAGACACGCTGGTCGTGCAGCGGTGGAGCGATCTCCCGCTCGCCGAGGTCGCCCTGGTCTCCCTGGATCTCCGTGGGCTGATCGCCCTGCAGGAACAAGGGCAGGTCGATCTCCGGGTCCTGCGAGACACATCCTCGGGGATCGATGAAACGTTCGATTTGGATGTCCCCGTTTGTACGACGATCTCCGGGACAACGGCGGTTCCGCGGCTCACGATGTTCGGATTGCCGGCAGCGCCTGCGTGCGGGATCGCCTTGATGAACGATGCCCTGTCGGAGATCGCGATTCCGGGGGGCTACATCCTCGAAGTCACCGACCGTGAAACCGGGGAGCTGTCGCAGATGGTGTGGATCGACGAACAGACCTTCCTGATCACGAAGATCCTTCAGTTCAAGCAAGGTGTGTTGACCACCACGGTTCGCCTGCAGCGTCCGATCGTCAACTCCGGTCTCACGAGAGAAGAGATCCTCATCATGCCTCGTGCCGGGACCACGCTTCGCACGTGATCGGTCTCCGACACCTCAGCTTTCGCTGTTGGGATCGCGGCGGAAGTCGGAGAGGTTCATCTCGTACTCGACGAAGTCTTGGAACGCATCCTCTTCCGCAAACGGAGACTCGATCGACGATGACTCGAAAACGTCGTCAGCGATGAAGATCGGGCTGCCCACACGCAGAGCGAGCGCCAGAGAATCGGAAGGCCGTGCATCGATCTCCCGTTGCTCGCCCCCGGGGCCGATGAGAAAGATCGTCGCGTAGAACGTTCCGTCTTTCACCGCGCTGATGACGACCTTTTCGACGTTTCCCTTGAGATCGTCAATGATTTCCTTCATCAGGTCATGCGTCAAAGGACGGGGAAACCGTCCCGTCTGCATGCCGAAAGCGATGGACACCGCTTCCGCCTCTCCGATCCAAATCGGCATGGCGCGATCCGAATTGCGATCCTTCAGAAGAATCACCGGAGAGTTGTTAAACGGATCCACCAGCAGGGCTTTGATCTCTGCCTCTCGCATCGCATGACTCCTTGTCGTCGTCTTGACGACTGTCGGCTGCCCATTATAGCAGTGCTCTGTTGAGGAGACAACGGGTTTTGCGATGAACCGGCGGTTTTCAGGCACGCGAGCGCTCAAACACGAGCTCCCCCCCGAGGAACGTTGCATCGACGGTGAGCTCGCCGGCCGACATCGAGGCGACGGGATCCGATGACGAGAGAACGGCAAGATCGGCCAGCTTCCCCTCGTCCAGCGATCCTTTGATGTGCTCCTCATGGGACAGCGCCGCGGCGGTTCGCGTGTAGGCCGTAACCGCCTCGTCGAACCCGATCCGTTGCCGGGGATACGGTGCCTGCAGTGCACTTCGGATGCCATACAGCGGCCCCATCGGCATGCCGTCCGACCCGAACCCTACGTTGATCCCTGCATCAAAGACAGCACGCAGAGGGTTGCTTTCGCGATCGCGCGTGTCCCCCAGCCGTTCCACGTACAGGCTGTGCGGCCCCGACCATTGACCGATGAAGTTCGGTTGCATGCACAGCCAGATACCGAGCGACTCGGTCCGCGCAAGATGTCGCTCCTGCGGCAGCTCGTAGTGCTCGATTCTGTGCCGAAGATCCGGCGAACTGCCCGCGGCTTGATGTGCGGCAAGCACTTGCTCGATCGCGCGGTCGCCGATCGCGTGGATCACCGTTTGCCATCCGTCCCGATCGCAACCGGTGATGAACGTCCTCAGATCTTCATCCGAATGGTTGAGCCGTCCACGGCTCCTGCCGATGAACGGTTCGCTGACGGCGGCATTGGCAGCGCCGATCGAACCGTCGGCAAACAGCTTGATCCCCCCGTAGCGAAGCCACTCATCGCCGGTCCCGGTCCGGATCTCCTCTGCGGTCAGAGCTTGCACCGCGGGACGCTCCGGACAGAGGCTCATGCGGATCAGCCGCCGTTGGCCCACCCTTCGGTACACATCGACATCCCCCGGAGACGCCATCGCATGAACGGAGGTGATCCCCAGCGAACGGGCAAGCTCGGCTGCCGCTTGGAACGCCCGATCCTGCTCGAGGGGGTCCATTCCGGCCGCCATCGCACGTCCGAACTCGAACACCGCCTCTTCTCGCACAACGCCCGCTTCTTCACCTTCCGGCGGAGGCTCGATTTCGGGAGGCAACCGCGTCATCCCCAGGGTGTTCAACACCATGATATGTCCGTCGATCCGGACCGCCGCCACCGGATGGCGTGGCGCCGCAGCGTCGAGTTCTTGCTGAGAGAGATAGACCGGAGACGCCCACGAGGACTCGTCCCACCCCCGGGCAAGGATCCATTCCCCGTCCGGCTGTCTGATGTCCGCCAAGGAGATCTCTTCGAGCGCCTCCTTTCTGCTCAGCCCGACCAGCGAGATCACGCGACCGCTTGCCACCCACCCGGTTTCCAGGAAGTGCGTGTGTGCGTCGATGAACCCCGGAACCACCAGCCGCCCGTCCAGAGGGAACACGTGGCCCCGGGCTCCTACGTCCAAGCGGCCGCGCAGTTCGTGCCGCTTGCCGATCGCAACGATCCGGCCGTCCTTCACAAGGATCGCGTCCGCGCCAGGGCGGCCGTACACAACTCCGTTCTCAAGAAGGAGGGTTCGGTTCAACTCGGTTTGCTCCTTTGCATCAACGCTGATTGCCGGAGGCTACAACTGAAACTCCAAGCCGGAGACATCCGAGCCGGGAAAACCGGCGATCCGGTTTCCTGTCGGTTGTCCGGTGTCCGGGTCGACTTCCGTGATCTCATGATGGTCGTGGCGTACAACCCACAGCTTCCCGTCGAACCAATCGATCCCCGCGATCGGGAACAACGCCGGATTCAAGGCGGTTCCTTCTTCGATGAGCGTGACCTGAAGCCCGGCGAGGATATCGACACGGGGAACGATCGTGATTTCGTAGAGCATCTGGGTTTGCCCCTCGACGTACCACAACACACCGGCGGTGTTGGGCACATCGGTCCAGTCCAACCCCTGCGGATCCCAGAGAAACGGAAGGTCTCCGAGTTGGAAGTAGTTCGTTCCGAACGAGGCAAACGCCTGAAGGCTCGTTCGGTTCAGCGCGTAAATCTTCCGGCTCAGTCCATCCACATGCCAAACGCGCTTCGGCTCGACTCTGCCGTACGTGAGGTAGAGCGGCGAGTTCGCCGGCGCCCTCACTTCGTCCATCACCGCACCGTTTGCCGGGTCCAGGCGGAAGATCCGTTGGTTCCCTTCCCCCTGACAGGCGACAAACAGCCAATCGCGGCCGTCCACTTCGGCAAACGCCACCCCGGTCGGTTCGCTTCGCGGCGAGGGCAGCGTCGCCACGACGTTGCCGTCGAGATCCATCTTGAGGATCTGATCCAGGCTGGTATCCGTTACCCAGACCGCCGGCTCGACTTCAATCGACACGTGAGTCGACGCCTGTCGGCCGTCATCCGTTTCGACCGTAAGCGTCAAGACGTATGTTCCCGCGTGTTCGTAGGTATAGGTCGTCTCCGCGCCGAGGATCGACGGATCCCCCGTCCCGGGATCCCATCGGTAGCGGATCAGGTCATCGGCCGGGGTCGACCCGGATCCGTCCAGCAACACGGTCAACGGGACCACGCCTTGAACGACATCCACGGCGATCACCGCCTCCGGCCCCCCGAACCAGGTGCATCCCCCGACAACCAGCCCGCCCACCAGTATGCACGCGATCAGCATGTGCCTCACAGCTCGTTTTTCGATCCTCATGTCCACCTCCACACGGTTGATGATAGGGTGTTTCCGCTGCTGTGAGAACCCCGCTTGGCCGCTTGCGTCATTTCCCACAACTTGTGTTTAGTCGAACTACGTCGGGACTGCACCTTTTCCATGGTTCTTCCATCAACTTTTCTCATCGCTGGTATGGTATGCGGCCCATCTACGCCTATCCTTGTCTTCGTACCTGCGATTGTGTGTGAATGTATTCCAACGTCGCCGGTGTATCTCTGAGGATACGGGGGTGAAACCGATGGCTAAGAAGGAGATTCTGGACAAACTCTCCATCTATATCCCGCAGAAGAAGATGGAAGACAGGCCGGTCGAACGTCTGATCAAGCTGAGCGAAAGCCGAGATCGTTCGATCAATTACCTGGTCGTCGACGCGATTCTTCAGTATTTGGATCGTGAGGAAAAGAAGGGATAGTTCTTGATACCGGGATTCGTACACGGCAACCGAGTACGGAACCCGGTCTTCTCTTTGGCTCTGGTCGAGCCGGCTGCGATCAGCGCACCGCCCGCTCTGCCGCCGACCGCCCCGCAAGTCTCCCACTGGCAAACGCCCACAGGAAGTTGAAACCACCGATCGAACCAAACACATCAGCCATCTCG
This sequence comes from uncultured Thermotogae bacterium, assembly GCA_964554715.1. Lineage (GTDB taxonomy): Bacteria > Bipolaricaulota > Bipolaricaulia > UBA7950 > UBA9294 > RXOA01. The sequence continues at coordinate 9,489 of CAZKPU010000050.1, read as the reverse complement.
CCCGCAACAAAAACTCCTGGTGCGACCAGGCTCTCCATGCTGCGAACATCGAGTTCGGTCAGAGGGACCCCTCCACCCGTTGCCTCCGCAGATCCGAACCCCGCGCTACCCGTGACCGGCAGCCGATCATCGGTCAACAGCCGGACCAAACGATGTGCCGTCCGTTCATCAAGCGCCGCTCCGACACCGAACAGGGAGGGGTCTCCGAGGAGCGTGTCACAGAGCCTGGCGGGAAGCGCTTCTTTGATCGCTTGCCGCACATCCCCTTCGTACCGTGAAAACGCGCTACGCCATGCCTCTTCGGGAAGATCGCCCCAGGAGACCCGAACCTCGAAAGGACCTTCCTGCTGGATCGCCCGCGCAACCACGTGGCCGATGTTGAGAACGGCGGGTCCGCTGTATCCGCGATGTGTGAACAGCAATGCCCCGCTGCTTCGGAACCGGACACGCTGTTTCCCCTCACCGGCATAGGCACGCAGCTCGACGTCCACCGAAACCCCGGCGAGCGCTCGATGCTCGGCTCGATCGGTTTTCAACGCAACAAGCGCCGGATACGGCGGCACAAGCCGGTGGCCGAGCCCTTCGGCAAGTCGGAATCCGCTGCCGTCGCTTCCGGTTCGTGGGTAGGATCGTCCCCCCATCGCCAACACGACGGCCCGTGCAATGAACTCATCTCCCTGCTCGATGAGAACGTGGAGTTTCTTGGTCGGCTGAATCTTGACGACGCGGGACCTCATCCGAAGTTCGACGTTCGCACGGCGAGCCATCGCGATCATCTTCTGCCGAACCTCTTCTCCACCGCCGCGAGCAGGGAACAGCTTGCCGGATCTCTTCCTTTCGACAAGAGCGATCCGCGCATGCTTCTCGAGAAACGCGCGCACGTCCTCCAACCGCCACGTCGAGAGGATCTTGCGGACAACGTGGCGCGGAGCATCGCTGATGTAGGCATCGAGGTCTGGCTCCGCCGGCAGGAGATTACAGCGGCCTCCCCCCGACAGGAGCAGCTTCTCTCCTCCCACGGGTTGCCGGTCGAACAGAACGACCGCTGCGCCGGCACGCGCAGCGGTCGTTGCCGCGATCAATCCCGCCGGTCCGCCCCCCACAACGGCAACATCAACGGTTCGCTTCGCCAACGTCGCCTCCTCTGGGGTACCGGACCCCTTTGCCGTCGTTGAGACCTCTCTACAGCGCTTCCAACGCCTTCAGATCGACGTTCTCGCGGATGAGACGGGTCAAAATCTTGACCTTCGATTCATCTTCGGCCGCAAGCAGCGGCACGAGTCGATCCACCTGCATCGCGGTCGCATAGGTGTCACCGGGAACCAGAAGCACCGGAACCCCCTGATCGTTCGCCTTGGAAACGACATTGGACGGGGGAACGATGTTGTTGGTCAGCACCAAGCAAGAGGTTCCTCCCGCCTGAAGCGCGGCAAGGATCATGTCGCTGCGGTCGCCGCTGGTGATGACGAGCTTGTCCGCTTCGCGGAACCGCTCTTCGTTCATCACCGCCGTCACCGACATCGCTCCGACGACAACGTTCCTTACCGGGCTGCCAAGCCCGCTCTCGCCGGCAATCACTCGGGCGAAGAGCTTCTCCGCAAGGAAGTGCCCGGTCATCGTCGTCAGTTCGCGCTCGTACGGCACGACACCCAGAATGTTGATCCCCAATTCGGCCATTTCCGGCAGGTAGTCGGTGCGGAATTCGTCGGGCTGGAGGACCTTGTTGACGATCACGCCGGCAACGTTCGCTTCGTCCGAGCCGACGAACCGCTTGATGAACGCCAGGTCGTCGGCGATTTCGTTTTCGGTGCCGCCGGCAACGAGCACCGCCGGCAGACCGGTCGCCTTCGATAGCGTCAGCGGATCCAGATACACCGACTAGCCATTGGAAATATCCGCTCCGCACTCAAGGAGGACGCCGTCTCGTTCATGTCCCATCTCGGAGATCAGGCGCGTCACTTCCGCGGTGATCGTTTCGCGATCGTACATGTAGCGAAGCTTCGAATGGTCGAAGCCGATACTGATCCGTTCGGGCTCAAGCGGCATGCCGAATAGAGTCACCATGAGAGCGGCATCGTAGTCCCACAACCGCTTCTTGCGGTAGAGGAACCGATCACCCAGCGGCTTCACATACCCAAACCGTTTCTCGGTCGCCTTCGCCAGACCGACCAGCAAGCTGGTCTTTCCGGCGTTGCGACGAGTGGACGCGATGATGAACGAGCTCACGACGGGCTCACCCCCTTATCCTCGCCGAGGAGGATGCGTACGTCGAGCGCCTTGGCACCGCTGCCGTGATCGTACACAACCAGCGGATTGACCTCGATGTCACTGATTTCCCGGCAACCGTTGACAAGATGACCAAGCGTGGTGGCCACTTGCACGACACTTTCGATGTCTTTGCGCTTCTCCCCGCGCACGCCGAGTAGCAGCGGATACGAGCGGATCTCCGCGACCATGCTCAACGCTTCCTTCTTGGACACGGGCGCGGCACGGAACGCAACGTCCTTCATCACTTCGACGTAGATCCCTCCGAGCCCGAACATGACGGTCGGACCGAACGATGCATCCTGTCGGGCGCCGAGGATCGTCTCCACACCGGACTTCACCATCTCGGCCACTTCGACGCCTTCGATCACTGCGTCCGCTTTATAGGCGCGACAGCTTCGCATGATCGCCTGGAACGCGTCGATCACTTCTTCGCGATTCTCCAGGTCGAGCGCTACGCCGCCGGCGTCGCTCTTGTGGATGATGTCCTTGGAGACGACCTTCATCACGACGGGATAGCCCATGTCTTCCGCCGCAGCGACCGCTTCCTCCAGATTCTTGGCCACGGTGGACTTGGGCATCGTGATCCCGAGGAGTGCGGCAACCCTGCTCGCTTCGTGAGCGAGCAGGAAGTTCCGTCCGTCGGCACGCGCTTCCTGAAGCACCGCACGGATCGCTTCCACATCGAACGTCGGTTCGTCGAGCTTTTCGTCCTCGCGCTCGAGGTTCCGCCACGACTGATACAGCGCGCCAAGGCTTGATACCGCCTCGTAGACGTCGGCAAAAACGGGGATTCCTTCTTTGCGCAACGCCTGCGTCGTCGCTTCGATCTTCTCCCCACCGAACAGCGAGAACACGATCGGCTTCTTGCCGCGGAACCGCGCGTATTGCTGCCGTAACAGGTTCGCGAACTGCTCGGTATCGAACAGCGCCGTCTCGCAGTACAGCGCCAGCCCGGCGCCGATCTCGGAGCTTGTCCTCACCGCGTCGAGCGCCTTTGCGTAGTCATCGACCGCCGCCTGACCGGTCAGATCCACCGGGTTCTTCGACGATCCGAAGTCGGGCATCACGTCTTTGAACGCCTCGCGGAGCTTCGGCTGGTCATCGTACAGGTTGACGTTGTACAGCTCGCACGCGTCGGTCGCCAACACGCCGATCCCACCGCCGTTGGTGACGATCACGGCGTCGGGTCCCGGAGGAAGCGGTGCATCCGCGAGGAAACGCGCCCAGTTGAACGCCTCCTGGACGCTCGTCGCACGAAGCACGCCACACTGCCGCATGACGCTGTCGAAGATATCGTCCGCACCGGCGAGCGACCCGGTGTGGGATGCGGCGGCCATCGCGCCTCGCTTCGAGCGTCCCGACTTGATCACCACGACGTGCTTGCTCTTGGTGATCTCCTTCAGGGTCGCCGCCAGCCGGTCTCCGTTCTTGACGCCTTCGATGTACAGCAGGATCACCTTGGTCGCGTCATCTTCGGCAAGGTAGCCGAGCACGTCGGATTCATCGAGATCCGACTTATTCCCGATCGATACCAGCGCCGAAAGCCCCAGCGATTCGGCCGCCGTCTTGCCGATCATCGCGATCCCCAGCGCTCCGCTCTGGGTGACGATAGCGACATGACCGGGCAGGATTCCGCCCGGACCGAACGTTGCGTCCATCGCCGCGGTCGCCGAGTAGATGCCGAAGATGTTCGGTCCGAGAACCCTCATCCCGGTCCGGTGGGCAAGTTCGACCAGCCTCTTCTCTTCTTCGGCCTCCCCGACCTCCGAGAACCCCGACGTGATCACAACCAGGTTCTTGACGCCGGCCTCGGCACACTCCTCGGCCGCACCGTAGACGAACTTGGCGGGGATGGTGATCACCGCCATGTCGACCGGCCCCGTGGCTTCCACGACGCTTGTCAGCATCGACCGCCCAAGGATCTCGCCGCCCTTGGGGTTGACCGGATAGATCTCACCCTTGTAGCCGCTCGAAATCATGTTCTCAACGATTCTGTAGCCGATCTTTTCCGGATTGGAGGACGCGCCGATCACAGCCACGCCTCTCGGCTCAAACAGACTCCGGATGTCCGTCTGTTCGTTCATGACACCACCTATCACCTTCGTCGATTCCATCATTCTGCCCTACCCTTCCGTTGGCGCGCCAGACCCTATAAGCAAGCGTCGACCCGGTTCGGCTCTGACTCAGAACCAAAGCCGGAGTTCGTACACGCCCGCCTCCCGGCGCTTCTCGATCGTGAATCCTCCTGCTTCGAACAGGTGCATCATCGCCCGGTTCTCCACCAGAACTTCGGCGGAGAATCCGAGCAGGCCTTGACGTTTTGCGTTGACCGTGAGGTAGTTGAGGATCTCGGTTCCGATGCCACGGTTCTGGTAGTCGTCACGGACGACGAGCCCGACTTCCGCGGTGTGAGATTCGGGATCAATGCCGTACTGGCCTACACCGATCACGGTTTCTTGTTGTTCATCCGGGTCTTGCTCAAAGACCAGGATGACCATCTCTCGGGTGTAATCGATGACCACGAACTCCTGCAGACGCTCATGCGGCATGTCTTTGCGGACCGAGATGAACCGGCGGTAGATCGACTGGTCCGAAAGAGAATAGAAGAACTCTTTCAACAGAGGCTCGTCAGAGATCCTGACCGGCCGCAGAGAGAGTTCCATGTTGGTCTTGGTCGTTCGATACGCTTCCAGCTCTTCGGGGTAGTGCCCCCGCTCGCCGGGGATATACGCCTGATCTTGGTAGATCAGATTCAGCTGCTTGGCACGGCGAAGCAGATCGGCGCGGAAGTTCGGGTGCGCGATCCGGATCAGCTCCATCGCACGTTCTCGCGTGTTTTTCCCGTGCAGGTACGCGATGCCGTACTCCGTCACCACGTAGTGGACATCCCCACGGGTGAGGGTGACGCCCGCCCCCTCGCTGAGCAGCGGCGAGATCCGCGACACCTCTCCGTTGCGTGCCGTGGACGGCAGCACGAGGATCGTTTTCCCGTTGGGCGCAAGCAGGGCGCCACGCATGAAGTCGGCCTGTCCGCCGATCCCGCTGTAGAACTGCTTTCCGAGCGACTCCGCGGACGCTTGCCCGGTGAGATCGATCTCCAGCGCTGCGTTGATCGCCGTCATCTTCGGATGGGTCGCGATCACCGACGGGTGGTTGGTGTAGTCGACAGCGCGGAACGTCACGGCCGGGTTGTCGCGCAGGAACTCATACGTCGATTCGCTGCCCATGCAGAACGACGCCACCGTCTTGTGCCGGTCGACTGCCTTCTTCGTGTTGTCGATGACCCCGGCCTGCATCAGCTCGACGATCCCGTCGCTGATCAGCTCCGTGTGGACGCCAAGGTGCTTCTTCCCCTTCAGATTGGACAGGATCGCGTTGGGAACTTTGCCGTATCCGACCTGAATCGTCGCCCCGTCTTCAACCAACCGCGACACGTACACGCCGATCCGATCGGCGATCTCGTCGGGAACCTCCATCTCCAGCTCGAGCAGCGGCTCGTCGTGGGGGACCAGATAGTCGACCTGGCTGACGTGGATGAAGCTGTCGCCGTGCGTTCGCGGCATCTTTTCGTTGACCTGGCAGATCACGATCTTGGCGTTGTCCACGGCTGCGCGGACGATGTCGACACTGATCCCCAGGCTGACGTACCCGTGATCATCCGGAGGAGAGGTCTGAACCAACGCCACATCGATCGGGATGACCCCCCGATGGAAGAGCTCCGGAACCTGCGACAGGAAGATCGCCGTGTAGTCGGCCCGCCCCGAGTTGACGGCGTCCCGCATCGGCCCGCTGATAAAGAACGAATCCAGCCGGAAGTGGCGTTTGACGTCCTCGTTGAGGTACGGGGACACGCCGAGCGACCAGAAGTGGAGCACGTCGGCGTCGAAGAACGCCTTGGGGTTCGCCTTGACGTAGCGAACCATCTCCTGAACCAGATACTGCGGCTTGCCGCAGCCGGTCCCGACAAAGATCCGGTCCCCACGGTGGATCCGTGAAAAAACCCGATCGAGTGGTGCGAACTTCTCCGGATGATCGCGCTTGATTCGGTCGATGCTCTCGGCGCTCGTTTCACTCCCCTCCTCGACCTACCCGGCGAAGATGGTTGAACGATCTTGCCCCTCGCGCCAGGCAGCGGGGAGCCGCTCATTTTCGCGCACCCGCCGGTGGTTCTCAACCCGCAAGACGCGACAACTACGAACTTCGGCCCGTCGGAACCACTGCAGACCGCAAACGACTCACACCGCCGACAGTGCATCGCGAAGGATTCGCCACGCCTCCGCATGCAGGCACACCCATCGCACGTCCCACGCATCGCTCTGTTCGCCCAAGAACGTCGCGGCGGTCGACACGGCGATCGGAGCCGCTTGCAGAATCGGATATCCGTACGCACCCGTACTGACCGACGGGAACGCGATCGAGCGGAGGCCGAGGTGAAGCGCCGTTTCCAGACTGCGTCGGTACGCGCTCGCGAGCAGCCGTGCCGATTCGGCCCGCGCCGCGGCGCTGTAGACCGGCCCCACCGTGTGGATCACGTACCGTGCCCGCAGCCGCCCGCCGTGGGTCCACATCGCCTCCCCGGTGGCAAGCGGCCCATGTTCCCGGACGTACGCCCGACACTCGCGGAGGATCTCCGGCCCCCCGGCGGCATGGATCGCCCCGTCGACACCGCCGCCGCCGGTCAAGCCGGGGTGGGCGGCGTTGACGATGGCATCGGTGTCTTGATCAACCAAGTCGCCGTGGATGATGCGAACAACCGAGGATCCGATCGGCCGCTCGAACGTCGATGCTGCCTGATTCCGCCGTTCTCCAGTGAACACCCTCATCCTCCTTTCGCGCAACTCGCGTCAATCTGCGCGTTCCAGGATATACTGGTCCACATGGATCGCCGAACCGCGCACCGTCTTGCCGTCTTGATCGCATGTTCCGTGCTCGTTTCTGTCTGCACGGTTGCCGCCACGGCCCTCCCATTCAACGCCGAGATGCACGGCGATGCAACCGTGATCTTGCGGTTCCTCGCCACCGATGTGTCGGCGGAGATCCACGGAACGGCTGTGTTGGATGCGGCCTTCGGCGTCGAAGGATCCCCGGTGCAGCTTTCGGTTCAGGGAGATGTGTGGGGAGAAGGAGCCGGCGACAGCTACACGCTCGTCGCCGCGGGCTGGGTCGTGTTCGATCTGATTGGCACCCCAAGTTCGGAAACCGAGCCTGCACATCTACGAGGGGTTCTCCGGCTTTCGGCAAGCAGCATCAGCACCGAGAATCCGTCGGGACAGGCCATGGGGGATTTCGTCGCCGTCCTCGAGGTCTCCGGCGAAATCTGGAAGCTTTTCGGCGATGCCACGGCAACGGCGGCAGGGTCGGTGGTTCCACCGGAGATCCAGTACACGATGCAAGTGGAGGCGGCCTACAACCTGATGCTCCAAGCAGAAGCAACGCCTTTGTACGGGATCCCCGACAGCGCCGAAGCACAAGCGCTGATCTCGGATCCCTGGCCTGCGGAAGCACAGGCCGCGTTCGGGCAACTGTTCGACGGCTCACTCCGCCCCGGCATCTCCCCTTAGAAGAAGGAAACGCTTGAACGCGTGGGTGGACCTGCATCGCCGCACGCCTATAATGCGTGGCCATGACATCACGCTTGAATAGGAAAGAAACTTCAGAGAATACAGCCATCCTGAACCGATTGAGGGAGCGCACGCTGCCGGGGATCGGGATCCCCGATCACGCCGTGCTTCCGGACTATGAAGGGTTCTCGATCCTTGCGGTTCCCCGCCTGGTTCTGAGTCAGTTCGGCTGCCGGACGCTGCCGGTCCCGGACTCCGTCGATCAGCGGCTGGGTCACGAAGAAGAGAGCCAGCGCGTCCTGCTTCTCATCCTCGACGGGGTCGGCTACCTCAAGCTGCAAGAGATGCTCGCTGAGCATCCCGACATGTGGCTGTCGCAAGCGGCGGAAACGACCGTTCCGCTGACCTCGGTGTTCCCGTCGACCACCGCCAACGCCGTGACGTCGTTTGCCACCGGGCTGGCGCCGCAGCGCCACGGGATGCTCGGGTATCGCCTCTACCTACGCGAGACGGGGACGATCACCAACATGATCCAGCTCTCGGTCCTCGGCAACGGCCACGGCGAATCGGCGGTCGCCGCCGGACTGGATATCGGGACGTTCCTCGGCGTTCCCACCGCCTACGAACAGCTCGGCTCATGCGGGGTCGAAACCCATGTCGTTCTCAGCCGCCACATCGCGTCGAGCGGGCTTTCCTCCCTGCTGTATCGCGGCGCGACCACGCAGATCCACCCGGTGATCACCTTCTCCGATCTGACGATCACGGCACGGCGGATTCTGCAGGCTTCGCACGGGAAGACGTTCGTCAGCGCCTATTGGGGGTCGCCCGATGCCACCGCCCATGTCTACGGTCCGGACAGCGACGCCTACGAGGCCGAACTCCTTTCACTGGACGCGACGCTGGCCAGGGAGTGGGGGGATCTGCCGCCGGATGTGTCAGTGATGATCACCTCCGATCACGGGATGGTGTCGATGAGCCGTGAGGACTACCTGCCGATCGCGGCGTTCCCCGACCTGGAGAACGCCCTTCTGCTTCCGCCGGTCGGCGAACCGCGAGCGAACTACGTCCACCTCCGCAACCGCAGCGCCGGCTTGTCGGACGCGATCCGCAGCCAAATCGAAACCGCCGGATTGACGTGTATCCCCAGCCGCGAAGCGGCCGAGGCGGGGCTGTTCGGAGCCGATGGATCGGTCCGCAGCCAGACGCTCGACCGGATCGGCGATTTCATCATCACCTCGGTGGGGCGAACGGCACTGTACCACCCGTACCCCGACGCGCGGATGCTCGGAGGGATGCACGGCGGACTGACCGACCGCGAGATGATCGTTCCGCTGATCGTTACCCGCGGCGGCGGAAACCGGAAACCTTGAGTTACGTAGAAGGGAGACAGCGATGATCATCACCGGCAACAGCAACCCGGTTCCCGGAACGGCGTTCGACAACGGCGATACGGTGCGCGGCGTGGTGAAACAGCTGCTGATCGGCCCTCAGGAGAACGCGCCGAACTTTGCGATGCGCCGGTTTACCGTCGCCCCGGGCGGGTTCACGCCGTTCCACACCCATCCGTGGGAGCACGAGGTGTACATCCTGTCGGGACACGGCGTGGTCAAGGGCGCCGACGGCGAGAAGCCGGTCGTTGCCGGCGATTTCGTCTACGTAC
>CAZKPU010000049.1:0-16493 GCA_964554715.1 uncultured Thermotogae bacterium | reverse complement strand
GAGATCTCGGGCAGCTCGCTATAGTCGGCGGCCTCGTAGAACTCGCCGCCGCCGGCCTCGGTGAACCGTTCAAGGAACGCACGATTCGGATTGGAGCCGATTGCCACGACCGAGACTTGAACATCACTCTCAGCGGCGACCCGATCGACTAGTTCGTCGTAATCATGGATCCCCTCCGCGGTGTGTCCGTCGGTGAAGAGAAGGATATGCCGGACGCGTGCATCCGCAGCTGCGGCCTGGCTCAGAGCGCCGGCTAGCGGATAGTAGATATCCGTTCCTCCCCCGGCTTGCATCCCCTGGAGACCGGAAAAGAACGCTTCCCGATTCTCGACGCGCTGCAACGGGACGATCCAGTCGTAGTCCACGTCGAACGCGACCACTCCGATGAGCGCTTCATCCGGCAAGAGATTGACGGCAGCCACCGTAGCCTGCTTGAGTAGATCGATCTTCATCCCACCGGCGGCGAAATTGCGCATGCTCCCCGATCGATCCAGAACGAAGATCACCAGGAGATCTGCCTCCTGAGCCTGTTCGGGGACGGAGTATGACACGGGAAGAACCCTTTCCAGCCCCGTCGAAGGCGTTCCGCGCAGCTCCGAAGAGCCCTGCACAACCAGGAGCGATCCCCCGCCTTCCCGTACGTACGCCTCAAGTCGCGCGACTTCGCTTGCTCCAAGGGTTGTCAGAGGCGTCCCTGCAAGAATGACCTCCTGATAGCCCGCCAACTCCGCTTCCCCAGGAACACGCTCGGCATGCGCATACGTGTGGCCCGCCGCCGCAAGCAGAGCCTCCAAAGGCTCGACAGGCTCGCTGTGAATCAACAACAAGGTCGGCCGATCGCTCGTACGGACAAACGCCGACATGGCATCGTTACCGGTGATCCTGTCACCGTCTGCCTTGACAATCACCCGGTAGGTCGCCATTCCGGGGCTCGTCAGTTCGTCGATCACGGAGACATCGTTCCGTCCGGCCAACAGCTCGACGTTCAGTACGTCGAGAAGATCCCCGTTCCGGTAGAAGCTGACAACGGCGCCGGCATCCGCGCCCGAGTCGATCCGCGCCGTGATGAGGAACCTTCTGTTCGCATCAACCCTCTCAGGCAGATCGAGCTGGACCACCGCTGCATCCACGCCTTCCCTCACCGGCAGCAGCAACGTGGAAATCGCGATCCCCGCCTGTCTTGCTGCGGCAATCCCTTCCAGCAACCCCTCGGTAATCGCTCCATCGCTGAGAAGAACGATCTCGCCGCCTTCGCCGCCGGGGATCAGGGAAGCGGCGGCTTCGACTCCGGCCTCAAGGTCTGTCGTCTCGCCGATCGGCGAGGAGTCGGCAACCGAGGTGGCAGTCCATGCTTGTTCAGGGAGGGCAAGAATGTCGGCGTTCTCGCCAAACGCCACCGCCCCCCATCTCGCTTCCGGATGCGAGGCTCGGACAGCATCCACCCACTCCGCGACATCATCAGGCGATGTCGCCGCCGTAACACTGGCCGATCGGTCGACAAGGATCACAGCATCCGATATCTGCTCCGCCACGCGCCACTCAGGTCCGGCAACCGCAACGATCGTGACGCCGATAATGACAAGTCGCAGTGCAATCTCACGTCGCGGACGTTTCCACAGCACGGCAACCGCTATGGGAACCAGCAGCAACAGCAACATCCAAGGGCTTGCGAATCCAACGGGAGTCCATGCGCCGTTCATCGCCGCCTCCCTGGCGACCACACGCCGTGATACACGGCGGCCTCGGCCAGCAGAACGACACATGCGGCCAACGCAAACCAAGGCCACAGTCCCAGCACTCCCATCTCGGATCGCCCAAGCTGATCGGCTTCGCCCCCCATCTCGAGCGTTGAGCCGACCGCCGACTCATGCAGGGCAACGTTTGCCGCCAGCAGGACCGGCCCGGATGACGAACGAACCTCGTAGAATCCAGGCAAATCCACCATCAGGATCCCACCGGCATCGCGCAGGCCGGAGCTGTCGGTTGGGTCTTCCTCCCACTCGAACATGCTTTCAACCAAGCTCCCCATCGGATCGACGGCTTGTGCCCCCCGACCGGCCCAAGCAAGATCGACCGCATCCCCCGGTTCGATCGGTGAACTCGTTGCGGATTCCGCTCGGGGTACGAGGTACGCCAACACGTTGTCGACAAGCAACGGGAATTCGATCGACAAGGGAAGATTCGTCGCCCAAAGGTCGGGAATCAGCGCGACCCACCTCCCCGTCTCCGACACGCCGGCCAGCAGGATAGGCCGACCGGCCGATGCAAGCAGAGGCACAGCATCGTCAGGGAGCAGCTCCGTTTCCTGCACATTGGGAAGGCCCGACATGTCGACGCGCAGTTCGTCGGGCGCGATTCCATTCAGGAGAGGATCGCCGGCCGCAACCGCGCGCACGCCCTCGTAGACGGCGGCCGCTTCCTCCGACCGGCTGTCGTCCGAAGTTGCCGTCACCGAGACCAGGAAGAGATTCCCCGGCGGGAGTCGGCCGGTTTCACCTTCGAAGGTCTGCAGTGCTTCGCCTCCGTTGACGACAACGAACTGAGCTGCTGCAACGTCTTGCGTCCACAGCGTCGGACCGGAGACCTCAATGGCGGCACGAAGGAACGGATCATCCTCACCGATCCAAACGCCGGTCCTTGGCATCGACTGAGGCAAGGCGTAGTAGCGAACGTCATCAAACGGAGCACCGTCACGCGGCGTCAGTTCCGCGGTATACGCAACGCCGCGCGCCCCGGGGAACGGGAGCACGAAGCTCTGCCGCTCGCCTGGAGCAAGGACAAGCGGGAGCCGGACTCGGCTTGATCCATCACTGACTCTCAATTCCGTTTCGCGGACCCGCACATCATCGTTGCGCACTCCGGCGAACACCACGACGCCTGCGTCGTTCGGCTGACCTCGAACATTAAAGACATCGATCAGAACGTTGCCGTCACTGCTGATCGGAACCACTTGGACCGGAATCGAAGCCGGAAGATCGGCGACAGCATGATCCGTAATCAGGAACACCTTCTCGTACAAACGGCTCGGCTGCTGACTCTCGAGCAACATGTCCAGCGTGGCGACCGTTCCGTCGCCCGTCCAGTTGGCCTGGAATCCCGCGATCGCCGACCGTGCCACGCTGTGGTCATCGCCGAGCGCCGCAAGGATCTCCGGATCCAGCGACCATTGAAGAACGGTGACCGGCGTTCCCGGATACGTTTCCAAAAGCCGTAGCGCTTCACCCCTCGCCACATCCTCCTTGGACCGCCCGTCAGCGGTGGTCCCGCTCATGCTCACGCTTCCATCGATGACAACCGCCATCGTGGTAAGCGCCGCTCGATCGACCCGAAGGCCAGGTCCGGCTGTGGCGATCACGAGCAGCGCAAGCCCCACGAGTTGTGCGAGAAGAACCAGGTCCAACCGGATTCGAAACCTTGCCAGCTTCGTTCGATGACCGAATTGCAGCTGTTCCCAAAGGAAGACGGCCGAGACGTCATGGTGCAAGTTTCTCGCACGCAGGAAGTAGATCAACAGCACAAAGGCCGCCAATCCGAACAGGCTCAGGTTGCCTGCGTGCGTCCAAATCATGCTAGAACCCCGCTCTCTCGGAACCTCTCGTGGAACAGAACCTGAATCGGAAGATCGGTCGGAACCACGAAGTGCGTCATCCGATGCCGCGCGGCAAATTGCTTGAGCTCCAGAATCCTCTGCTCCAACAACCGGCGGTACTGGGCTCTCGTTCCCGGACCGACCGTCAGCTCGATGGAGCGGTTCGTTTCGACGTCGACAAGCTGCGCGATCCCTTCCACAGCCGGTTGGATATCTTCTCGATCAAGGATCTGAACGGTAATGATCTGATCCCCTCGATGGAGAAGACGCAACAATCCTTCCTCCCAGCCTCCTTCGGTCAGGAAATCGCTGAGCACGAACACCAAACCGTTCTCCCGTGCCTGAGCGGCAAACATTCCGAGAGCCGCGTCAATCGAGGTCCCTCCACTCGGGTCGGTTTCCTGCAGAGATCCGATGATCCTTGCCAGCTGGCGCATTCCGTGACGCGGTGGGATCGGAGCATGGAGGACATCGCTGAACGGATACAGGCCCACCCGATCGAACTCCTTCAGTGCTACAAACGAAATCGCCACAGCAAGACGCGCGGCAACATCCGCCTTGGTCGGGGACCCGATGCTCATCGACGCCGACAGATCGACAAGAACATGGATCGGAAGATCCTCTTCTCGAACGAACGTCTTCACAACCGCGCGATCCAGCCGTCCGAGAACCTTCCAGTCAACGTATCGGATGTCGTCTCCGCGACAGTAGTCGCGGTAGTCGGCAAACTCCAGACTCACACCCGCTCTTGGCGAGCCGCGAAGCCCTTCGAACCGCCCGCGGTGCCGGCCGCGGAACGCGAACCGAAGGCCGACCAGGCTCTCGAAAAGCGCTTCGTCGTACGCTGCGGTCATGACACTTTGGTCCGGCGCCACACTTCGGAGATCACATCGGACACACGCACGCCTTCCGCATCTCCGCGGAAGTTCAGCAGGATCCGATGCACAAGCGCTGCGTGGTAGACAGCCTCGATGTCGCGAACGCGCACATTCGGTTCACCTTCCAGAAACGCGTTTGCCTTGGCTGCTTGGAGAATGGCAATCGCCGCTCTCGGACTGGCTCCGTACTCGACATAATCCCTCACAACGGAAGGCGACGAGTCCGTTTCCGCATGGGTCGCAAGCACCAACCTCGCGACGAACTTCCTCAGCCCGTCGCCCACCGGGACGTCCCGTACAACCTCGCGAGCCGCCAGAATATCCTCTCTCGATGCAACAGGTTCGGGAAGAACAATCCCCTTTCCTTCGGTGTTTTTTCGCGCAATCTCCACAAGCTCGTCCACAGTCGGAGGATGGACTTCAAGTTTGAGGAGGAACCGATCCACCTGCGCTTCCGGCAGCGGGTACGTCCCCTCCATCTCAATGGGGTTCTGGGTAGCGAGGACCATGAACGGTTCCTCCAGAGCGTGGGTGGCTCGCCCGACGGTCACCGTTCTCTCCTCCATCGCCTCAAGCAGAGCCGATTGCGTTTTCGGTGTTGCCCGGTTCACTTCGTCAGCAAGCACGACATGGGCAAACACCGGGCCTGGCTCGAACGTGAACTGACGCCTTCCGTCCTCCTCCGTAAGCATGTCCGTTCCGATGATGTCTGCGGGCATCAGATCGGGGGTGAACTGGATGCGCGAGAACCGCAATCCCAGGGCGCTTGCGAGTGTTCGCACCAGCAGAGTCTTGCCGAGGCCGGGAACCCCCTCAAGGAGAAGGTTGCCGCCGCACAGCAGCGTGATCAGCGATCCCGAGACGATTTCCTCATGACCGACGATGACCGCGGATATGGCTTCCCTCAATCTCCCGAAGGCCAGCCGGGCCTCGTCGAGTTGCCGTTCGGTAATCATGTCCCTCCTTGGGTCACAGCTCGAAAGTACGCTTCGACAAGATCTCGTTGCTCGCTCGAGAGGGAGCGCTGTTCAACGATCGCCTGCAGCCGAAGCGGGTTGATCTGCAGCAAACGAACCGCTCCACCGTCCTGTTCGTAGACCGGCTCGACGGGGATCCCTTGCGTCAGCAGGTCACGAAACGCCGTTTCATCGGTCAGTGCGCCGGCAAGTTTCTCGGTCACGAAACCAGGAGCCCCCAACGCAGAGACAAGAGGTCGCTGTCCCCGACCGTCATCCGTTTCGTCAAGCCCCCCCGAATCGCTTGCGGAATCCGCGGTTGACGGGCTGCCGGCGGTCAACAGCTGTTCATCGTCGTTGTCCTCGGACCCACCTTCCGCATCTCCGTCCGTCAAGATCCCCGATGTCTCGTCCGTTCCACCCGTGTCCGGCTCTTCTCCACCCGCCGGCTCAGGTTGCCCGGATGGAAGCTCAGACACCGCTGCGAGAGTGTCTTGCTCGATGCCACTTGCCAGCGATGCGGCGAGGGCACGGATCTCTTGCCGTTCCTCAGCGGGGATCGCACCTCCGTCTGCCAGTTTCTCTTGCACAGACTCCAGAAGCGACTGTGCGCGAGCAAGCGCTTCTTCCCGCCGCAGCGGATCTTGTCCGGACCCCCATCCCCCGCCTTCAGCGATCCCTGCCGTTTCACTTGTGATGAACGCCTCCAGCAAACCGAGAGCGGCAAACAGCGATTCGTCATCCACATCCACTTGGGACAGCATGCCGGCTTCCGTTCTTGTCGACTCGATCGCGTCTTCGGTCCCCGAACGCTCTTGCTCCACGGAACGCTGCGCTCCCTGTCCGGCATCGGGCGATCGCGATTCATCACTGCCAGGATCCTCATAAGCCAACGCGATCTCGGCAGGGAATCCGTCCGGCTCGGTGAAACCGGAACCAACGGACCACATCCCGGTAACCGCCGAGCCCAGTCCGCCCCAGAGGAGGACCGCGGCCAAGAGAGCCGCCCATGTCCGACGGCGCAGCGGCATCGCCGATCTCCATGGAAGCGGCTTGCCGCGAAGCGTTTGCTCGATCCGGTATCTGAAGACGTCAGGGCCGTTCCTAAGGCTCACTTCATACAAGGAGGACAACCGTTCGCCAGTGCCTAACCGTTGGTCGATTTGAAGCAGGAGCTCGTCGATATCGATCCGTTGACGCCCGGCAGCAACATACGCAAGCACCGCTCCTGCGACAGGAGCGAACCAGAGCAGGATCATGAAGCGATCGTCGGTGAGGTTCAGGGGCAGTGCGGAAAGCAACACGCAGAAAACCGTTGTGAGCGACAAGAAGACCCATGCCGCCAACTGTAATCCACGCTGCCTGCGCTGTCGCCGCCCCACCTGCACCAACAGGTCCGAGAGGCTGAACACACGACCCTCCTCATGATCTTCGGTGCAAGAATGCTAGAATACCGCCTCCCCATACGATCGGCAACCCCAGGGCAAGCAGCGCCGAACTCCACGAGATCGGCAGGTTTGGCCCGGCCCCACTGCCTGCAAACCCAACGGCACCGAACCATGCTTCGGCGATGCGGATCGGGCTGATCGCCAGACTCCGATCGGCCAGAAGCGGCAAACACCAGTACCCGGCGATCCATGCGACCGCGCCCAGCCTCGCCCAACCTCGCCCGGCCGTCCGCACCAACCACCTTGTCATACTTCCGACCGCCCACCAGATCAGCAGCGCCAGTAGAACGAACAGCAACATCGCGCCAAGACGTCCGGGATGAAGGCCCAGCTGGAGAACCGCAAACGGCAACACGAGAAGAATCGCAACCCCTCCGCGCAGCATTTGCGCCGCATCGCCCCGCCATCCGATCTGTCCGCGATCGGCACCCACGAGTCCGTCACGAACGGCAAGCAACGCCAGCGCGACCAGAAACACGTGGAAATAGACCGGCTCGTCCCATAGAAGCGCGAATGAGCCGAACGTCGCCACGGATCGCGCTGGCGGAAGCGAGACCACCGCTGCAAGAGCGCAAACGACGACAAACCTCAGGTACCCAGAGAACGCCCTGCGATCCAAGAAAAGCGTCGTCTCAATCTGTTGATTCCGCAGCAACGACCGTAACCTCCCGGGCCCTCACTTTTGCAGCTGCTTGCCCCCATCTGTCGTACACCCACTCGCTCGTCCCCGCCACAAGCCAAGCCCCTTCGGACAATCGGAAGAGCGATTCGAGTTCGCTGCCGATCGGAGCGAACCACTCCTCCCAAGGAGGTTCATCGGGAACGGCGGCGCCTTCCAGTTGGATCATACTCTCACCGGCAGCCACTCCTCCCAAGGAGTAAAACTCACCATCTACTATCGCGACCGCCCACTCCAGCGCTTCTCCGGGGTTTTTCACCAGCAACCGCTCATCCCCTGTGTAGACCACCTCGAGCGTGCTTGTCTCTTCACCGAGAAAGACAACTTCCCGCTTCTCTCCTCGGTCTGCGTGCAGCAGCAATCCTCTCCGCGATGCATCCACCACCCAGGCAGCATCCCAACGTTCTCCGTTGAGTTCGCGTGGCAGCGCGACAACGGCAGCACCTTCTTCATCCCATGGTGGCGGGATGGTCGTGTCACCGGAAGCTGCTGCAAACACTTCCAGACGATGCATTGCGATACCGAACCTGCCTCCGACTCGTATCGACGTATTTTCAGCATATACGGCCATTGCCTGATTACGCACGTTTACATGGAAACCGGCCCAAACCGAACCGATCGCCACAACCACCACGACAGCGATGAGACGCCGCCCCCCCGCCAGCCGCCCGCTATTCACAAT
This sequence comes from uncultured Thermotogae bacterium, assembly GCA_964554715.1. Taxonomy (GTDB): domain Bacteria; phylum Bipolaricaulota; class Bipolaricaulia; order UBA7950; family UBA9294; genus RXOA01. Next base: position 8,261 of record CAZKPU010000049.1, on the reverse strand, counting down.
GACAAAGAAGCCGCCCAGCACCAGCAGCGCAATGAGGATGGTCGTTGGGTAGCCCGGTCTCTGCAGCGCCATCGTGTTGATCTCTCCTGCGTCGATCAACCACTCCATCGGACTCCGGTACGGCGTCTCGTCGAGAACGCTTTCAAGAACGTCCAATGTGCCGGTCGGAGCATCGGCGGCCCGGCGGTCAACCAGGACGACAAGCCCTGCCCCATAGCGCTGCGACGCAATCAACACGTCTCCCTCGCCACTCTGTGAAGAACCCGGCGGCCGGGGCCAGATCTGCACAGCAGGCTTGAGATCCCCCTCAAGCCTTCCATCGATCAGCACGGGCTCGTCAAGCGGTAGGAGTCGTCGCAGCTCGGGTGAATCGATCAAGTAAAACGACGTGCCTGTCGCAACGACCAACCGCCCTCCCGAAACCACCCACTGCTCGATGGCCTTCCAGATCGACGATGGAATCGCAAATACCGGGGTCCCGATCCACATCGTGTCAATCGCCAGGTATCCCCACCAGACATCCGGGAGATCACTCAGCGCCACATCGATCACGCCCTGATCCTGATCCTCCGCAAAGGAGTCGCGGACTCCTGGCCAGTCCCCGATCACGATGCCGTACGGCCCTGACATGCGCCTTGGTCGAAGGTTGACTGCGGCCTCGGCATAGACCGTTAACGGGTCATCCACCCCCACGAGTCTCGCCGTCAACGGGTAGGTGAAGTCGTAAATCGGAAGGACCGTCTCGAGCTCCTGCCGCTCGAACGGGAACCTGTACTGCATCACGGCCTCACCACGCCATGGATCCCCCACCGGTTGCTCCATGACCCACTCCGCATCGCCCGGCAGCAACTCGTTCGCGCCGATCGATAGGTGAACCGGAGTCGGCAGCCCGGGGACAAACACGCCCCCCAATCCAACCTGGATGTCAAGCGAGACCGCTGTTGTGCAGATCGATATCGCGATCAACAGCAACGCGTGGACAGCGCTTACGGACACAAGCCGCAGGCCCCGCCCGCTGGATGGAGCCGCCATGCGATCTGCTGTTCCGCTCTTCACAGAGCGCTGTTGTCTTCGCCGCGGATTCCAGCCCTCTCCGCCTGCCCACCGCCGATGTTTCATCAGCGTCTCTTATAGCCGCGTTCCTCCCGGCAGTCAACAGCAGCCCACGGACGCTTGCTGGCCGCGGCCTCTTCGCCATCAGTGTCTGACCTACTGGGGAAGCCGGTTCACCGCTGCGGCGGCGTCTTCGCTCAGAACATCCGCGTAGATCTGTGTGGTTTGGATCGAACTGTGCCCCAGTTGCTTCTGAACGAGCCGGATATTGAACTCCGACGATCGATAGAGCATCGAGGCGTACGTGTGCCGGCATGAATGGATCGAGAAACGAGCCGGCAACCCCACGGCTTCGGCAACTTCCTTGAACACGCGATACACCGCCGTACGGGTCAACGCTTTCCCCGTTCGACGGGAAGTCAGCAGCGGAGCGCCTGCAGACACGCTTTCTCCCTGCAACCGTTTCCAGGCCAGAAAGCGGTCAAGATGATCCCGGAGCGGCTCTCCGATCCTCACACCACGCTTCTTGTGTCCCTTCCCATCGCGAACGACAAGCGACGCGACCTCACGGTCGAGGATGAGATCGCGGATTCTCAGGGCACAGATCTCCGAAACGCGAAGCCCGGCATCGAGCGCGATATGGAGGATCATCCAATCCCTCACCGGATTCGTCCGTCGATCGGAAGCACCGGCTGTCGCTTCTTCCGCTTTGGAGCGGCAATGTGTTTTCAGGCATTGCACCTGTTCAGGAGTCAAGAAGTCCTCGTACGTGATGTCAAGCGCCATCGGGCCTCCCTTCGTACCTTGAAACGTACCCGCATCCGGCGCCCCCCATCACGGACAAGTGTCGCAACAAAAGTGCTCTTTTGTTGCGACACCGCGTATTATCCAGTTCCCTTGGCGCTTTTCGGCTGCTCCGCTATTCCTTCTCTATCACGACATCTTCGCACGACCTCCTAAGTGGCCATACTCGGGGCAGCGCACCTCGAATCTCGCCGTTTACGGGGCTCTCAGACGATCGCCCGCTATACCTCTGTTCCAGTGGTCGTTTTCGACGCTCGCACCGTTCACAGCGCCGATCACGCTCCCGGCAAGGTGTATCTCTCCACGATTCGTTTCTCTTCTCCTACGACCTCTCCAACGACCTCAATGTATTCACCGATCCCCGAATGGCGTATCTTCTCGCGAAGGAGCGTGTCCAGCTGGAAGATCCCCGCGGAGTTCGACATCTCCACTTCGATCCGAGCGGGCAGCCGCTCGCCCCGCATGATCCGAACCTTACGGATCGCCATCGCCGATACCGAATGAATCGTCGGCTCCCCGGCCCGAAACGGGATCCGCGCCCGCCCTTCCTCCATATCCAGAGCATCGGCAACCTTGACGACCCCCGCTTCTACGGTGAACGGCTGGATGTCTCGGCGATGAGCATGAATCGCATGAAGGATCTCCCCCTCCAGAATCGTCGCTTCTCGAACGTCATACGATCCGGCAAGAAACGTGCCGATGAGCTCGGGCGCAAGGATCAACGAAAGCTCTTCATGGTTGTGACGGTGAATCACATGTCCGATGTCATGCAAGACCGAGGCCAACACCACGACCACCTCGGCATCGGCCGGTGGGAACCCGTAGTTCTTAACAACCCCCGGGGAAACGCCGCCTTCCGCCAGCAGTCGAAGGAGCTTCAACGCTAGGTTGGTTACGATCTTCACGTGCACCGGCCCGTGATCGTTGATTCCCATTCGATCGATCGCCGTGATATTCGAAGCCTCCCACAGCGCCTGGATCCGCTCCGATCCATCGATCCTCTCGACGATCGCTGCCAGCTTCTCGTTTCCGCGAACCGGAAGACTCAGTCCCATACCTACCCCTCTTCCACAAACTCCCACCACCGATCGGCGTTCTGCGACAGATCCTGCGTGCCGATCAGACCCTCCAACCTGGCAACACGCTCCTTGAGCGTAGCCAACTCAAAGCGTACGGCCTCAAGCTCGACAGTCCACTGCGGTGCTTCCTCACCGAACGGCTGCCGCGCTTCCGCCGCCAGACGCTCTGTTCTCCTCGAGCGCCGAGCCGAGCCCGGTTTCGCTCTGTTTTGCACTAATCGTTGCGCTTCTCTATCTGCTGTTGTGTCCTTTTCTTTGGCCTTTGCTTCTATAATCTTGCTCGCTTCCTTAATAGTTAACCCTGTGTCGTGCAATTCTTGAAGCAGTTGAAGGAGTCGGACTCCTTCGTCCTCGATCAAGATCTGGTTGTTGGGGCCTCGCTTCATGTACGGGCGAAGCTGGTCGCGGATGGCATCGATCCTGTTGCGGATCTGATTGAGCGATCCGATCCCCAACGTCGCTCGCAGTTCGTTCAGTGTTTGCATGGCCTATCCCCCTTCACCAAGGTAAGATACCGGACGAAGGGCCGGTGACCAATTCGTATGCTGTCGGCACCGGCTGCAAGCAGCACATGGGCGGAAGCACCCGGCGTCTCGGAGCGCCTGTCGCACGTGGGAACGAAGCCCGGGGGGGGGGAAGATGGGAATCCACCGATTGGATGAGCAGCTCGCCTCGAAGATCGCCGCCGGAGAAGTGATCGAGCGCCCCGCATCCGTTGTCAAGGAGCTGATCGAGAACGCAATCGACGCAAAAAGTGAGCGTATCGCCATCGACATCGAGGATGGTGGTAAACGCAAGATCCTCGTCCGGGACGACGGTGAAGGGATGTCTGTCGATGACCTTTCTCTGTGCGTCCTCCGGCATGCCACGAGCAAACTCTCGCGTGAGAGCGACTTACTCAGAATCCACACGCTCGGTTTTCGTGGTGAGGCGCTCGCAAGTATCGCCGCTGTCACCCGCCTGACGATCACGACCCGTGCCGCCGATTCCGATCATGGTTACCGCCTCAGCCTCAACGGAGCCGCTCCCGAGGTGACAGCTGCCGCAACAGAACCGGTTCCTGCGCCTCGAGGTCGCGGAACGACGATCGAGGCAACGGACTTGTTCTTCAACCTTCCGCCGAGGCTGGCGTTTCTGGGAAGCGCAAGGAGTGAACTGTTCCACATCAACCGGGTTGTTCAGCATGCAGCGCTGGCCACGCCACACATCTCATGGGAGATGTCTCATAACGGGCGGCCGACTCTCGAGGCACCCGCCGCACCTGAGCTACAGGATCGAATGGCCCAGGTCTACGGTGCACAACTGGCGGAACGGCTTGTAGAGGTTCGCGCCGCCACTCGACTCGAAGACGGAGAGATCTCGATCTTCGGCTACATCACCCCTCCAGACTTTCATCGCGGGAATCGGCGTGATCAGCTCTTCCTGATCAATGGCCGACCGGTGGCCGATCGCGGGCTCAGCTTCGTTCTCTCTCGGGCTTACGAAGGCCTCCTCCGCCGCGGCACCTACCCGCTCGCCGTTCTTCGCTTGGATCTCGCTCCCAACGCCGTGGATGTCAATATCCATCCACGCAAGGAAGAAGTTCGCTTCTCGGCTCCGAAGCGCATACACGATGCTCTCAGCGCATCGCTGCAACAAGCGCTCGCTTCGCCTGAGGCGATCGGCTCGATCCTTCGGTCGGAATCACGTGAGACTCCTCAGAAGTATGCTTCCAGCTCGTCAAGCCGGCGGACGACCGAGCCGGATGGACGCTCTCCAGACGGACCCCGCCTCGGCTTGGAGTTCGTTGGGCAAGGGGTTCAGCGTGAACGCTCATCCGTCGTTCATCGTCCTGCCGGTGCCGTGCAACCGCTGTCAAAAGTGAGAGATCGCGATCGCCGTGTGATCGGTCAGTTCCAGCAGACCTACATTCTCGTTGAGACGAAGGATCACCTGGAGATCATCGATCAGCACATCGCACACGAGCGGATCCTGTTTGAGGCCCTTCGCCGCCAATGGGCGGAAAGCGAGATCCCGCGCCAAACGCTGCTTGTCCCGGCCCGAGTTGAACTTCCGTTTGAGGGTGCCGAGATCCTGCAGCAGCACACATCCGAGTTATTGGAACTCGGTGTGGAGATCGATGCTTTCGGAGGAGGGACGTTCCTTGTCCGCGCGTTTCCTGCGGCACTCGCCGAATCTCAGGCAAGGCTCGGCTTTCAGGAGCTGTTCGAACAGCTTGTCGATGTCCTGCACCAAGGGGCTTCGACTCGCGATGCCATCCTCGATCGTTTGTTGAGCGAGCTCTCCTGTCACGCCGCGATCAAGGCCGGAGATCGCCTGCCGATTCTAGAGCAAGAGAAGCTGGTCGAGCAGTGGTCCACCTGCGAGCACCGCACCCACTGTCCTCACGGTCGGCCGATCGTGTTCCGGCTGAGCCGCGACGATCTCGACCGCCGCTTCCAGCGGAAGTAGCAGACAGCGCCCGCATTCCGAGATGTCCGCCTATCTGGGAACAAGAACGGAGAGAGCGTCCGGCAGAACCTGCACTTCGAGCCGCTCCTTCGGAAGCCGGTACGGTTCCCCATCCATGTGTGCTACAAGCTTCTCGTCCGAGCTGATCAAGATCTTCTCGGACTGGACATACCGGACCTGACGCAGGCCAAGGTGTTTCCCTTTCCTCGCCTGTACCAAGCGCATCAACCGCTCAACTCGAGGAAAGTCCCCGATGGCCGCCAGATCCAGACGTCCGTCGTTCACTTCTGCCTTGGGTGCAAGCTTGAAGCCACCGCCGCAGAACTTCCCGTTGGAAACGCCCACCGAGAGCCAGCGGGACTGCTCACTCCACTCATCGGTTTCCAGCAACGCCGAGAACGCCTTGAAACGGAATACTTGACGGATGGCTGCACGCACATACGCCGGAGAGCCCGACAGTCTCTTGGATTGGAGGACATCTCGTGCCACCTGGGCATCGATTCCGATCCCTATGCCGTTGACAAACCGCCGTTCTCCGTTGACCACTCCGAGATCAACATTTCGCACCACTCCCCGTTCGAGCGCGTCGATCGCCCCGGGCGGATCGATCGGGATGCCCATCATTCGAGCAAAGTCGTTCCCCTTGCCGGCAGGGATGACGCCCAGCGTAGCTGCGCTGTCGCCAAGACCGTTGGCCACCTCGTTGATCGTACCATCCCCTCCCATGGCGACGATGTGAGTGAACCCCGCGTCCACGCCCATCCGCGCGACATCGATCGCCTCTTGCGGTTCGTTGGTGTAGTGCAGGCCACACGAGATCCCACGCCGGTCCAGCTCTTTCCTGACGCCCGGGAAAAGCCGCTTGCACAACCCAAGCCCAGCGATCAGATTGACAACCAGGAAATACGACCTCTGCTCGGTATCCATAACAGGGAATCCTAGGAACGCCGCCGATGACTGTCAAGCGCTCTGATCGGAGGGAACACTTGCGAATCGCGATGGATCGCGGGTTGCCGTGCGCTCTCGGGAGGGTCACTCACAACGCCGTCCGCGGAGACGGGCCGGCCTGTGTCCGACGCCCCGTCGCACCATGGATGAGGATCGCTGCGCCTTCCGAGATCCGAACGCTGGCCGGCAGGGACGCGACCTCATTGGAGATCCCGCGTGCCGCCGTACGGGCAAGAAGCTCGTCCGTCAATGAGAACCGCAGTCCCGATGTGGACACTCTGACACAGGGATCCACAGGAATCAGCGAGATACGATCTCCCGGAAGGGCTCCTTCCAGGTTGATCTCGCCTTCCGCCCAGATCGCTGTCTCCAGGCCGATAGCGAGTTCGAGGCGCATCCCGCCTTTCCCCGTCACCGGGCGCTTCCCAAGAAGGAAGACGTGCGCCAATGCATGGTCGATCCGGCCTCCCCCCACTCCGCACACGGTGATCCGGCGGGCGTTCCATTCCAAGGCAAGATCGACGGCGATTTCCGTGTCTGTTCGGTCTTTGTCAACCGGGAACCTCTTCACCGGCACCGGCGAAGCGATCAGCCCCTCCACCCCCGCTTCGTCGAGCGAATCAAGGTCGCCGACGACGAGATCCACGTCGATTCCCAGCTGCTTCGCCTTTGCCCACGCACCATCAGCCGCAACGACGACATCGGCCGCGCAAGCCCATCGATGGATCTGGTCGCAGTCTTCCCACAGACCATTGGCCAGAATGACAACATGCTCCGGCTGCTGCATTGCGTCAGCCTCCATCTCGAAACGTCGTCCTCCGCAACCCGTCCATGGATCTCCCGCAACAGCGCTCGGCCGCGTGACCGGCTAAGCCGTGCGTTCGTCCGGACTCCTGACGGGTTGCGCCTCTGTCACAGGCTTCGGTTCGCGCAACGTCCGTGTCTCGACGAAGCCTCCGGCTGTCGCTTCGCACTCCAGCGCCCTCGATCGACACCCCCTGCAAGGATCCACTTCGCAAACAAGGAAGCGGCCTCCGACTGTACTGCCGGAAGCCGCTGCGTTTCAATCGCCTCGATCGCTCGATACCGTTCGGCTAGACCTCTTCCAGGAACGTGCTGTTCTCATCGATACCGGCCATCGTTTGCGCCATCAACTCGATGATGTGATCGAGATCGCCGAGATGCACCACCTCACACGGTGAATGCATGTACCGGTTGGGAATGCTGATCAACCCCGTCACGACACCTTCGCGGGTCAGCTGAATGGCGTTGGCATCCGTGCCCGTTCCTCTCGGGCAGGGCTCGATCTGATAGGGAATGCTGTTCTTGACAGCTGTTGCGATCAACTCCTCGACAAACAGCGGCGTCATGTTCGGACCACGAGCGATCATCGGTCCGCCTCCGAGCTTGGCCTGCCCGTATGCCTTCTTGCAGGCATCGGTTTGCGGCGTATCGGTGGCCTGTCCCACGTCGACGGCAATCCCGATGTGGGGATCGATCCCGAAGGCGCTCGTCGTTGCACCCCGCTTCCCGATCTCTTCCTGAACCGTCGCGACAGCGACGATCGACGCTGTCGCTCCCAGCTCCTTGGCTCGCCGCGCCGCCTCGAGAACGATGAACGAACCGACACGATCGTCGAACGCACGAGCTACGGCGAGCTCGCCGCGAAGGATCTCGAACCCGTAGTCTAGAACGGCCGCATCGCCGATCCTGACGACTTCGAGTGCCTCTTCCCGACTGTTGACGCCGATATCGATCCACACGTCCTCGAACTCAACAACCTTCTTGCGCTCTTCCGGCTTGAGGATGTGAATCGCCTTCCGCCCGATGACCCCGAGGACCGGGCCGCTGTCGGTCAGGATGCGCACCCGCTGACCGGGAAGGACCTGACGGTCCCATCCGCCAAGGCCCGTGATCCACAGATAC
>CAZKPU010000048.1:548-16888 GCA_964554715.1 uncultured Thermotogae bacterium | reverse complement strand
AGGGAGCGGTCATCGCCGGGATGATCCGGCGGTTGGTTCCGCCTGCGTTGATGCCGTTTGTGCAAGCACATCTCCGGGACACGGCCATTGCCGCAGATGGGCTCGGTGCGTTGGTGCGCTTTGCAGAAGACATCGCCCGATGGCAGACGCCGATACCGAAGAGTGGAAAGGTTGACCGGTCTGCGGAGCGGAAGCTTGCCCGGCGTTTCCTCGAGCAAGACGGCTACCTGGTCTGTAGAGACGGCACAGGGGTTGCTGCTGCCCCGGTGTACTGGCCGGAGGCGGTGGCGCCCTACCTCAGCGCGACCGGCGCCGGGGACATCACGTCGGCGATTGTCGCCGCTTCGATGTGGGCATAGGCCAAGGAGGTTCCTTGTGGACGTGAGGATTCGCATGCGGCATGGACTGACTCAGGATTTGTGTCTGAAAATCGAAGCCGCGGAGATCGATGATGTGCTCCTCAGCATGCTGGGATGGGAGGAGCTGGCCGAGCCGTACGGTTACCTCCGCCACCCGGTGTCCGACCTTCCCCGGGACTTCGATCTTCCGGCATCGCTCGACCCCCGAACCGGCGAATGGTGCCGATGGGATGCAGGCATCAAGCGGTACAAGGTCGACCCGGAACAGCACCTCAAGAAGACGCTTCCCATCGGAGACGACGTCGCGGCGCAAGGGATGGGGTTGGCCAACGAGAACGGTGAAATCTCTCGACGGATGATCTTGATCGGCAACCGCAACCTTGGTAACAACTTCGGATTCGTCGCCTGGCATCACCAACGCCAGCCGCAGTGTTTCCACTTGAAGGGCGAACCGATCGAGGACGACACGTACACCTGTCTTGCCCGCTGGAAAAACGGAAACGGAACAACCATCGAGCGGCTTCGCTTCCGATGGGACGACAACGACAGAGCGCTTCACCCAGCAGCAATCGGCGATCAGGAGGATCTCTCTGAGAAGCTTTCCTGGTGCACGTACGGCCAGCAGGTCCTGCGAGATGGCGGGATCGTCCCGATCGAAGAGATCATTCATGAGTTCTACGATGCCCGGCATGTCCTCCACTACCCTGTCTCATCCCGTGAGCGAGAGCACGAATTGCGCCAGCTGTACGAGGGGTATCCTCGGATGTTCCGCAGCAGGCTGCTTGCGGCCTGGAGATCAGGGCGGCCTCGAAGCAGATATCTCCACAATGCCGTCGGCATCGGATCGAAGGGGATCGTCATCTTGCAACGTCATGGCACCATCGAGGAGATTGCGCAGTGGTTGCGCGACGAGGGCGCCGATGACGGCATGATCCTTGACAATGGCGGAAGCGTGTTCACGTGGGCATGGTGGCCGACACGTGACATCAGCAGGGCTCACGGTCGCAGGATCATCCGAAGCGGCCACTCCGTGTTCAACGCGCCCGATTGGCGCCCTGCGTCCATCAGCCTGATCGCCTTCGTCCTCAAGGGGCCGGTTCGCCACAATGAGCCGCCGGGAAGCGTCGCTTTCTCGATGAGCTGATTGTGGCTGCAGTTCCGATGCCTTTTGTGCCAGGCGAAGCGAGTTCAGCGGAGCTCCGTTTTGCTATGCTCCGCAGGGAATGGGAGCGGCATGGCTTGCCGTGTCGCCTATGGAGGAAGACGGATGCTTTGAAAGGCAGGCGAATCCCCCTATCATCTCCAGGAAACAGTGCCATCAAGAAGGGAAAGGCAGGTCATCACAGGTGAGCAAACGTGAAGACTCGAGTCGGCGGGCGAGGTCTGCTCAGCACCGGCGGATGGAGATTCTCGAGACCGTATTTCGTACGTCACGACAGGTCCGCACGCGGGATCTGGCAGAACGGTTCGGCATCGGCCAGAACCTGCTTGCCAACGACTTGAACTACCTTGAGGATCTCGGCCAGATCGAACGCGGTCATGGCTGGATCCGCCGCCGGGTCACCGGAGTCGGCGACCTGTTCTTGGGCACGGAATTCTCAACGCGAACCTCTCAGGGATCTGCGGAGAAGGCTGCCATCGCTCGCTACGTAGCAGAGCAGCTCCCAGCACGGGGCGAGTTCCTGTTGGACGCTGGGTCCACATCGCTGGCCATCGGCGAACGCTTGATCCGGCGAGATGTTCATCCGCTGATTCACACCAACAACCTCCCCTTGGCCATGCTCCTGGCCACGCAGTCGGCTTTGCCGGTGCAAATCGTTGGAGGCAAGTACAGTCGCGATGATGCCGCCACGACAGGCGAGGAAACCGGGGAGGCCATCGAGGGAAGAATGGTCGATGCCGGAGTTCTGACTCCGCGCGCGATGTCGTTCATCACCCCCACCGCCGCCTGCGCAACCGGATGGCCCGGAGCTGTCAGGATCCGAAGCCGATTGAGCCAAATGGCGAAAGAGCAAGGCGAATCTCCGGAGGCCTGTGCGAGCCGGGATCTCTATCTTGCGTTGTTCTCCATGGATTCGGCTCAACACGCGTTCAAGGCGAATCTGATCCGGAATTCGAGGAAGCTGTATATCTGTGGTGATGCCTCGAAGCTGTCCGCAGTCGGTCGGTGTTTCTTCACGACCGTGATCAGTGCTTGGCTGCCTGCGACCCGTGCGGCGCACACCGACATGATGGCCGTGCGAACGCGCGGACCTGTGCAACTTCAGCACGCACGAATGGATGCCGAGGAGATCCAACGTGCCGAGGCCAGCCTGGAGAACCCTGCAGATTTCCGCCAGCCAGACACGATCGAGATCGTGACATCCACAGATGCAGACGGGAAACCGCCTTCCGCGTTGGGTGAGTTCCTGAGATCGCTACCGGGGAAATCCGTTGAGCACGCGATCGAGCTCCTCAAGGCGGTGGTTGTAGTCGTAGATCCGTCCGGCTGCCCAGTCCCTACAGACGATTGGATCGGCCCGCTTCAGGATGACGGCCACTGAGGCGGCATTTCATCTAGCGAGAACCAAGGCGCCCGATCTGATGCTCTGATCAGATCTCCGACCGTGGCGACAAGCCTGACGATGGGAACACGAGCAATCCGAAACGACGGGGCTAAGGCTCTTCTTGGCCGTCCGGTTGCACCGCGGCGCAGAAGCCGATCCGATCGATCATGACCGCTCCTTCTTCCGTGCGGTCAAAGCGGAAGCGGATCTGTGTCAAGCCGCCGAGTGGGAAGCCCGGGTTGGCCTCGACAAACGCAGCCAGCGGAACCTCGATCGTCTGGAACACATCCTCCGCAGCCCTGGAGATGAGGCGCTTCTCGGTGAGATCGAGCTTCGTCAGCCGCACAGCAAGCGGGCGGGGCAACGCGATGGACTCGGAGAGGACGACGGATGCAGTAGCCCCCGACGCCGAGACGGCCTCGATCGTGAAGTCAACAGGCTCGTTTCCCGCTCCGCAATCAGCGATGGAGAAGACGAGAACGATGGCTTCCGCTCCCTCTCCGACAGGAACTGCGCACGGCGAGAAAGAGATCTCATAGACAGGGGGCGAGTCGCTGTCAGCCTCCTCTTCACCCACCGTCCAGCCCAAGTAGACAGCGTGGTTCTCCTGTTCGGAGTTCCATGGGTCGCGGAAGTGAAGTTCCGTTTCATGCCACACGTCCAGCCCGTGTCCGGCGATCCGTCCCCGCTCGATCGATGTCGTTGTGACATCGATGTCTTCTTCGTAGTCGGCGAGGGAGCGGAACGTCGAATCTTCATAGCGAGTGATGTAGATATCCTCTCCCGCGGCGACACGAAGTGCGTTCGGATCGCGGAACCACTCGACGAATTCGGTCCGCTCGTGAAGGGCCGCCTCAAGAAACGCACCCACGGTCAGCCGCGTGACCGCCCGCTGTTGCTCTCCGGAGATAAGCGGCGCGTGATTGATCAGCCATGAGAGCGGAATCGGGTAATCATCGGCTCCCCACACCGTGTTGAACTGGCCGTGGTTGGCGCGGTACATGTACACCGACGCCTTGAAGTGGAACGCGTCCTCGGCAAACGACACGCGTTCGTATGGACGAGCGCCGAGAAACAGGCAGACATCGCTGTCGTGTCCCCCCTGCAATACCAGGTAATCGACATCGCGAAGCGGTGTCGGATGCCCGGCCGGCCGGTACTGTCCGTCGCTTGGGGCGATAGCGGCGACAGCGCGAATCGAGAACCCGAAATCGAACACCACGTTCGCGTCATTCGGGAAGCGGGAGAGTCGGTTGAACGCGCAGGCAGTGGCCACCGCCTCACCGCCGCGTGAGTGGCCGATGAGGGCAATGCGTTCCATGTCGACCGCTCCGTGCAACGGATGCTCCGGATCGTTGTTCCACGACCGCCAAAGGGCGAGATGTTGCAGCAGGATCCAAGCGCGGGCGTCGTTCTCGTTGTCGAGCATGTTGAGAAAGTTCTCGTCGATCGAAACGGCGATGAACCCCCGGCTGGCAAGGTGCTCGGCGAGATACGCATATCCCGGATCGGAAAACTCTCGCATCAAGTGGTTGCCATGCACGATCAGAACAAGCGGGAACGGACCATCGCCCACCGGAGCCCAGACGCGCCCGTTGAGCGGAAAGGAATCCGTATCGAAGCCCCAATACCACGAACGAAAAGCCGCCTTCCATCCGTCGAGATCAACAAACGGACTGGCATCCACGGGTTGGGTGCGGAACCGTACGGCGGCGTTGTATTCCGGCCGCCGTAAATCCGTACCGCTTCCGTAGGTCCAGGATTCAAACGGATGATCCCCGGGTTGCGAGGGATCGTTCGCTACGATCTCCGGGGCGACGGCCGGCGCAGGTGGGAGAGGAGCCAAGTGATCCGTGCTTCCTTCCCAGAAAGCGATTCCGGTGGTGAGTACGACGAGCAAGCCGGCAATAATGCTTGCGATGGTGTGACCGATGTTGTTCATGATCTCCCCCTCTGCAAGGGGATTGTACCTGGGCTGCCAAGGTGCGTAACGGGGATGGCACAGCGGATACTGTTCCCGCTCCAGGGAACAGCCGTTGGAACCCAACTGAGCCCGAGACCGCCATGACTAGCGTGCAAACAGCTTCGTAGGAAGCGAAGCGGCTCCACGGCCATCGGGCAAGCTGCTCAGACATCACCTCTTAGGGAGCCCCCGCGTGTCAGTGTGAGTCGGAAGATATCTCTTTCTGTTGCCTGTTCTGCGACAGCGAAGCCGGCCACGCGAGCCGCTTCGGCGATCGCTTCCAGCGACATCTCATGCTCAGCCCACGGCGTACCGTATCCCGTTTCGATGATCTTGCCGGGGATTTGCACCTTGAGAGGGACGACGAATAGCTCCTGGGTCCTGCCTTCGCGAAGAGGGATGGTCACGTCCCAGATATGGCAGGATCCGCCGGGGCGCAGAACCCGGTACGCTTCTTCCAGAACGTGTGCACGCTCCCAAGCCGGAACGTACATCAAGAAGAAGAACGCCGTGATCACATCGAATACCCCATCGAGGAACGGTAATTCCTTGGCGTCCGCAACGATCTTGAGCGGTCCGGGAGCGAATTCCTCCAATTCTCCCCGCCGGATGTCAACAGCCACGACTTGCCGGCCACGCAGTTGTCCGATGACGCCTTCGCCCCCGCCACCAAGGTCGAGAATGACATCATCATCTCCGAATGCATCACTGATTCGTACCACCTGCTGATCCAGCAGGAACATCCGATCTTGATCGATTGCTGCATGCCTACTCATGGGAGCCTCCTTGTTCATAGGTATCTGAAAGGATTGCAGGGGTTCACAGCCAGCCTCACGCACTTGGAGTCCCGGGGACGCAATACCTGACTCTGCTGTCGCAAGTGCCGTTTCCGCGAGCGGCTCTCGTGGGAAGGTTCCATGCTCTCCACCAATCGGAATGTTCCCGCTTACAGATATTTGCCGATCGCCGCAACGCAAGCTAGACTGATCTGACAGCTTGACAGGTTGGCGGGCTAGATGGACTTCGTGTTCAAGGTTGTGATAAGGGGACAACTTATGCCAGACACCGGATCTGTGCTTGTCACGCACTCCGGGGCCGAACAGTGGATAGGGCGCGATCCTCGAAAAGAGATGCTGTGCGCCTGAAAGAGCGAATCAGCTGGGGGACGCTTTCTAACCTAATGCCGGTTGCCGCCGTTCTCGTCGCTCTGCTGATTGGGGCCATCGCGCTGCTCATCTTGAGAACCAATCCCTTGGTTGCATTCCGGGCCCTCTTCGTTGGTGCGTTCGGAAGCTTCAATGCCATTGCAGATACGATCGTCAAGGCGACTCCGTTGGCGTTCGTCGGCATTGGGATCTGTATTGCCTTCCGCGGCGGGGTCCTCAACATCGGAGGGGAAGGGCAGCTGGTTGTCGGCGCGATCAGTGCAACAGCCGTCGGCCTTGCATTCTCCACTTGGCCGGGGTGGCTGTTGATGAGTTTTTGCCTGATCACCGGAGCGGCGGCTGGGGCGCTCTGGGGAGCGATCGCCGGGGCTCTCAAGGCGTATTTCCGCGTGAACGAGATTCTTGCAACGATCATGCTCAACTACATCGCGGTGAACCTGATGAATTTCCTCCTTCGCGGGCCGATGATGGATCCTCTTCAGGTCCAACTCGGATCCTTCATTCCTCAGACTGCGCGCCTTCCGCGGTCGATCGATTTGCCTCGGTTGATTCCTACCCGGCTTCATCTCGGTGCCATCATCGCCGTGGCACTGGCCGTGATCGTGTATATCTTCCTGTGGCGAACGACGATGGGGTTCCGCATCCGCACCGTGGGGCGAAGTCCGCGTGCCGCTCTCGGCGCCGGGATTCCCGTCAAACGCTACGCCATTCTGTCCCTCTGTCTGGCCGGCGCATTGGCCGGTCTGGGCGGAGCCGTCGAGGTCCTCGGTGTTCATCACCGGATGTTCACGGACGGATCGGCTTTCGGGTTCACCGGCAGTGCCGGTTTCAATGGGATCGTTGCCGCGCTGTTTAGTCAGCTTCATCCCATTGCCGTGGTCCCCTCGTCTTTCTTCCTGGGTGCCTTGCTGACAGGAGCGAACAAGATGCAGCGGGTCGTACAGGTTCCTTCGGCCCTCATCGGGGCGCTCAACGGGCTCATCGTTCTGCTGGTCGTTGCGAGCGAAGTCCTCCGTCGTCGCCGGATCAAGCGGGTTGATCAGACGCTGGAATCCACAGACACCACAACCCATATGAAGGATATCGAATGATAGGCTCAGTGATCATCGGCATCGCCAGCTCAGGGATTCGCCTCGCGACACCTTACCTATACGCGTCCATCGGCGAGACATTCGGCCAGCTCAGCGGCGTCCTCAACCTCGGCGTTGACGGAATCATGCTGATGGGGGCGTACGCTGCCTTCTACACAGCCTTGCGCACCGGCAGTCTTGCCCTGGGGCTTCTCGCCGCCGTGGTGGTAGGGGGGCTGCTCGGGCTCCTCATGGCCTTCGTCAGCGTTACCATGAAGGCGGAGCAAGGGATCAGTGGGATTGGACTGTATCTCTTTGGCCTCGGCTTGAGTGAGCTTCTGTTCAAGAGGACCCTGGGAACCGTGGAAACGATCAATGGATTTCCCAGGCTTCACATTCCGTGGCTTTCGGATCTTCCTGCCGTGGGACGCATTTTCTTCCAGCATAATCTCTTGGTCTACATCGCCTTCGCCTTGGTTCCGCTGGCGTGGTTCGTGCTCAACAAGACCCCACTGGGCCTCAAGATCCGCGCTGCGGGTCAGAAGCCCGAGGCTGCCGATTCCTTGGGGGTCAACGTAGTCCGTGTGCGATATGCCGCGGTAACGATTGGGGGGGTTCTCTCCGGGGTTGCCGGAGCCTCCCTGTCCATCGCGCTCCTCAATGTGTTCCAGCAGAACCTGACCAACGGGATGGGATTCATTGCCGTGGCCCTTGTCTACTTCGGCGGATGGCGTCCACTGGGTCTTCTCGGGGGCCCCCGCCTCATCAAACAGGTCAATGCGTTCCAGTTGTGGGTTCAGGTGGAGGGGATCATCAACATTCCGTCCGACTTCGCCCTGATGATGCCCTACGTCATCACAATCCTCGTCTTGGCTGCCATGGCACGCCGGCGAGTCCATGCTCCTGCCGCGTTGAACAAACCGTTCGATCGCGGCAATGGCTAGTCGGAGGAGGTGAGTACATCGGCACAACGTGCGATGACCGAATCGACACAGTGGATACGACGAACCAAAGGGAGAGTGCAGCGAATGAAAACGAGAACAAGGCGTGTACTGGGCGTTCTATTGATAGGAATCCTCGTCTTCACCGCGGGGTTCTCGGTGGTTGCGGCACCGTTCCGCGTTGCGGTCGTGATGCCCAGCTCTATTACCGATCTGGCGTTCAGCCAGAGCATGTACGACGCCCTGATGACAATCCAGCAGCGGATGGGCGCCGATAACTTCGAGTTCAGCTACTCGGAAGGCATGTTTGTTGTGGCCGATGCGGCCGCGGCAATCAGGGACTATGCAAGCCAGGGGTACGATCTGGTTATCGCACATGGATCCCAATACGGCAGCTCACTCGTCGAGATCGCGCCGGACTTCCCCAACACAGGCTTCGCCTGGGGGACCACCGTGGATACGTTTGCCAATCAGGGGGTCACCAACGTATTTGCCTATGAAGCGCGGTCTGAGGAAGGTGGCTACGTCAACGGCGTCTTGGCGGCGCAGCTCTCCGAGTCGGGCATCATCGGCGTCATTGGCCCGATTGAGACAGGCGACGCCAAGTTGTATGTCGATGGGTTCAAAGCCGGTGTCTTGGCAACCAATCCGGACGCAGACATCAAGGTCACCTGGACCGGTTCCTTCGGAGACGTGGCTCTAGCATCCGAAGCCGCGGAGACGATGATCAGCGCGGGAGCGGATGTCCTTACGGGAACCGCTCAGATGGTGGTGGGCGCCGTCGGAGTCGCACGCCAACGGGGTGTTCTGTGGTTCGGAA
This sequence comes from uncultured Thermotogae bacterium, assembly GCA_964554715.1. Lineage (GTDB taxonomy): Bacteria > Bipolaricaulota > Bipolaricaulia > UBA7950 > UBA9294 > RXOA01. The sequence goes on along the minus strand of CAZKPU010000048.1, from coordinate 8,023 downwards.
CACAGGCCAATCAGACGTCGTTGGCTCCCGAGATTGTCGTTGCCAATCAGGTGTATGACTGGACCGTAACCTTGGAGCCGATCATCGAGATGATCGAACAGGGAACCATGGGCGGGACAGCATTTGCCCTGACCCTCGCCAACGGAGGGCTGGTCATCGACGTCAACGCCAATGCGCTGGTGGGCGGCGCGATTCAAGACATCATCGACGGAACGATCGATCTAGGATTCTAGGATTGCAGGCGGTGATCGGGGCCGTTACCAGGTCCCGATCGCTGCAGCAAGTGGAGGTTGCCACGTGACGCTCGCTGCTCAACCGAAGGTCGAAACGCTGCAAGCCGTAGGCATCGTGAAGCGATTCCCCGGTGTTCTGGCCAACGATCATGTCGATTTCGACGTCTGTTGTGGAGAGATTCACACCCTCCTCGGCGAAAACGGTGCGGGGAAGAGCACGCTCATGAAGGTGCTATACGGGATGTACCAACCGGATGGGGGAGAGATCCTCGTCAACGGAAAGCCGGTCCGCTTCCGCTCCCCTCTCCAGGCCATTCAACTTGGCATCGGAATGGTCCATCAGCACTTCATGCTTGTCCCCACCTTCACAGTGGCGGAGAACATCGCGCTGGGCTTGCCTTCGTCGCGACGGATGGTTCTCGATCTGGACCGCGTCTCACAGCGGTTGCTGGAAGTGGCCGAGATGTACGGCTTGCACGTAGATCCTTCGGCCAAGGTGTGGCAGCTGTCCGTGGGCGAGCAACAACGGGTGGAGATCCTGAAGGTGCTGTATCGAGGTGCGTCGCTATTGATCCTCGACGAGCCCACGGCTGTTCTCACCCCCCAAGAGGTCGACGATCTCTTCTGCTCTCTGCGTAAGATGGTCGCAGAAGGACATGCCATCGTCTTCATCAGCCACAAATTGCACGAAGTCCTGTCGTTGAGTCATCGCGTCACGGTTCTACGCTCCGGCCGTGTGGTCGATACGGTTCCCACCTCCGAAGCAACCAAGGAAGGACTCGCGCGACGGATGGTCGGACGTGATGTGCTACTGCAGGTCGACCGTCCGCCAGTTGAGCAAGGCGACGTTCGGTTGCGCTTGGAGGGGCTTGAAGCCAATGGTGACAGTGGCCTTCCCGCGTTGCGGGGGGTCGATTTGGAGGTGCGGGGCGGCGAGATCCTCGGGCTCGCCGGCGTCTCGGGCAACGGACAGAAGGAAATGGCCGAGGTTGTTGCCGGAGTACGACCGCCAACCCGGGGGCATGTGGCGATTGACGGCATCGACGTTACCGGGCACTCGCCCGCGCAACTGCTCGACCGCGGCCTCTCCTACATACCGGAGGAACGCATGATCGATGGCGTCGTGCGCGACTTCTCCGTGGAAGAGAACCTCATCCTGAAGGATCACCATCGCCCGCCCTACTCCAGCGGCGTGTTTCTGAAGTTCAAGCGGATCGCTGCGGAAACCGAACGGCTGATCGAGGAGTTCGACATCCGTACGCCGTCACGAAACACAATGTTGAAGAGCCTTTCGGGGGGGAACATCCAGAAGACGATCCTTGCCCGTGAATTGTCGCGAACACCGACGGTCGCCATCGCCGCGCAACCCTCACGGGGTCTTGATGTGAGTGCCACGGAATACGTCCATCGCCGGCTCATCGAGCAGCGCTCCCAGGGGACAGCCACGCTCCTCATCTCCGAAGATCTCGACGAGATCCTCAACCTATCCGACCGGATTGCGGTGATCTACGAAGGCAAGATCATGGGAATCGCCGACCGCGAAGAGGTCACCGTCGAGCAGCTGGGACTGATGATGGCCGGGGTTCGTCCGGGATCGACGGATGAGAATCACGAGCCTGCGTCCTGTCCTGATCCGTTGGCGTCGTCATCGGAGTCGGATCCTGCCGACTGACTTTCTCCGCCCGGCCGTCTCGATGCGTTGGGTTCGGTTCCAGGAAGAAGCTTCGTCTGCTACCGTTCTCTTCTTGGATGTTGTGCTACGTTCCCCCGAGACAGCAAGACACGAAAGAGCGGGAGTCATTGTCTGGCGTCGTGGCCCACACGCGGATCTACCGGCGTCTTCGCCCCCCGACAAGCAAGCTTGCCAGGTAGTAGGCCAGTGTGCACAGGACGGACAGGATTGCACCGGGAGTGGTCGTGCCCCGCGGATAGGTGAGGCGCTCCATGCAGCGTTCATCCTCGGACGCATCCAGATCTTCCGCGATGTAGTCGCAACCGCGCACCACGACAGCCGGCGTGCGTTCTGTGGTTTGCCCCATTTGCACACCGGCGACGGCAGCGATCGAGTCGATCACGATCGTTCCGCCGCCGGGCCCCAGACCGCCGAACAGATCCTCGGCGATCAGCTTTCGCTCAACCGGCGCCAGGCCGGAGAAACCGATTGCGACATCAACGGTCCCGAGCCGACCGATGGGGGCCACTGTGTCGGTGATGATGACCGGGACATGAAGTCCGAAAGCGTCTCTCAGCGCCAACCGCACCCTGCGGGCGGTGAGCCCCGGGGACTCGGGAAGCTGGCTGACATGGCCGGATGGTGAGTTCATCATGTCGATCCCCGCTTCGTTGATAAGCGCTGCGTGCATGGCGGTGAAGATCTCGAACCGCTCGAGAAGATCCAGCGCCTGCTTCCGTGTTTCCGGATCGGTCGACAGTCGGTCTATGGCCTTGGCTCCGCTTCGTTTCTTCATGATGCGCCGCATCGGGACCACGGCGGTGACAGGCCCTGCTTCGAGGATCAGCTGCATCTTGCGGGGGTCCTTGTACAGAGCCCGTGCCAGCCACCGCGCGCGTCTCGATACGGTGACCTGATCCAAGCGGACCACCCGCCCTTCATGCAGTCCGGCGACTTTCGAGCTGATGCAAAGGATATCCCCCGGCTGAAGGCTCATGCCATGATCGGAGAGCACACCAAGCATCCAATCGGAAAGCGTTTGCCGTTGCGCATCTTCGGGCACAAGCGGGCGTGGAACCATCAGCGGGAAGACTTCGATCGGCGCTCGGTCGGTCGGCTCGACGGCCGGGGAGGTCATGTTTCGGGGTAGGGTCACGAGATCGCCTCCAGCGTAGGGCTCAGAAGACTTCGCATGTCGGGGCAGCCTCCGATGATCCGCACCCAGCATCGGACTGATACCGCATCGCACCCCAAGAACGAATCCGGCACGCCAGCGCGAAGAAGAATCGGTCGCACCCGCAAGCCTGTTCTGCCAACGTGCTGTCGCAACGAGTTCATTGAAACCTCCTTACAGCTATGATGCTGACCGGTGGCCGACAAGGCAAAAAAGCGGCACACGAATCGGGATCGAATGAAGGCAGTTCAAGCCTCCCGGTCCGTCTTCGCGTGAAGCGATCTCCCATGTGCTGCGTCTCCAAACGAGCATGATCAAGACACGCCCATCGCATGTGGCGTTCGCGAGAAGGAAGGGACGGTCACCCGGGTTTCGAAGCGGATGCAGCACTCGGCCAGGGGATGCGCCGTTCGTGCGTGAGAGGAAGCGCCCCGTGTAACTCTCCTTACCATCCAAGGGGATGTTGACAGGCTGGGCCGTGCATGCTATAGTACTCCCTGTACCATCCTCTTGGATGGGAATTCTAGGGACAGGGGTGATGTTCACGATGTTACGGATCTGGGTTCACACACGACCGTACTCGCCCAACGGCGATTGCGGGCAAGCTGGAAAGGATCTTGATGTTCGAAGAGGCAGCAACATAACCCACCTGCGGAAACGCTCGGACGTCCGCGTCGGACTCGGTATCGCGGGCATTGAGATCGTGGTTTCGATCCCAGGGCGTTGCGGCTAGGGTGCAGTGAACTGCCAGGCAGACAGATGAAGGGAGGAAGATCGAATGGCCGACACAGAGAAGATCACCGTCAATCTGAGCCCGGTAGATCTTGGACGGATCGACGTGCTCATCGAGCAGGGCCTGTTCTCGAATCGAACGGATCTCATCCGTAGTGCAATCCGCAGTTTGCTTCAGAAGAACGAAGCGGTCATCGAGGACGTGACCGTGAGGAAGTCGTTCTCGATCGGTGTGTTGGCGCTTGGCCGGCGGGAGCTCGAGGAGCTGAAGCGGCAGAACAAGAAGGTCACCTACCGCATCATCGGCGCGCTGTTCCTGGCCAAGGACATCGATCCGGATCTGGCCCGAGAGACGATTGAATCGATCACAGTACGTGGGACACTGCGGGCGTCCGCAGAGCTGAAAGAGGCCCTCAAGGATCGCATCAAGGAGTAGATCTCAGCGCTGGCGGTATTCGGCCGCCGCGCCCTTACACTGATGGGCGACGGCACGCCGGAACTGTGGATCTGTCGGTTGTCATGCAAGGAAAAGGTCATGTACTCTGAGAATGAAGCCAAAACGGTCTGCAAACAGGAGGCATGGTGATGTGCTCCCCGAGATCGATCGTCTGGTGGGTCATCCCCGTCATGTTGGGGTTCTTCATGACGTCGATCTTCGTCCAAGTGCAGACGCCCGTCCCCGGTGAGGTCGTGACGGTCAACCCGGGCGGTGCGTCTGGGGCCGCCGTTGTCATCTATCACCCCGGTCTGACGAGCTTCCAGAAGGATGTCACGTTTGCCTTCGTAGAGGGGCTGGCGTCGAGCAACTGGCGATGTGATGTCACGACGGCGAGCCGGGAGGCGCCGACGGATCTGGACGGCTATGACCTGCTCGTTCTCGGGGCTCCGACGTACGCCTTCAAACCCGCCGGTCCGATACGCCGATATCTCGAGTCCGTCGGCGACCTGCAAGGTCTTCCCACCGCACTTGTCGTGACGGGTGCCGGCACTACGGCACGCTCTGCGTCTCTGCTCGTGGACTCTGTAGCGAGAGTGAACGGGAACGTGATCGAGCTTCTGGAACTGTGGCAGCTTGCTCCGAACGACGAGATGCATGGCAGCTCCGACGCGATGGAGATCGCCGAGAGGGCTGGCGCTTCGATCGCGCTGCCATGACTGGGCCGCGACCGGCTGTGCACTTGAGCAGATGGCGTCGATTCATTCCGTCCCTGGTCACGTCTCTGCGGATCGCAGCGCTCCCTGTAATCTGCGTTCTCTGGCTGCACGAGCTGCGGACTGCGGCGATCGGAGTCTACTCGTTCCTCCTTCTCTCCGATGTGTTTGACGGCTGGCTGGCGAGGCGGCTCGATGCGGTGACACGGTTCGGCGGCTTCTTCGATGCAATCACCGACATTGTGGTGGTCCTGTCCCTGCTCACGCTCCTCTACATCTCCGGCGTCGTCCCGTTCTGGGTTCCGATTGCCCCTGCCGTGCTCGCCGCCGTCTTCGGGGCAACGTCATCCCGCGCGGCCCTCCGCTACGACCCGGTCGGAAAGTACTACGGAGCGGTCCTTTACCTCGTGGTGGGTGTGCTGCTTTGGGGCGTCGGTCCGGCTACCCGCACGGCGCTTGGCATCGTCGTTCCCACCATGAGCGGGGCCGTGCTCGTCAGCCGCTGGTTGGCAAGGCCAAAGCCAGCGGCAAGACGCTCAAGGTGAGGGACCAGAGCGACGGGGATGGAAGCGACGACCTGAAATTGCGACGGGAAGGCTGCAGCGCGCATCCCAGGTGAGGAAAACCCTCAGCGGATCGATGTTCTCCTTGACAGAACTCGCTGCACCAAAGAACGATCCACGATGCCACAGCCTTCAGGCACCGAGAAGGGCACCGAACCAAGGCCCCGAGAATCCGGGCCTCGCCTTGCTGGCGGTTTGGCGCTCAGTGCCAGGGTCGAAGCGGCCCTGGGAGGCGTTTCCATCCGCATGGCGATCGGATCGACCCTCGGGTTTTCGATCGAACAGGCTCTTGATGCCGACGGGCGGCAGCCCACGAATCATTCTTCCCAGTGCGATCCGTTTCCGTCCCATCACGGCGCAGCTGGATGTGGGAAACGCCAAGATCAAAGACCTGAACATCCCTCTCGGATTGTCGAGTCTCCGCGCGAAGCTGCGACTTGCGTTTTGCCGTCCCGGCCGCTAGAGTTTCTAGTGATGCTCGGCAGTTGAACAGTGCTTCAAGGAAGTCCGGTTGATGCCAGAACTCTCCGATGAAGTTCCGTCCTTCTAACATCCCAGCATAGGGGAGGTATATCATGGCAGATCGAGTAACCGGTAAAGTGAAATGGTTCAACGACGACAAGGGCTTCGGTTTCATCGAACGAGACGGTGGCGAAGATGTCTTCGTGCACTTCAGTTCCATTCGTGGCGATGGCTTCAAGTCGCTGCAGGAGGGCGCAGCAGTCGAGTTTGAACTGGGACAAGGCGACAAAGGTCCCCAGGCTCTGGATGTTACGCTAGTCTAGAATCACTTGTTCTAGCTATTGACACGCGGCGCACGTTCGGTGCGTCGCGTTTTTTCGTCTTCCTCTCAATCACTCAGGGTCCGAACTTGCATTGCGCTGCTCGATGGAAGGTCTGACGGTGAGGCGTGCGGAGTCCCCGAGTCTCGCACTGCAGCCCCCACTCCATCCGCGTGAATGTCGAAACACAAGATCCGCTCCCGGAAATGGAAGCTTCTCGCCATAGCTGAGCAGGCAAGGACTACGGACCCCGCCCGCCACACCCACGTCGGATAAAGCCTACCTCAACGAAAGAGTTCGCGTCTCCATGAGACTCCAAGGGTAGACGCCATGTGCCGGGGACTCAGGCTCCGTGTCGGAGCCGGCTGCAGAAGTCGTTCAATAGCTCATCGAGATCCCCGGATTTCACCTCGACTTGCTTCAGCTCGACGGATGCAACAGACGGAGCAGCGGCGAGCTGCGCCATGGCGTCCAGCACAGCCTGGTATCCTCCGCCACCCGATGTGCAGAAGAACGCCACCTTGGGAAGACGGCCGCGGACCTGGTTCAAGTAAGCCCGCATCGGGCTCGCCAACTTGCCAGCCCAGATGGGCGTTCCTATGACGACGAGATCGTACTTCGACACGGCTTCCACCGGCGGGCGGATCTTTGCCGGCTTCTCGCGGACCCCCTCGAAGCCTGAGCGGAGGAATCCCACGAGGCCCTTTCGGTTTGCCGGATCCTGAATCTCTTCGACGGCCGCGTCGAGCATCGCTGCAACTTGCCGGCCGACGGCCCTTGTGTTTCCGCTTCTCGAGTAGAAGACGACGAGCACCTTCATCCGCTGTTCCTCCTTGCCGAAACGTGGAGTCCCCAGGGTATCCGAACAAGGCTACGGGGAGAAGTCCATGGCGCGACGATGCCTGCCGTGATCCCTGAACCGGAACGAAGGGCAGCGCGCGAGCGAAGTCCGAAGCGCAACGGATCCACCGAGTTGCCTGCAGAGCGGAAACGCAAGACAAGACGGCACATGCCGCGACCTCGTGGCAGCTTCTGTAGAGTCCCGATCAGCGCTTTGCGTCCGTGATGTCGGAGAGGGTCGCGTCGGGATGAATGGTACGGCCTCGATCCCCATCATCTGACCTCCCAGGCTGCCGGTGCCCTGAGGGCGGTAAGCCCGGGCATGCG
>CAZKPU010000048.1:0-538 GCA_964554715.1 uncultured Thermotogae bacterium | reverse complement strand
GGCTCATCAAGGAGGAGGAGTTTTGGATCCTGTGCAACCGCCCGTGCAATCAGCGCCATGCGCAACTACGGCATGCAAGCGCGCCCCATGTGCGAGGATGATGGCGGGAGTTGAGGACGGGTCCTGCGACTCATCAAGCGAGGATTCCGTCGAACCGCGCGCGCATCTTGTCATCCTTGCACACCAGTTGGCGTGTCGTATAAGGATTGTTCATCAGTCGCACGAACGCGGAGTACGTTGGCTTGAACGCTATGGTGTCTCCTACTGTGAGTCCGTTTTTCCCCTCACCAAGGTTAAGAACCGTTACATCGCTGCTTGCCCCCGCGATCCAGCACTCCGAATCCAGCGGACTTAATCCGTTGACATCCGTGTCGACATGCCCAATGGTCACGATGGCACGATATCCGCGCTGTCCAGGATCGAGTTCTTGTTCCTCAGGTACTTCGGTTTCAAACGGGGTGTTGCCCGCGTCGTTCACTGAACAGAGCCGCTTCTCCTTCAGCTCGACAATCTCCGCTTGGACGGTCGCCACATCGTC
>CAZKPU010000047.1:0-16891 GCA_964554715.1 uncultured Thermotogae bacterium | reverse complement strand
TCGTGCGTGGAGATTCGGAACGAATCGTGCGTGGAGATTCGGAACGAATCGTGCAGGGAGATTCGCAAGGCGAATCGTGCAAGGAGAATGGACAGCGGAGTGCCGGTCCATCCGCGAGAGATGAATGCTCGGCTGACGGCCCATGTCAAGCATCCGCAAACAAGAGACCTCGGGTGTGAAGAACAGGACAAATCTCGGCGACACGGCGATCGTAGAGAGATCCGCTTCCGGAAGCGATTTCTTCCAGAGCGTCCACGATCCTGAGGGCGGGTCGGTAGGGACGATGAGACGTCATTGCATCCAGCGCATCTGCGACAGCGAGAATCTTCGACTCAGCAAGGATCTCATCCCCGGCTAGATGATTCGGATACCCCGTTCCATCTAGCCTTTCGTGGTGCTGAAAGACAATCTGGGCAACGGGCAACGGGACGTCGATCTTCTTCAGGATCTCATAGCCGGCTTGCACGTGCGATTGCACCAGGAGGTTCTCCACGCTCGATAGCGTTCCCGGCTTCGAGAGCAACGCAGCGGGGATCGTAAGCTTCCCGATGTCGTGCAGAAGAGAAGCGACTCGCAGTCCGTTCAGCGATTCTTGATCAAGGCTCAAGTGCTGTCCGATGGTCTCTGCGATGCGGGCAACGCGAAGCTGATGCTTCGCCGTACCGGGATCCCGGTATTCGACGACGGCGCCAAGCGCAGCGACCATCGGTTTGACAAGCTGCAGAAGACTACGATTCCCACTGCTTGGCGGCTGTAGCCCCCGTGGATTGTCTGAGGGATCCTCATCAACGACTGCATTGCTTGGACACGGGTCGGATGACCCTGAGATCCCTTGAACCAACACGACCGCGCAAGACGGATGCTTCCGAGACGCTGCCACCAGGCGCATCTGGATCCGGAACAGCTCTCCGGACCTGCTTAGATGCGTGAATCGCCGAGGCGGTGGTTGGGGAACCTCCATCCATGTTCTGACAACATGGTGTTCGCTCTCAGGATGGAGTTTGAGCAGCGACAGCCGGCACCACTCGCTGCGGGAGTATCCATAGTGTTTGCTGGCCGTTGTGTTTCCATCAAGGATGCGGAACGATTCACGGCAGACCTTCAATGCCGGTTCGACGAAACCATTGAGATCCCAGGATCGGCAATCCACCAACACAGACCTCCTCCAGTCCCCCCCCGTCTGTTAAAAGGCGAATCACCCGGAACCAACTAGGATGTAGTATACCGCAAATGACCGCCCTGCTACATGGCAAAAGGATGGATTCAGCGAGAAGTCTGCTTCGGTAGCAAGTGGACAACGCTGAAAGCGTTTCGGCGAGAAGTCCGCTTGAGTTGCAGGTGGACAACGCCGAAATCGTTGTGGAGGATATCGCCGAAAGGATGGATGCCGGAGGTGTGCCGACGGATGGCAAGGGAACCTTTTCACGGGAAGGAAGCGATGCTGGATCGACATCGAATCGATGGCGAAATGCGGCGTTTGGCGGCAGCAGAACGGTTCTCCGGAGTGATCCGAATCTCGCAAGGAGAAGAGGAGTTATTCTCCGGCGCCTATGGGTTTGCGTCTCGGACCTGGCGTGTCGCGAACACCCTCGATACCCGGTTTGATACGGCGTCGTTGACGAAGCTGTTCACGGCCGTGGCCACGCTGCAACTGATCGATCAAGGGCTGCTTGCACTGGATACACGGATCATCCCTCTGCTGGGGCTTGCCGACACAGCGATCTCCGATGAGGTCACGGTGTTCCAACTGCTGACGCACAGCTCGGGGATCGGCGATGATTGCGAAGAAGAAAACGGCGAAGACTACGAGGATCTCTGGCGGACCCGGCCGAACTACGCGGTCACGGAGACAGCTGATTTCTTGCAGCAGTTTGCCCACAAGGAGCCGAATTTCCCGCCTGGTGAGGCCTGCCGCTACTGCAACTGCGGATTCGTCTTGCTCGGTCTAGCAGTGGAGAAGCTCACCGGACTCACCTACCGCGACTATGTCCGCGAGAGGATCTTCAAGCCGACGCAGATGTCTTCCTCGGAATTCTTCCGCATGGATCGGTGTGTCCCCGCCGTAGCCGAGGGGGCCGATCCGATCCGCGGCGAAGACGGATCCGTGGTGGCGTGGAAGAGAAACATTTACTCGTTTCCTCCGGTGGGGTCGCCGGACAGCGGAGCGCACGTCACAGCCGCCGATCTTGACCGCTTTTTGCGAGCTGTACGATCCGGTGACCTGTTGTCGCCTGTGCTGACCGAGCGGTTCTTCCGCCCTCAGATCTTCTACAAGCAGCACGATGGATGGGCGATGCACTACGGCCTCGGGATGTGGTTCTATGTGGAGCCTGACGGACACGTTCTGTGTTGCCAGAAAGAAGGGTACAACGCCGGTGTCAGCGCCGTGATGCGCTATTTCCCTGACTACGACATCAATCTGGTGATTCTGTCTAACATGGCGGAGGGAGCGTGGGACGTAAGCTGGAGAGTGCACGAGTTCATCCTGGGCGACGTCGGAGATGCCGATCGGCAACGATCAACCGGTGACACAGCGGATCCTGCCGTAGAATGACCCTACGATGAAGCTAGGCCTTGTCTCGGATACGCATGTTCCTGCGCATATCAAGAGTCTCCCTCGATCGCTGCTGGACGGATTGAGGCAAGCCCAGGTCGATCGGATCCTCCATGCCGGGGATCTGACGTCCATGGACGTGATTGAAGCGCTGCAAGAGATCGCTCCCACGGTTGCGGTGGCCGGAAACATGGATCCGGCCGAAGTCAGCACTGTGATCCCGAAGCGAGCTACCATCGAAGCGGCCGGATGGAAGATCGGACTCCAGCATGGTCATCAGCGGCATGCCTTGCAGCGGAAGTACATCGGACAGGGGTACGACCAGCCCGAAATGGAGTTGTTCTACCAAGCGATGGCCTCACAGCTGCCCGATACGCAGATCATCGTGTTCGGACACTTCCACGTCCCTGTCGTCAGGGTATGGAAAGAGACCGTGTTCATCAATCCCGGCGCAGTCGCTCCTTCGTACGGGCGTTCGACGTTCGCCGTGCTCGAACTCGAACCGCGCGCGGCTACGAAGGAGGACCCCGGGCAAGATCACCACAGAATCGAGCAAAGAGAGGGTGTCGACGAAGCGTTGATCCTGCAGGGAATTCGAACAAGGATCATCGAGCTGCCGTTTGTGGTGTAATCTCGATTCGTTGGCAGAGATGCCTTCTGCCAACGCTTGTCTGCAGGATTGGGCGTGTCCGTGACGCTTTCGAGACGTCAGCGTAGCAATCTCATCGAGCGATCAGGAACGGAGGTGCGCAATGAATGTTGTCGTGCTCCATGGCAGTGCTCACGTTGGGGGAGACACCGATACACTGATCGATGCGTTCCTCGAGGGACTTGGCTCGGACAGCGCGCATCACACGGTTCACTTCCGGCCGATCGACATGAACATCGCTCACTGCCGCGCGTGCGGCAAGTGCCTGGGCGGCGGTGGGTGCGTCATCGATGACGACATGCAGCAGGTCTATCCGGCGTTCTCCGAAGCGGATGTGGTTGTTCTGGGTGCTCCGATGTTCTGGGGTTACATGACCTCCCAGCTCAAGACGCTGTTCGACCGGCTGGAGGCGATCGTCTCTCGAGAGCACTTCGGCGGGAAGGACTTCGTGTTGTTCGTCACCTATCGCAGTTACTACGGATCGATGGTGGAGTGGCTGCAACGGATCACGTCTTGGTGTGGGAGCCGGTGCCACGCGTTAGCGTGCCAGACGTTCGATGCAGAGACCGGGCGAGACGTCCCGATCGGCGATCTCCCCGGTGATCTTCAGCGAGCACAAGAGATCGGCCTCGAGATCCTCCGCAATCACGATACAGGCTGAAGAGCGCTCTCTTTGCGAAGAGGATCCCCGGCGGAGCTTCGGCCGGAAGCGTGCCGCCGAGGCTCTCTTGGTTCCCTCTCCGCGGCGTGCCGTATCACGTAGAGCTTCCGTATAATCACGGCGTCGACCGGGCCTGGCCTGTTGGGTAGCACCGTTCAAGGGAGAATCGATTGCCTACGCTCGACAAGCACCCCATGTTGTCGGAGTTCCAGCGATACGTGGCCGAACTCGAGGTAGAACGAGGGTTCGAGCAGCAAACCGTCATGGACAAATGCTTGCTTCTCGGAGAAGAGATCGGCGAGCTGTTCAAGGCGGTTCGGCACTGTGAAGGGCTCAAAGTGGATCCAGACTCCTCAATCGGCGAAGTCGAACATGAGCTGGCCGATGTCTTTATCTATGTATGTGCAATCGCCAACCGCTACAACATCGATCTCGAGCAAGCGTTTCGCGACAAGGAGATCCTGAATCATCAACGACAGTGGATCTCTGCAGACCCGACCGAAGGGCGATCAGCCGCAAAGGACGCTCGATGAAACCGACGATCGAGCGTTTCGAAACCAAGCACATCCCGAGTTCCGCAGCTCTTGTCGCAGAACGCTATACGGCGATGCGCAGGCTGATCCCCGCGCTTCCAAGCAGCTATGAAGATCCGGAGCCGTTTGTATCGCTTCTGGACAAGGTCGACCAACAAGGCCTCGGAGCCGTTGCCCTGGACGGAGATCGGCTGGTCGGCTTTGTCACCGGAGTCAAGATCGACTCTTTCCGCAGTTTTCCAACGTGGTTCAGTCCGGAATGGGCCAACGGTGCGATGGTTGGACACAGCCGCGCGATCTATGAATCGCTCTATACGAGAGTTGCCGAACTGTGGCAGGGGGAAGGCCCCGTGGGGCATCTCGTCCTGCAGTTTCCGTTCGATGAGGACGCGATCGAAACGTGGAGCCGGCTCGGGTTCGGTATGGCGGCCATCGACGGTGTACGGACTCTCGACCTAGACGGCGATCCTGATTCGGATGTGTCCAGACCGATCATCGGCGACCGGCGTGATGATATCGTCATCCGGCGTGCCACATCCATCGATCACTTGGGAATCCACGCGTTGATCCAAGGTCTTGAGGCTCATCTTGCCGCACCTCCGATTTACCTCCGCGATCTCTCGTTCTCAGCTCTGGAGGAAATCGTTGAGAAGCTTGCCGATCGTTCGCAAGCTGTATTCGTTGCCCAGTGCGATGGAGAAGCCGTTGGCTATCTGGAGATCGGTCCGGCCAGCAGCAATGCGAGCACCATCATCCGCGATCCGGGGACGGCAAGCATCACAGGGGCCTACACCTGCCCTTCGTTCCGCAGACGCAATCTCGGGCAAAAACTTCTCTTGTCTGCCGTTGGCTGGGCTCGTGACGAGGGTTACGTGCGGTGCGCGGTGGACTTCGAATCGATGAACGCTCCGGCGTGCGGATTCTGGTTGCGGTCCTTTGATCCTGTTTGCGTGGGGATGTTCCGAGTGATTGCTCTGTAAGCGGTGGCTTGTCCATCTGCACGCGCAGGTTCACTCGGGAAGACTGAAGGGATCTCTGCAGCACAGGGTTTTGGCTTCTGCAGATGTTCGGTCATGACCCTGCTCTCACTTCACAGAGGAAGCTTCGTTGACTAGGATAGGGCGAGGATGGATGTGACCATGAACTACCGAGCTCTGGAAGCGAGCGAGTATGAGACGTTCTTCTCGATGATGAAGGAGAAGACCGGAACGTATCTTGAGCCGACCCTCGCTGCTATGGGGCTTGATTGGAGCTGTCTTCGCGACATGGTCTGCGCTGTTGGCGAGGTTCGCGCAGTGGATCGACAAGGAGTGCCGGTCGGCTTCGTGTGGATCGAGAAGCGCGGATCGAGGCTTCACGTTCATGGGTTGGTTATCGATCCGGTCTTTCGAGGCCGGGGGATCGGAAGCTCGGTGTTGCGTGATCTGGAGAACGAATTCGCGGGCGAAGCGGACGCGATCGAACTGGGGGTTCATGACTCCAATCACCGGGCGAGAGCTTTGTACGAACGTTTGGGATTCAAACTTGCGGAGACGCGAAACGACGTTGGTTTTCTGATCTTCCGCAAGCTTCTTGATCAGGATCATCAGATGCAGCCCAGCCTCTGAACTTGGCTCCCGCGTCTGAGGAGGTTGCGACGACCCACGACCGGATCGGAGCGCGATGTCCGGTGGAAGAAGCTCCGGGTCGAGCTGCAGGAGGTATGCATGGAGTCCTTGAATGTCATTACCGGGCGACGGAGTGTGAGGAAGTACTCCGAGAAACCTGTTCCTGATGAGCTCTTGGAGGATCTTCTGAAAGCGGCGATGGCTGCTCCCTCGGCAGGGAACGAGCAGCCGTGGCATTTCATTGTCGTTCGCTCGTCGGAGCAAAGAAACGCGTTGGCGCGGGTTCATCCCTACGCTCAGATGGTGAAGCAGGCACCACTTGCGATCGTTGTCTGCGGCGATCCGACATTGCAGAAGTACGAGGGGTTCTGGGTTCAGGACTGTGCGGCCGCCGTTGAGAACTTGCTGCTTGCGGCCAAAGCTCTTGGGCTGGGTGCTGTGTGGTGCGGCGTTCATCCGGTGAATGAGCGAGAGATGGCCCTACGGGAGGTGCTTGGGATCCCGCAGGGGATCATCCCGTTTGCCGTGGTAGCGGTTGGATACCCCGCCGAGCATCCTGCATCGGCCGACCGCTATCAGCGCGAACGGATTCACGAGGAGCGTTGGTAAAGAGCACCTTGTAGGAAGCTGTGGCACGACGCCCCGAACCGGGCGATCGGCCCTTGGCGTGTTGGGCTCTTGCCCCGGAGTCACAGGACGCTTCTGCATGAGCTTAGAAGAACGTTGTAGAATGAATTGCCTGTTTCACCCCCATCGAAAGAGAGGAAACCCATGCTGAATCGCTGCACGATACTGCTTGCTCTGGTCCTCCTGGTCTCATGTCTCGCAACGGCTACTGCGCCGACGGCGCTTCTTGAGACGATGTACTTCAGCGATCCGGGGATCCGGATTGAGGAGGCAACCTGCTTGGCGGCGGGGCTTGATACGGCCGCCGAAGCGGTGGTGATCTGCGCTCTCGACGAGAAAGCATCCGAGGCGATCTACACATCAGCGGATGGGTTGGTCTTTTCCGAGCATCCTGTGAGGGACGAAGGATTCATGGACCCACGGTGGGTGAAGTGGCCAAACACTGCGGATACATGGTTCCTCGTGTCGGTTTCCGAACAGGGGAAGCTCCAAGGGTTCCAAGCCAGCGGTTCGGGAACGCTGGAGGAGATCGACCTGCACGGGGACCTGCCGGGCGAGACCACCGTGCAGGCGAGTGTACTGACCGACGTCTCCGGGGATCTGATGCTCTTGATGGCCCACGCGATCGGCAGCAACGCCTGCGTGGTCGGCGCTTCCGTGGAGCTTGACGATGCCGGCCGAGCGGTGATCGGACCGAGCTACGAGACCGGGATCACATGCGATCCACAGAGTTCATTCAGCACGATCGTGCTTCCCGGCGGCCGGATCAGGTTGTATGCAACGGTTGCCGGAAAGGTGATGAGCTGGATCCGTGAAGACGGCAGTGGCGCGTTTACGGGCGAAGCAGGTGTTCGCGTCAAGCCGGAGGATTTTGCAGGCTTCTCCGTGCAATCCCTCTCGAATCCGTGCTGTGTTCATCTGGCGGATGGGCGATTCCGGTTGTACATGACAGCACAGATTCCGGCAGCCGACGGCACGGCGTCTTCGGCGATCGTGAGCGCAACAACCCCCACCCCAGTGTGGTAGGGATCGCAAGGACCAGGAGTTGAAGTTGTTGAACCAGCAGCGGTTTCGGGCGTTGGAGTACGGCGCGTATTACAGCGGGATGCCTCAGTTGCTGTCTCTATGTATAGTCATGTCAAACTTGACTGACGTTTCAGAATGCAGTAGGATGCTTTCGTGACGAACATCAAGCAGCGGGAGAAACAGCAGTTCATCGAGGAATTCGGCGACCGAATGGACGAATTTGGCCTTCCGCACATGTACGGACGCGTTCTTGGAGCGCTTCTGGTCTGCGAGAAGCCGATAATGTCGATGCAGCAACTCGCAGCAGTGTTGCAGGCAAGCCACGGGTCGATCAGCATGGCAACCCAGATGCTAACCCGATTGGGGATGGTTGAGAAGGTGAGCGTTCCTGGCGAACGGAAACATTTCTATCGGATTGGACACAATGCCTGGAGTGAGTCCTTTGTCAGCAAGCTGAACTTCTTGGATCAGATGCTGGAGCTGGCAAACCGTGGGTTGAAGCTGCTCGAAGACGCCCCGAACGAGACGCGAAAGTCGCTTGAGAGTATGCGATCGTTCTTTGCCTTCTTTCGCGGCGAGCTTGCAGACATCGACGAGCGCTGGAAGCGATCTCAGCGAAAGTAGATGCCGGGAGGGGCTTTCCGTGGATGCGGGGGCTCGGCAAGGCCGGAACGCGAATCGTGGGTTGCTCGAACGCTGGAAACGATCGATGCCTCACGAAGGGATAAGACACTTCGGAAGCGAGAGATCGCGAAGATCGGGTCTTTAAGGAATTGGTGCCGCTTCACACGCGGGAAGGATGGCTAGCATGAGCTCGATCTTGAACCGACTCATTCGATTTGCAGTCGATCACCCCATCTGGACGATTGTCGGGACTTTGCTGATTGCAGGTGCGCTTGCGTTTCCGATTCAGTACATGACCCAGGAAACCGACTTCAGGGAATTCCTTGATGACGATGATCCCATCATCGTGCTCATGGATGAGGCCGAGGAGCGCTACGGAAAGTCCTGGGGCATAATGGTGATGCTGCTCAATGAAGACGGCATCTTCAATGAAACAACGCTTCAGAAGGTCGAGCAGATGGCCGAGGCGTTCGAAGCGATCCCCGGGATCAAGAGCGTTACCACTCCTCTCAACTCTCAAACGATCGTCGGAAGCGAGACATCGATCAATGTGAGCAAGGCCTCGCCCGGAGGGGTGGCTCCGGGGACCGCGGAGGAGATGGAGGTCTTCCGCGCCCGTGTCTTGGGGGATGAGAATCTTGTCGGGGGTGTCGTCAGCTCCGGCGGAGAAGCAGCGCTGATCAATATCGAACTCGAAGTCGGCGCGGATGAATATGAACTTACCCCGGACGTTGTGAGCATTGTCGATGCCCATCGAGGGGACGGGGATGAGCTGTTCATCTACGGCGATGCCTATTTCGACGCGATCATGTCGGAGGAAATGGAAGCGGATATCACGCTTCTGTTCCCGCTCGCGATTGTGGTGATGGTTGCATTGCTGTTCGCCAGCTTCCTGACGATCCGTGGGATTCTCCTTCCGATTGCAGTCGTGTTGCTGTCGGTGCTCGTGGCCATGGGAGCGATGGTTCTTCTTGGCTTCCCGATGACGACGATGTCGTTTATTGCGCCGATTCTGTTGCTTGCGATCGGAATCGCCGATGCGATCCATGTGCTCAACCGGTACAACGAGGAAATCGCTAAGGGCGGGCCGAAACGCGAGGCGATCCTCGCGACGATGGATGAGATGAAGGGGCCTGTCATCATGACGTCGCTGACCACGGCGGTTGGCTTCTTGTCCTTGCTGACGGCGTTCATGGTACCGCAGCGGCAGTTCGGCGTGGTGACGGCCATCGGCGTCATGGCGGCCATGCTGTTTTCGCTGATCCTCATTCCTGCTGTCATGTCGCTTCTCAAGAAGCCACGGATCCGTGATCTGAGCAAAGGACTACGTCCGCTCACCCGCGTTCTCATGGGGTTCGAGAAGGTGATTGTCGGACACCGAAAAACGTTTCTGATCGTTGTTCTCATCATCTTCGGCGTCATGCTGGCCGGCATTCCGCGGCTTCGTGTCGAGACGTCGAATGAGGAGTTCCTTGGCAAGGATCACGAAGCCGTTCAAGTGCTTGATCTTACCTCGGAGTACTTCTCGGGGGACATGAACATCATGGTGGAGTTCGACACCGGCCGCCGTGACGGCCTCAAGGATCCTGCGGTGCTGAACGCCATGCTGGGCCTGGAGGAGTTCATGCTTGCCAACGGCGTCAGCAAGACGTTCTCGCTGACCACGCTGGTGCGACAGATGAACGAGAAGTTCAACGCCGATGACCCCGCCTTCTACGCGATCCCCGACCAGCAGAACATGGTCGCGCAGCTCCTACTGTTGTTCACCTTCCAAGGGGGAACCCTGGGGGATATGGCGTTGGGCGACTTCAGTGCCGGAACGGTCATGGGGATGTACAAGATGGGGTCCTCGGCGAACGTGTCCCGGCTGGCAGGTCTGGTCCAGGACTATCTCGACGAGCATTTCCCCGAAGATGGGGATATCCGTGTCCGCATGATCGGGGCAACCACGCTGATGGATCGGATGTTCACGCAGATGACGCGGAGTCAACTGATCGGTCTCGCGTCGACGATCGTTGCGGTGTCGATTCTTGTCATGATCCTGATGGGGTCTGTCGTCGCGGGGCTGATTGCGGCCATTCCGCTCATCCTGACCGTCACGGTTAGCATGGGCATCATGTCCTACACGGGCCAGCCGCTCGACATCATGACATTGATGGTTTCGGTGGTTGCGGTGGGGATCGGCGTAGACTACTCGATCCACTTCATCTCTCGCTTCCGCAGTGAGTACCGCAAAGACTCGAACGCCGAACGTGCCCTGCAGAAGACGATCCAGACAACGGGGCGAGGAATCACTTACAACGCGCTCACCGTAGCGCTGGGGTTCTTCATTCTGATCTTCGCCTCGTTTAAGGGGATCCGGACCTTCGGATGGCAAATCGCTCTCACGATGGGCATCAGTGCTCTATCGGCGATCTCCATCATCCCGGCGATTCTCGTTCAGTGGAAGCCAAAGTTCCTTGCCCGAGAGGCGTGGAAACGGGATGAGTCAAAGACTCGGAAGAACACTCTTTCAAAGTAGGTAGTTACGGAGGAGGCAAAGAATGTCTAAGCGAACACTGATTTCGATCCTGACCCTCATGACGGCTGCGGTTCTCTTGTGGGGGATTCTTGCCGTTGCGATGACGGCCGACGAGATCTTCGACCGGATGGACGAAGAGGCCGATCTGCTGGCCGAGGGAAGCATGGGGTCAACGATTCGATTCGACAACACGTACGGCGGTGGGACGACGGCCTCGAACCTGTTCGGCTCCATCGGCAAGCCGAACTTCTCGTTGATCTACTTCATCGAGCCGGCTGATGTACAGGGGACGATCTTCCTGACCCATGAGACCGAAGAAGAGGAAGCGGAGAACCGTCTCTGGCTGTATCTCCCCATCCTCGGGGTTCCGAAAGAACTGGTCTCGGAAGAGGAGCGCGGTGGGAGTTTCGCAGGAAGCTCCCTCTCGTATGAGGACCTTGGTGATGACGATCGCCGCAACGACTACGACGCGGTTCTCCTCGGAGAAGAGGAGTTCGTCGTCGGCGAGCTGACGCGGACTGTCTACAAGATCGAATCCACCGCCAAGGCGGGGGCCGATGTCGATACCCTTCGGACCGTCCTCTGGATTGACACCGAGTTCTTCATCATGCTGAGGATGGAAGGCTACAACGATCTGGGAAATCTCGATGCGACGATGCAGGTCCTGGCCCTTGGTGAGTTCGAGGGGAAACTGACCGCCGACAGTCTACTCGCCGAGAATGTTACGGAAGAGAGTTCGACCACGGTCACCATCCTCGACCAACACCGGCCGGAGACTGAGATTGCTGATGACGTCTTTGCGCCGGAGAACCTCACGACCTTCGATCCGGCTGCGTGGGGGTTCTAGGGAAAGGATAAGAGCCGCGACAAGCTGGGGAGCGAATGGGCCGTCCGGTGGGTGATCGGGCGGCCCGCTTCTCTCAGATCGGTCCCGAAACGCAGGATCGGGATCCTATGTTGACTTCACTGTAGCCCATACGTTTTCCAGATGACGCCCCAGGATCGCTCGATGGGCCCGCTTGCCACCGTTTGCGGGCGTTGCGGGCATGACAAGGTGTTGCGCGGCAGCGATCGCCTCGATCTCGCCAGCCGTGATGAAATCATCCCGGTTCTGGCTCGAGTAGCCCTGCAACAGGGCGTCGCGAAGATCGAGATACCCCTCGCGCTCGGCAAGGTGTCGGCATGCCGATGCCAGATCCTCGATCGGATGCCCGATACGACATCCGGAGAATCCGATCAGCCCCGCCTCCTCCTCATGAAACAGATAGTGTGCCTGATGGACCGCACCGTGGATGAGGCCCCGTTCAGCGGGGGCGCAGATGCGCTCAAGGGCCGCAAAGATCGACGGAGCGGTTTGCTCCCCTAGAGCTCTCGTCGAGCCGGAGAACACGCTCCAGATCGATCCATCTTCCAACGAATTCATCAAACCTGCGAATCCGGAAGGTGGGTCCGAGACCGGCTCTTCCGGACTGAACCACCTTTGCGCTGACGCAAACGCGCTTCCGTGACGGTGGATGTGCGCGAGAAGCCCCCCGACCTTCTCCAAGCGCGACGCCGACAACTGCGAGTCGAAGAACCGACCGTCGACCCACCGGAGCAACACGGCGCAACGGAATCCCGGGATACCGGCCATTGCCACGCGGATCTTCCATTCGCCTGATGTGGATAAGATCGGCTCGGGAATCCGCAACCGTTCGTCACGCCGCAGAGCGGTGAGCCAAAGCAGCTCGCGATCCAATGCAGCGGTTGACTCATCGGCAGGCCAGAGCCGGAGAGCGTATCGAGCGCCTGATGCGTCGGTGGCCTTGAGCAACGGGCGCTTCCCGCCGCGCAGGCACGAGAGCTGTGCATCTTCCAATCCATAGACCAAAAGCGCCTTTCGGGCTAGTGTTCGCAGGCGTTCCAGCCTCGCGTCTTCGGAAAGGGCATCATACGGCGTCATCGGCATGTCCGAAGCTTGCCGGAAACGCAGCGGGGATGCCAGGGGAGAAACTGTCGTTTCGGCCCTGCACTTCGAAAAGCGATGTCCCTGGCCGTGCCATGACTGGACGGATCTGCAGCGATGGCCTACGCTCCAGCACACGGAGGTCATGAGACATGTCTCTCAAACGGAATCACCCTCGGACCAAGATGGTTTGCACCTTGGGTCCGGCATCCAGTGATGAATCGACGATTCGAGCGCTCGTTCAAGCGGGGATGGATGTTGCGCGATTGAACTGCTCGCACGGGGAGCGAATGGAACGGGCTCAATGCATCTCCACCATCCGGAGGGTTGCCGAGCAGGAGAAAGCTAATGTTGCCATCCTTGCCGATCTTCAGGGACCGAAGCTGCGCGTCGGACTGCTGATACCGGAGAGAATCGCCCTCCGTGAGGAGCAACGAGTCGTGTTCTGTCCCGATCCGGTGGCATCGGATGAGACGTGGATTTCCCTACCGCATCCCGAACTGATTGCGGAGCTTTCCGTGGGCGATCGTGTCCTGCTGGATGATGCAGCGCTCGAGGTTTCGATCGATCGTGTCAGCAACGGACAAGCGAGCGGCGAGGTGACAACCGGCGGGATGCTGCGTTCCCGGGTCGGGATCTCTGCGGTGTCCCACAGCGAGACGCCTGCGGCCAAGACGATCGCCGCGTTAACGGAGAAGGATCGCAGCGACGCCACGCATGCGCTCGAACACGGTGTCGACTTCCTTGCGTTGTCGTTCGTGCGGAGCGCCGAGGATGTTGTGGCGCTGCGCGCGCTGGTGGAGTGCCAAACCGGTGATGCCTCGGCTGTGGGGCTCATCGCCAAGATCGAGAAGCGCGAGGCGCTCGATCGGATGGAAGAGATTCTCGCCGTGGTCGATGGGATCATGGTTGCCCGCGGTGATCTGGGTGTCGAGGCCTCCGTTCAGGAGGTCCCCTACCATCAGAAGCGGATCATCAAGCTGTGCAATCGTGTTGGGGTCCCGGTGATTACCGCAACGCAAATGCTGCAATCGATGGTCACGCAGCCTCGGCCGACACGGGCCGAAGCAAGTGATGTAGCGAACGCGGTGCTCGATGGAACCGATGCCGTCATGCTGTCCGCCGAGACGGCGATGGGAGCGCATCCTGTTCGCTCCGCCGAGACACTGATGGAGATCGCGCAGATGACCGAAGACCGTCTCCTTGCTTGGGAGGATCCGTTCCCTTTTCAGTCGGTCCGCCATGAACAGCCGATTACCGATGCCATCAGCGATGCAACGGTGCGTGTTGCCGCGGGTGTCGATGCGAAACTGATTGTGACATCGACATCAAGCGGCTACACAGCACGGCAGATCGCCCGCGAACGTCCGGACATCCCGATTGTCGCGGTGACCCCATATCCCAAGGTTCGCGCCAGGCTGGCGCTCTCATGGGGCGTGGAGACGTCGGTCGTTCCGGAATCGGGAACCACGGAGGAGCTGCTGGCGCAAGTCGGACGTGTCGTGATGGACGCGCATCTCGCCGTGCCGGGAGACCTGGTTGTGCTCACTGGGGGATTCCCGGTGGGTGGAGGCGGGCGCACCAACTTCTTGCGGGTGCATCGACTTACGGAGTAGGTGGAAGACGGCGGAACGCGCCGCGTCCTTGGGAGAAGGAATCATCGATGTCCAAGCGAGACCCGATCATCCGTGACGCGGCCCCGGGAACCATCGATGAGCGGTTCATCACCACATGCTCTCATGTTGGCGAATCGGAGGAAATCGACCGCTGTGCCGAGCGCCGCCGGGTCCTGTTCGAGAAGCTTCGAGCGGAGGGCGCTCGGTTCAAAGTGGCCGTTTTCGATGATGCTCTTGCCGGGTTCATCCACGGCGTGCCGATCTGTCATGCGTCCTGGGGCGCCGTTGGCGAGGACCTGATGATGATCCCGTGTCTGTTTGTCCCTGAGGCGTTCTCCGGTCGGGGCGTAGGCGGCGCTTTGGTCGAAGCCGTCGAAGCGGATGCACGTCGGGCGGAGATGGACGGCGTCGCCGTGGTTGCGTACCGGGATCTTGCCGAGGCCGCGTGGTTCATGCCGGCCTCGTTCTTCGATGAGCTTGGATTCGAGGAGATCGAGCGTCGAGGACATGAAGCGCTTCTTTGGAGGACGTTCCGTTCGAACGCGGCCGCCCCCAGACTCCTTCGCCCGGACTGGTCGTTCCAACCCGTTTCGGGGAAGGTGGTCGTCGATCTTTTCTGGAACGAGTTCTGCCCGACAAGCAGCATCGAGGCACAACGCGTGCGCGAGGTGGCTCGGGAGTTCGGAGACGACGTCATCCTCCACGAGTACCAGGCCGAGGACCGTCCGATGCTCTTGTGCCATCAGACGCCCCGGGCGATCTACATCAACGGGAGAGAGATCGGTTGGGGATACGAAGCCCCTCACGACGGCATCCGCAAGGCCATCCAAGACGCACTCCGGGCGGTCGAACCTTGTTGATCCGGTTGCGTGCAGCCGAGCTTTGATTGTCGAGCCCCCCGCAGGGACAATGGTCCCATGGGACGCAATGTAGAGATCAAGGCAAGAATCGATGATGTGGACGCTATCTCGCGCCGCGCGGCGGCTCTCTCAGGCAGCCTCGGGGAGCGGATCGACCAGCAAGATACGTTCTTTCCCAGCAAGGAAGGCCGGCTGAAGGTCCGCGCATTCGCCGATGGCAGCGGACAGCTCATCTTCTACGATCGCCCGGACGTTCGTGGACCGAAGACCTCGCAGTTCTCCCTTGTCCCCACATCCGATGCGGCGTCTCTGTGCCGTGTTCTCGGGCAAGCCCTTGGTGTGCGTGCCGTGGTCCGCAAGGTCCGTCACTTGTACCTGGTCGGGCAAACGCGGGTGCATATCGATCGGGTGGAAGGGCTGGGGGATTTCCTCGAACTCGAGGTGGTCCTCGATGAAGGGCAAACGGAATCCGAAGGGGCGGCGATCGCTGCGCAGCTGATGGAGCAGCTTGCCGTGGATGAGGCGCAGTTGGTTCACGGTGCGTACGTGGACTTGATCGAATCCCCACGCGAATCCGGTGCACAGCTGGATAACACTCCCGCTTCCGGTAAGCTCTAGACCACGATGCGCAGCCGGAAAACGAAGCACGAGCCATCCCCCACTCAGAAGAAGCCGCCGGATCGAACGGGTCCTTCACAGAAGCCGTTGCCCGAGTACACGGTGGGTGAAGAGATCGCCAACAGCGTCACACACGGTGTGGGTACACTTCTAAGCATCGCCGGACTCGTCGTGCTGGTCGTGCTGTCGGCGCTGGACGGAGACCCGCTGCGGATCGCCAGCTTCACCGTGTACGGGATCAGCTTGGTCCTGCTTCACCTTGCCTCGACGCTGTATCATGCCCTCACGCCGGTGCGGGTGAAACAGGTGTTCCGCGTATTCGATCACGCGTCCATCTTCCTACTGATCGCGGGATCCTACACGCCGTTCCTGTTGCTTGGCGTTGGGGGCAAGCTTGGCTGGATCATGTTCGCGGTCATCTGGGCGATCGCCATCAACGGCGTTGTGTTCAAGGCGTTCTGCACCGGCCGGTTCGGCGTGGTCTCTACCATCGCTTACATCCTGATGGGATGGATGGCCGTCTTTGTGTTTGGCCCGCTGGTTTCCCATCTGCCGTTGACCGCGATCCTTTGGCTGGTCGGTGGAGGCGTGTCGTACACGCTTGGAATCGTCTTCTATGCGTGGAAGCGCCTTCCGTACGCGCATATGGTCTGGCATCTTTTTGTGCTCACCGGTGCGGCGTGTCACTACGTCGCCGTGGTCTCCTTTCTGTAACAGGCTTCATTGATCGGCGGCGCGTTCCCGTCTAAGATTGCCGGATCCTTGCCGGGCAGTTGGCATGCGATGACCGGATCATCAGCCGAGTACATGCATGTCAAGACCGGTCGGCTCGCGATTCCGTATACACCGTAGCGTCATCCAAGCGATGAAAGGGGAGTTTTCATGGCGGTCTCTTGTGGGTTGGTCGGGATACCGGGATGCGGGAAGACAACGCTCTACAACGCTGTGACCGCGTCGCAAGAGGCAACCTTTGCCGATGGAGCGACGCATCGTGCGATCGTCGAAGCGCCGGATCCCCGGGTGACGAAGCTCGTCGAGCTCTACCGCCCC
>CAZKPU010000046.1:3340-16942 GCA_964554715.1 uncultured Thermotogae bacterium | reverse complement strand
GAGTGAAAATTAAAAATATGCAAGGGATAAAGAAAAGAAAAATTTGTGTTCGGAACCGACGACTTTCACGCTGGAAGGCAACACGCGCATCGGCTCGACAGCCTCTTGTTCTGCGTAGTGCTTCCCCCGTGGGCAGCGGTTGCCGTCCACGCGGAGAACACGACCATCTTCGATAGCCACCGTCATTTCGCAGCCGACGGGACACGATATGCACAGGATCCGCTTCTCGGTCATTCGATCGTCACTTTCACGTTCGCCTCCGTGCTTCGACAGAGGTCATGCACCTGGCCCTCGGACAGATGCAACTCGATCATTTCACTAGGTCTTGCGCCATGGAGAACCTTCGATGCGGCGTTGCCGATGGTCAAGCGGCCTCTGATGATCGGCTGATCCACGCGAAGAAGGACACGGCATCCGCTTCCAGGAGCTAGCGCTGCTGGAACCATGTGCAGCACCCCGGGACCCCGCACAAGCCTCGTGATGGCATCTGCTGGACGTTCTCCCAGAGCCTGGATTGCCGCATGACGACCCGCCGTCTCTCCGGCGTCAGCGACCCAATCAGCAAGATCGTACACCACGACGTTGTTACCTGCGGCGAATAGCCACTTCGCATCGGTCCGCATCTGCGAATCGACCCGAAGTCCTCCATTTCCGTGATCGATGGAAGCCAGCTCTAAGACAAGTTCATTGTCCGGGATGAGTCCTACGGAAAGCACAAGCGTGTCGACTTCGATGAACTCCTCAGTGCCAGTCATGGGAACGCCGGAATCGTCTGTTTTGACCATTGTTACGCCTTCCAAGCGAGCTGTGCCGTGAACCCGGGATACGGTGTGCTTTAGCAGGAGCGGGATCTCGAAATCCTCCAGGCACTGCACTACGTTGCGCAGCAGTCCTCCGGGGAAGGGGCGCTGTTCGACAACCGCAACGACCTCCACGCCTTCAAGATGAAGACGCCGGGCCATGATCAGGCCGATGTCGCCCGAACCGAGAACGATGGCGCGCTTCCCAGGGAGGACGCCGTCGATGTTGACCAGCCGCTGGGCAACGCCCGCGGTCAGAATCCCGGATGGTCTGAAGCTGGGGATTGCGAGTGCTCCGAACGGGCGTTCGCGGGCACCCGTAGCAAGCACAACCGTTGTCGGCTCGAACAGGATCCGGCCGGTCGGTCCTAGCGTATCTACCGTATGATCTTCCGGGTGGATGGAGCAGGCGTACCGGCTGCCGTGGAAAGCGGCGCCGGAATTCGTGACTTCCGAAACCATGCGATGCGCAAATTCGGGGCCGGTCAGCTCTTGCTGATAGCGATGCAGGCCGAAGCCGGGATGAATGCACTGATCGAGAACACCACCTGGTGACTCCTCTCGATCGATCAATGCCACGTTGGCGCCTTGCTCGGCAGCAGCCGATGCTGCAGCAAGGCCTGCGGCACCTGCGCCAAGAACGAGAACATCAACCGTCTTGCGCCTCATTGCCGCACCTCCCCGGATACGATCCACGACTCCGGTTCATTCAGCGGGATGTTTTCTCGAGAGGTTTGCAGCTCTCTCGCAAGTAGTTGAAGAATCCTTGCTGTGCACGAACCTCCCTGGCAACGGCCGAAGCCTGCTCTTGTTCGGAACTTCACTGCATCGAGGCTACGGGCTCCTCTCCGAATGGCCTCAACGATCTCGCCTTCGGTAACCTGGTTGCAGTAGCAGACGACCCTGCCATAGCTGGGATCGACAGCGATCAGCTTGTCCAATGTGTCATCCGTAAGCTGCGAAGTGCGAGGGATGGCTTCTCGATTCGGTACGAAATCGAGTTTCTTTGACAGCTTGAAATCGAACGCAATCTTGTCCGTGAGCCATGTAGCGATGCTGGGGGCAGCAGTCAGTCCGGGAGATCGCATTCCTGCTGCCTGATAGAAACCGCGAACAACGGTCGGTCCGACCACGAAGTCACCATCTGGAGTTTCGGGCCGGAGGCCGGCGAATGTCTTGGTCCTGCATGACAGATCAAGAGTGGGCACCAATCGCAGGGCCCCGTTGATGACCGCTGTGAGTCCGTCCGACGTCGTGTCTACTCTGTGCTTGCTATCTGTGCCAAGATCCTCGGCGTTTGGGCCCAAGAGGATGCCCCCGTCAATGGTCGGCAGAACAAGGATTCCCTTCGACATCTCGTCTGGGGCAGGGAATAGTACGGAATGGATATGCCCGTCAAGCCTCTTGTCCAGAAGCACATATTCTCCGCGTCGCGGCTTGATCTCGGGGAAAGGAACGCCCGCCATGGCGGAGACTTGATCGGCGTGAAGACCGGCTGCATTGATCACGGCGTCCGCCTCGTAGGCCCCTTCCGGACTGCGGACGATGAGGGAAGCACCTTTCCCGCGTTGAATCTCCGTAATTCGCTCTGAGAGGTGTAGGATGAGTCCATTTGCCCTTGCGTTCTCGGTGGCTGCGATCGCCAATGCCCAGGGTTCGGTGATGCCGACCGATGGACACCACAGCCCTTTGGAGACGCTCGGATTTACGTTGGGCTCTTGGGCAAGAACCTCGTCGCGGGTGTGATAGGACAAGTCACCAACTCCTGACGACTCTCCTTGCATGCGAAGCGTCTCGAGAGCTGCTTCCTCTTCTGGATTGAACGCCAGAACGTACGCACCGCACCTCTCGAACGGCACATCAAGCTGTTCGCACAGCTCAGAGAACGCTTCGTTGCCGCTTCGGCAGAAGGTGGCGCGAACCGTACCGGGTGCGTCGTGAAACCCGCCGTGGATGATCGCGGAATTGGCTTTGGTGACACCCCATCCAACATCGGAGAAGGACTCGAACAGGTGGACGTCCGCTGCGTACCGGCAAGCGTCACGAGCGATCAGGGAGCCAACCACCCCAGCGCCGATGACTGCGATCTTCACCATCTGCGGTTACTCCTCTCTTTGCCGTGGCCGTGACTGACTTCGGTAAAGCCGGCCGGCCGGCAATGCCTGTCGGCCGGCCAGGAGTGGTGCAAGGAGACAGTCGAGCGCTGGAAGCTCTCGGAGATCACCAACGACATAGTCAGGCTGCAGCGACGCGGCCTTGAGCATACTCGGAGTCGTCACGCCCGTGAGTGTCAGGACGGCGACCAGCTCATTCTGCTTGGCCATTATCATATCGGTTTCCAGACGATCACCCACCATGACACAACGTGTTGCAGGAACTCGAAGACGTTCAAGGGCAACGTGGATCACTTCCGGCGAAGGCTTGCCGAAAACGTGTTCAACCTTCTTCTCGGCCGTCGATTCCAGTGCAGCGATCACAGCGGCAGCATCCGGGATTTCTCCGCCCTCGATCGGGCAGGTTCGGTCGGCGTTGGTGGCAACGAAGTGAGCGCCAGCTCGCAGCGCTTGGAACGCTGTATTGAGCTTCGCATAGGTCAGGGTGCGGTCAAATGCCGCGATCACGTACTGAGTCCTGGCGGGGTCATCGCATAGCTCAAGACCGGCGTTTCTCAGCTCTTCGACAAGAGGCGGCTCACCGATGGCGAATACACGGGCTCCGGGAGAGCGAGTTGCCAAGCACCGGGCCAGCACATAGGAGGAGCTGAGAACATGCTCTTCGGATGTGGGGATGCCGAGCTTGGTCAGCTTCTGAGCGTAGTGACGACGCGAGTGGAGAGGTTTGTTCGACACAAACAACAGTCGACGCCCTCTGTCTCGTAATGCTGCGATCGTCTTGCTGGCTCCGGGCAGTAGCTTTTCTCCCCGGTAGACCGTGCCATCAAGATCGAATAAGTAGCCGATCACAGGCAAGAAAGCATGCTCCGCTCTGTTGTCTTCGTCGAACTGCTCGTTTTCTCCCGGTCGGATCAAGGTGCCCCCAAACCGTCCTGACGGGCGAGGACATGGATCGCAGCATCGGGGAAGTCCGTGAATACCCCATCGACGCCGTAGTCGAAGTAGAAGGTCTCGAGTTCTTCCTCGAGAGATTCGTAGCCGGCAGGAAGAGAGTCAGCGCGGAATGTGTACGGATGGACGATCAAATGGCGCGCATGAGCCCAGGCCACATACGATGGATTGTTCTCGATGATCGTCTTGGACGGGCCGATCCCATCTGCGTACTCCGCGATTGCGTCAAGACCGGACTCAGTCCACATCGCTGCATACGCCCAACTTGCGCTGACTAGCTGAATCAACCTGAAGGGCGCATCGAAAACGGATCGAAGCGCTCTGAGGGTGTCAGCTTCGAAACATTGGACAATGACATTTGCGTCCTTGCCCGAATAGCCGTAGTCAGCCAGAATCTCAAGAAACGCCTCTTCCATCGGCAATCCCTCCGAGGAATGCCAGGAGGGTCGCTTGAGTTCCGGGTACAAGCCAACGTCTTTTCCGGTGCTCCGATTCAACCCCTGCACGAGTTCGATTGCCTCAGTCAGAGTTGGAACGAAGAAGGACGATCGACCGAGAGGGAAGCGATCCGGGAAAACAGGTGAGTTCGAGGATGTCGTGCGCTCATGCACATGAAGGCGCTGCACTTCGTCATACGTGAAATCGGCAGCATACCAATGGCCGTCACCACGGCATCGCTCCGGGTATTGCAGCTCGACATCCGTTGTCGGTTCTAGGTAGATATCATGAAGGCAAATCAGTACCCGGTCCTTTGTCATCACCAAGTCAAGCTCTACAAAGTCGGCGCCAAGGGCATGCGCATAGGCATACGCAGGCAGCGTGTGCTCTGGCAGGTATCCCGATGCACCGCGGTGTGCGATGACGGTTTCTTCCTGTGAGAGCGCCGACGCTGTGATGGCAAGAACAAGGCACAGAAAGGCAACCAATCCCCTCTTCATCTTCTCCTCCTCTCCGCGTTCACTCTGATCCCGTCATCATGGTGGATGGCAGGGCCGCCAACGGGTAGCGATCTATGCCGGCAAACGGAATCACCTCTGCAAGGTCTACGATCCCGTCGGATCCGGGAAGATCTTGATTGGGCCCGCTATGAGTGTCTGAAACGTCATCCGATCCCCAGAAGTTGCCGCCTGCTGGGTAGCCGTTGTCCCAGCGGTTGTCGGCCTCATCACACGTGGCCGAGCGGTCGTTGTCGAAGAGAGCGTTGTGATAAACGGCGTTGCCGGCAGATGTATGGACGAGCGCAATCCCCAGATGGCAGCCTCGGATGTCATTCTCCGTGAGCAGGCAATCAAAGCAATCCCATAGGAACAGCCCCCGCTCAGCCTCACGGATCCGATTCCCGTGCAGAAACACACGGTGGCAGCTGTCAAGATAGATGGCGTTCTGCCCTGTGTGGAGCGAGTTTTCCTCCAACACGCTTGCATGGCAGCGCCAGAGGAAGACGGCGTGTTCGCGGGTGTCGGTGAAGAAATTCCTCTGAATGAGCACTGCATCAGCCTCACTCCCATCGACGCCCCGCCAACATTGGTTGAACGAATTGGCCTCGATCCTCGCTCCGGTGCATCGATACGCAAAGACCCCGATCCGAAGATTCTCGAAGGTCGACTGCTCGATCAGCCCTGTGGTCGGGGCGGACTCGCCCAGAACAACGCCGATCCCCCGTGAGTTGTCGCCGATGAACATGCAGTCGCGGATGACGAACTGAGCAGTTGTCCCTTGAACTCGGATTGCGGCTCCGTTTCCCGCCGTGATCGACCAGCCGGCGATTACGAACGGTGTCTCTGTGGAGCCGTCGCCCGAGATGACGCCGTTGTCCGGTGTGAACTGGTTGTTGGCGGAAATGTTGATGGGGCCTCGTGCGACAAGATCCGAAGACGCCACGGCTGCGAGGTTCAGGATGGCGATCACTGTGCACAACATGGCAACCGAAGCTGCAGGGCGCATGTTCGACTAGACTCCTTTCTCGGTGAGAAGCTTGTTCATAAGGGCCACGAGCTCTTCTTCTCTCCCTCTTGGAACAAGCGCTGCTGCAGCATATCCATGACACGCATCGATCGAACCGCCCACCCGCAAGGCGGCCTCAGGGAGAAGCCAGTCAAGGCCGGGCATGGATCCTTCGACAATTCTGCTGCCAAGTGGCGTTGGAACTCGCATGGAGACCTTGACAAGGTCCCATGTGAACGTCCCCAATCCCGGCACTTCGGTGGGCATATCCTGAAACCCGGCGATGTACTTGTTGTGGTTCATGAACGGTTCGTCGCGGATCTCCATGCAGAACTCACCGATGATCTTGACGCCCATCGGATCGAAGCCGGCCCCGACGGAGAACCACTGGATGTGACGAGTCTGGCTGAGCTCTCCGTTCTTGATCCTTGTGACTTCGTGTTCGAAGCGTTCGTTCTTGAGCGAAGTCAGCTCAGCGAGCTTGACCTTATACGATGGTGTCTCCCCCTGGAGGCACGCTTCAGCGCTCGTCTCAGGCCCCCCCATGGCGTAGCCAGCTGCCCCGAGCGTGGTCAGGGACTTGGCAAAGGGCTGCATCGCAATCGGGGGCCCGAACCTTGTCAGCGTGTAGACCTCATGTCCGTCTGTCTCGTGATAGACCATGTCCCCTTGTTTGACGGCATCGAGCAGGGCCTTGCGGTTCTCGCCGACGAGACGGCCGCTTCGATCATGCGAGTCACCCAGAGCGCCGATCACCCCTAGGTAGCTAAGATCGATGTTCTGCGGATTCATGACCTGAGCGAAGATCGTCGCTCCTGTCGCAGCGGAAATGTCTTCTTCTCCGGACAGACCGAAGAACTCCGTAGACAAGCAAAGCACGCTATCCGAGGTGGAAGGTTCGGCTGGGTGATGATCGAGGATCATCGTGAACGAACGATCCCGATTTGCGCCGCAAATAACGGGCGCCGCACGCCCGCCGAGATCGGTGTACACAACAGGCTTCCCGGCAGCAAGATCATGGATCCGCTCAATGATCGGCGGATGGACGCGTTCGAGCGGTATGCGTGTGACCCGGAAACCATCGCGCGAGAAAGCCTCGTCCAACGCGACTCCAGACGAAATCCCGTCCGAATCGTTGTGGTGAACGAGTAGGATGTCCTTCTCGACACCCACGGCGCGCAAGCGCATGATGGATTCTTCCAACGCCTTGATGTAGGTTTCTCTGCTCACGTTGTCCCCCCCCCTCAGACAGGGAAAGCAAGAATATCGATCACCGAGTCAAACACGCATTCAGGCGATATGCCCAATGAGCGAAGCTTCTCTTCTGTCATCGCCCCCGAGCGGACGAAGATGGTGGTCATGTCCATTTTCTGTCCGGCAAGCATGTCGGTGTCCATATCGCCGACAATCGCGCATTGGTTGCCCTTAAGCCTGAGCCTTTCGAGAGCAATCTTCACGATATAGGGCGAGGGCTTGCCGATGACTGCGTCAGGTTGCCGGTCAACCATGTAAGAGAGTGCGCCGATCATCGCCCCGGTCCCGGGAACGACCCCATCTGACGCAGGAAAGATGCGATCAGGGTTCGTGGCGATGAACTTTGCGTCTGCATGGTATAGCGCACGCAGAGCTCCCGTGATTCGTGAACCGTTGTCAGCGGTGAGTTGCCCACGGCCATCGAACGCGGACCCGATGACGACGGCATCGGTTGATAGAGGATCATCCACTAGCTTGAGGCCTGCGAGCTCCAATTCGCGACGCAGGCCGGGGGCTCCGATCACGAACACCCGGGCTCCAGGCCAAGTATCGGCGACATACTGGGCTGTGGCGTAGGTCGAGAGGACCAAATCGTCTGCGGTGACGGGAATTCCCAATCGCGTGAACTTGGCGATGTACTCATCGCGAGACTTGGTCGAATTGTTGGAGATAAAGATCACCCGTTTGCCACCGCGGCGAAGCCGATCGATGGTCTCGTCAGCGCGGGGGATCAGCGTCTCCCCTCGGCACAAGACGCCGTCGACATCGAAGACGAATCCGTCGCATCGGGTAAGCGGGTGGTTGGCTCCGAAGCGGGCCTGAATTTCCTTGTCGGGGTACCATTGGGTCATCGGGTTCCTCCGCCCCCTGAGTTCGATGGGGGTGACAGTGAAGTTCGTTGTAGGATCTCTAGAAGGGTTTCCGGATGGTCTGTAATAATGCCATCTACGCCCATATCGATGAGTCGCTCCATCCAATCGCGGTGATCCACCGCCCACGGATACACAGCCAGCTGGCGGCGATGCGCTGTCTCGATCAGCGAATGAGTCGTTTGTGCCCAGTGCGGAACCAGCGCGTCCGGGGACAACGCGTCAACCTCCTCCCACATCTGTAGCCACTCTCCCGCGTACAGCATGCCGATGCGTGCCTCTGGCGCAATCGCACGAAGGTCGAAGAGCGTCCGGTGATCGAATGAGATCACGGTTGTCCAAGCCTGCGCATTGTGCTCCTGGAGAGTGTTCCAGAGGCGTTCCTCGATCCAGGTGTAGGCCTCCAGATCGTGGCGTGTCCGTTTCACCTCGAGAATGACCTCAATGCGGCCGGCGGCGAGCTGAAGGGCTTCGGGGAGAAACAGCAGTTTCTCCGGCGGCACATCAGAGTCGGTAGAGCGGATGGACAACGCTTCGAGTTGGGCGCTTGTGAGCGAGTTCGTCCAACCGGCATGCCCGGTGATCTTTCCGAGGTGAGCGTCATGAAACACGACGAATTTGCCGTCAGATGTTGGCCAGATATCGATTTCCACGGCGTCCAGGCCGAGTTGAAGTGCATGCCGCAGACCTGTTGCGGAGTTTCCGGGAGCGGACACTCCGGCTCCCTTGTGGCCGACGATCTTCATTTCTCCTCCGTCAGGGCAAAGCCCCGCATAAACTGCTCTTGAAGCAATATGAACAGGAGCAGCGGAGGAAGCATTGTGATGACGACACCGGCCATCGAAACCCCCCAGTGGACCATCCCCTCCGGACCGGAGCTGGTCAGTCGCTTGACGCCCATCTGGATCATCTGGTTATCGTTGGAGCTGATGATGATGAGCGGCCACAAGTACTGGTTCCAAATGTAGACGAACTCAATCACGGCAAGGGCCCCGATGGTGTTCATGGACATCGGGACAAGGATCTTCCAGAGAAATCTGAACGGGCCGACTCCATCGACCCGGGCGGCATCCACCAGCGACGTGGGAATCGACATGAAGTGCTGGCGGAACAGGAAGGTTCCTGTGGCCGAAGCAAGGAACGGAACAGTGAGTGCCCAGAATGTATTGCCCCACCCGAAGCTCGACACCAGCTTGAAGAGCGAGACCACCCGAACCGGCACGGGCATCATCAACGTGACCAGAATAAAGATGAAGACAAGCCCTTTGAAGCGGAAGTCGAAGTACACCAATGCGAGCGCGGCAAACAACGAAAGCAATGTCTTCCCGATCATCACCGTCGCTGCCACACCAAGCGTGTTCAGCATGAGCGTGCCCAGGTTGTAGCGCTGCCATGCGGTTGCGTAGTTCTCGATCAGCGACCTGCCAATACCGAACTGAGGGGGATACATTTGGATTTGCGCCGTGCTTTGCGTGCTCTTGATCAGTGCGAACAAGATCGGTGAGGCTACGAACAACACAGCCAGCAGCAGTGCAAAATGCGTGGAGAATGTCGAGATCTTCGGACGCCAGTAGTACCACGTTTCTCCCCGAGTTCTATCCACCATAATGGACCCTCTTCCCTGTAGTTCGGAACTGAATGACCGTGAGCCCGACAACCATCACGAACAGAATGACGGACTGGGCCGAAGCCATCCCCCACTTGTTGTGCATGAACGCATCGCGATACATGTTGTAGATCAGGATATTGGTTGCGTTGTCCGGTCCTCCCTTGGTCAACACGTCAATCAGGCCGAATGTCCCGAAAAACGCGTAGATCATGTTCATGATCA
The DNA here is from genome assembly GCA_964554715.1 of uncultured Thermotogae bacterium. GTDB lineage: Bacteria > Bipolaricaulota > Bipolaricaulia > UBA7950 > UBA9294 > RXOA01. The sequence goes on along the minus strand of CAZKPU010000046.1, from coordinate 7,179 downwards.
TGAGGAAGAAGAACGTGGGCGACAGAAGCGGGAACGTGATACGCCAGAAGCAACGCCACGAACCAGCGCCATCGATTCTGGCCGCTTCGACAGCCTGTCCGGGTACGTTCTGCAATCCGGCGAGCATGAAGACGATGTTGTAGCCGAGGTTCTTCCATACTGCGGCGGTGATCACCAACAGGATGGCAAGACTCTTGCTGGTCACCCAGTCCGGCGAAACCCCGACCGTTCTCTGAAGGATGTAGTTCACCACACCTGCTGTCGGATTAAACAGGAACAGCCAGATGGTTCCGGCAACCGCCGGAGAAAGAGCATACGGCCAGATCAGAAGAGTTCGATAGATCCGAGCGCCGCGAATTTTGCGGTTTGCCAACAGTGCAATACCCAAGGACAGGGCCAACCCGATGCCAACAATCCCTGCAGCAAAGAGGATCGTCACCCAGAGGCTGTGCAGGTAGTCCGGCGATGTGAACAGGCGGACGTAGTTCTCGACACCGACCCACATGCTTCTGAGCCCCATGAACGCCGACCGCAGGAGACTCCAACTGAAGCTCTGCGCCACGGGGTAGTACAGAAACAACCCACACACAATAAGCGTCGGCAGCAGCACAATCCATGGGAACCACTTGCTTGGGAATCTACTCCCCATCGACGTCCCCTTTCACAGCGATGTCAGAAAGGAGCGGGAAGCCCATGCCTGCGCCGGGCTTCCCGCGATTCGGTTCAATGGACTAGCCACCCATCAGCTCCGCATAATCCACAAGAGCTTGATCGATCTTGCCCTTGGCTTCGGTGAGGGCATCAACAGGAGAAGTCCCTCCGTAGACCGCCTCCATTGCATCTTCGAGGAACGTGCGGATCTCCGGGAAGACGCCAGCAAGAGCACCCTGAGTAGCGGTCATGATCTGCGTTTCGGCCAGCTGATCGGCCGCCGTACGGTAGTTCGGGTGCAGGTCATACCAGCCTTCGAGATCGAGAGCTTGGATCGAGGTATCGCGAAGCGCGAAGTACCCCGTTCCCTGGTGCCACTCGATGTCCTGTGAGACCTGAGACATGTAGACGACGAACTCAGTCGCCGCTTCGAGCTCAGCATCCGGGTGATCCGCAGTGACCCACAGCGAACCGCCGCCGATGACCACTCCGCGCCGCTCGTACTCATCCGGAACCGGCATGAACGCAGTGCCCACTTCCCAGCCACCGTCGAACGCGGCGTTCTCGGTGAGGTTCACATCCGATGTGGAGGAGATCATCATCGCGCAACGCTGCGTGGTGAAGTTCTGCCGCGCTTGAGCCCAGTCTTCCCGACCTGGGTTGACCCAGACACCGGTGTCATAGAGCTCCTTCAACCACTCCATGATGGTGATCGCGGCAGGATCGAGCAGATTGATCTCCGTTGCATAGCCTGATCGGCCGTTGTCGTTGTTGACGAGGTCGACACCCAACTCAGCCATCCATTGCTCGAAGAACCACGAATGCATCGGCCACGTGATGCCGGCCTCTGCCACACCAGCATCCATCAGCGCCTGGCCGATTCGGAGGATATCATCGAAGCTCGGTTCGCGCGGCATCGTCTCGCCAATCGCATCGAGCATCGTTTTGTTGTAGTAGAGGATGGAGTTCGAGGAGTTCCACGGGAACGAGACCTGCCGACCGTTGAGTTTGTAGTAGTTGAGAGCGGGTCCGATGTAATCTTCCCACGGAATGATCACGCCGTACTGATCAATGAGGTCTTCGGCAACGGCGAAGATGCCCATGTCGAGTAGCTGCTGCGTCCCAACCTCAAACGAGTGCAGCACATGCGGAGCGTTTCCTGCAATCGCTGCCGCCTGTGCCGCATTCAGGGTGTCGCGATACGAACCCTTGTATTCGACGCTGACAACGACTCCCGGATGGGTCAGATTGAAGTCATCTACCATGCGCTGAATCAGTGCCTCTCGTGTACCGCTCATGGCATGCCAGAACGTGATTTCCACGTCCTCCTGTGCCGCGGCAAGCCCTGAAAGCAAGCCAAGCATCAGCAGCAGAAGCAACACTACACGTTTCACACCTACCTCCTTATCCTGCTTGTTGGTGTCCTTCTCAGTCGTTTGCGTCTTGTCAGTACTCACCTCCTCGTCCATTGGTCAGACGGACTTCTACGCCGAATCGTGTGAGAGACTCGCGAGTATCGGAATCCGGGAGCTTGTCGGTAATCAACATGGAGACGGCAGATAGATCGACGATCCTCCCGTGTGTCAGAACCCCGAATTTGGAGTGATCCGCCACAATCACGGTGTGCTGGCTCCGGTGAACGATGTCGGCCGCGATCTCGGACTCTTCGAGGGACGGGATCGTCAGGCCATACTCGATGGATATGCCGTTCACTCCAAGGAAGGCAAGGTCGAAGTACGTACCTTCCAGAACCCTTTTTGCCAGGTGACCGACCATCGCCAACGATACGCCGCGCAGAAATCCCCCCACCACGAACGCTTCGACATTGGACTTCGACGCGAGCTCCGCGGCGTGGCTCAAGGCGTTGGTGAAGATGCGAACATGGCGATCAGAAGGAAGATTCCGAATGATCTCCATCGTGGTCGTGCCATTGCCGATGAACACAGCCATCCCTTCCTCGATCATACTGGCGGCCTCAAGCCCGATGGCTCTCTTTTCGGGAGCGCGCAGGTGAGCTTTCTCACCATAGGAAGGTTCGCGAGACAACCATTGCTGTGTGATCGCTCCGCCATGGATCCGTTGGAGATGTCCCTTCCGCGCAAGCTGACTTAAGTCGTTGCGAATCGTGGCCGAGGAAACTCCGTAGTGCTTTGCGAGATCGGCCGTTTTGGTGACGTGCTCATCTTTCATCATTCTGAGGATGTCCTGTCGGCGTTCTTCGGCTAGCATGTCTTTGCGTTTCATAGCGATCGTTAACACACTCTAGAGATTTCGCAAGGATCTGTCAAATCCATGAGGAATCTGCGCAAACCGTAATCCCGATGCCGAGATCCGCATCGATGAACGCGTGGGCGTCCGTCAAGAGCTGGGCCGGCGCAAGCAAGCTGCACGGTGGACGAGAGGTGAACGGTTCCGCCATGGTGGGTCGTTGTCCGCGCCAAGCATCGACATGTTCAGGTGCGTCAGCTACTCCACGTGTTCGTGCCGGTGATGGGGATCGGGCTTGTGGGGATGGGTGTGGGCTATCCCTTCGTGTGTGTGCTTGTGAATGTGACCGTTTTGCCCGGACTGCTCCTCGTTGTGGATGTGTCCGTGATGCAGACCGTCGTGGCGATGGCTGTGGGTATGCGTCAGGCCTGCGTGGATATGCGTGTGCTCGTGCTTCTCTTTCGTGAGTAGCAGCGCGGCGATCACCATCAGCGGGAGTGCGGCGAAGAAGGTCCATTTTGGAAGCTCCCGGAACAAGATGAGTGACAGAGCGACGCCAACAAACGGTGCCATCCCGAACACGGCACCGGTTCGCGCTGCCCCCACCCTGCGCAACGACTGCACAAACAAGGCGATGCTGGCGCCGTTGCTGACGGTGCCAGGCGCCAGCGCATACAGTGCGTGGTCGAACGAGGGGAGAGGGCGTCCGAGGGCAACACCGAGGAGAAGGGAGAACCCGCCGGCCATCAGGCCCTTGATCGCGACAATCCGCTTTGGGTCCTTCAGCGAGATCTGTGTGGTCAGGTTGTTGTCGATCCCCCACGCCAGGCAAGCCCCGAGCACAAGCAACGCGCCGGCAGACATCCCCCAGCCGGCTTGCGGCTCCAGGGTCAGGAGGACTCCCGCGCTCGCAACAGCAGCGATCGCCCACCATGCTCTGCGGCCAACCGACTCTCGGAAGAAAGCGAGTGCAACAAGAC
>CAZKPU010000046.1:0-3330 GCA_964554715.1 uncultured Thermotogae bacterium | reverse complement strand
CGGTGGCGACCACTTCGAAGTTGAGTAGAAGAGATGTTGTCGCTGCGGGTGTCCTTTGAAGGCCGAGCAGAAGCAAAATCGGACCGGCGATGCCTCCCGAGACAACAGCGCCGGCGAGCCACGGGATATCACGCTTCTCGAGGCGTGCTTCCATCTCTCCAGCCCCGATCACTCTGCGGGCAAGGATCAGAAGGGTCAGCGAGCCGCCGGCTCCGACGTAGAGCAGCCCGGCAAGCACGATCGGATCGACGCCATCAAGAAGGATCTTCGATAGCGGTGCGCTGAGTCCGAACAAGACGGCGGCGAGGATCCCGAACTTCATGACGGCCTCCCGTGTTGATGTGAAGAGTCTACCTCAAGGGAAGGATTTACGGGTGGAATGCATCGGGGTTTCATCGAACGCGGCTGCCGACGTATGGTGCGGTGAGGGAGTGAGCGGCTTCAGCAGACGCTGGGAATCGGCTGAAGGGGATCGATTGTCAGGGGGGTATGGGATGTCAGCAGATGCGAACTACGATGCGGCGATCATCGGGGCCGGTCAAGCGGGCGGACCGCTGGCTCTAGCACTGGCCGATGCTGGCTGGCGGGTAGCGCTGATCGAACGGAAACACGTTGGCGGAACGTGTATCAACGAGGGCTGCACGCCGACCAAGACGATGATTGCCAGCGCACGGGTGGCGTACCTGGCGCAGAGAGCCGGTGAATTCGGTGTCCATGTGGGCGAGCTGAGAACGGAGATGGCTGCGGTACGAGAACGCAAGGACCACATGGTCGAAAACTTCCGCGCCGGCAGCCTGCGCAGGCTGAAGGGAACGCGTGGGCTGACGCTGCTGCGAGGAAGCGGTCGATTCATCGATCATCATCGGATTGAGATCCTCGAACCGGCGGGAGCAAGCCGGAAGATTCATGCCGACAAGGTCTTTATCAACACCGGGTTGAGACCTCGAATCCCCACTCTCGAAGGACTGGATGGGGTTCCGTATCTCGATTCGACAACAGTGATGGATCTCGATGCGGTTCCGTCTCACCTGCTGATCCTTGGCGGCGGCTACATCGGTGTCGAGTTTGGGCAGATGTTCCGCCGGTTCGGTAGCGACGTGACGATCATCCAACGTGCAAGTCAGCTTCTGACCCATGAGGATGAGGACATCGCGGAAGAAGTGGCCAAGATCCTTTGCGACGATGGGATCCGTTCCCTGCTCGAGACCACCCCTACGGACGTTTGCTCAGCTGTCGGAGGGGGGATAGATCTCCGAGTGAGGAGCGGCCTTGCAGAGGAGGTCCTGCATGGTAGCCATCTGCTAATCGCAGTGGGAAGGGTGCCAAACACGGAAGACCTGAACGTCGAGGCGGCAGGAATCGAGGTCGATGATCGGGGGTTCATCCCGACTGACGAGTGTCTTCAGACGGCGGTTTCAGGAATCTACGCTTTGGGCGACGTGAAGGGGGGACCCGCCTTCACACACATCTCCTACGACGACTACCGGATCGTTCGGGCCAATCTTCTGGAAGGCGGTGATGTTACGATGGCCGATCGTCTCATCCCGTACACGGTGTTCATCGATCCGCAGCTCGGCGGGATCGGAATCACCGAACGGCAAGCGACACACGACGGGTTGCGGATCCGTGTGGCCAAGATGCCGATGTCCGCCGTGGCGCGGGCGTTGGAGATGGATGAAGCAAGAGGCGTGATGAAGGTGCTGATCGATGCTGAGACGGATCGGATCGCAGGAGCCTCGATCCTCGGCGTGGACGGTGGGGAGATGATGGCGGTGCTACAGATGGCGATGATAGGCAAGCTTCCGTACACCGTGCTACGCGATGCTGTGTTTTCGCACCCATCGCTATCGGAATCCCTGAACAACCTGTTTCGCGAGCTCTAGGTTGTGGAACCAGCATGCCGAATCATCCCGACGGGGATCGTGCTCCGGAAAACCGGGTTGCGCAAACGCCATGCTTGCGGCGCTGACGTGTATTGCGGGGGCGAGCATTCAGGGCGTCGAATGCTGCATCCCTGCAAGGCCGTGGGAAGATGTGACGTCCACTTCATACACCTGCTTGAACCAACGATGATCAGATCCGATTGACAAGTTGGCGGCGGCGGAGTGACAGATGCATTCACGATCACCCTGCGTGCTGCTTGGCTTGGGAGGTCATAGCGTGCAGTACAGAATGCATCAGGGGATCAGGGTTTCAGAGATCGGGCTGGGCTGCTACGGGCTCGGAGGCGCGTACGGTATCAAGAACGAGGATCAATACGTGAACACGCTTCGGGCCGGGTACGAACATGGGGTTACGTTCTTCGACACGGCGGAAGCGTACGGGAAGGCGGAACGAGTCTTGGGGAAGGCCGTTGCCCCGTTCCGAAGGAAGGTCCGTATCGCAACGAAGGTCGGTGTCCGCGAGGGAACCAAGCCGAACCTCTCTACCGCGTACATCGAAGAAGCGTGTGAAAGGAGCTTGTCGCTACTGGCTACGGACTACATCGACTTGTATCAAGTGCACTTCGATGATCCTGAAACACCGGTTTCGGAGACCATTGAGGCGTTCGAGCGCCTCAAGCAAGACGGCAAGATCTTGCACTACGGATTGGGGCATGTGTCCGACGAGAGAATCCGTGAGTACCTTGACAACGCAGACATCTTTTCGGTGTTGGTTGAACTGAGTGCCGTGGGGCGGGATGCGCTTCGAGCGACGATTCCCCTGTGTCGAGCTCGTCGGGTGGGAGTGATCGGGTTCAGTGTCACAGGGAGGGGAATCCTCACCGGCGGAATCGACTTGCAGACGCGCTTCGCGGATGGTGACATTCGCCGAATCGATCCGCTCTTCAGGCGGGAACGTTTTGCATCGGCGCTTCGTGTTTGCGGTCACTTGGCCGAGATTGCAGGCGAGTACGGTCGAACGACTGTTCAGGTCGCGATAGCGTGGGTTCTTTCGATCCCTGGTGTCGTGTGTGCTCTCACAGGCCCATCGAATCCGATGCACCTCGTAGAGAACCTCGATGCAAGTGGGTTCATTCTTGATGCGAGACATCTCCGAGAGATCGAGACGATTCTTGCTGCCGAGGACACGAGGTTGAGTGGGGAGCTCGCCGCTGCCACGCGAGAGATTCTTACCGGCGGCAGCGTCGCCGAGTCGGCAACCGCCGTTGAGGACATGATCTATGCGGCGGAGTCAGCGATTCAGCTGAAGTGGGCGGAAGATCGCGCCATTCTCCCTGTGTTCCGTGACTTGCTGTCCCTGCGGGGCGAGGGAGCCGGCGCGGCATCGATCAAAGGGCTTCATGAGATCCAACGGCGTCTTGCCGAGACAGTGCGGTCCGACCACCTC
>CAZKPU010000045.1:3235-17026 GCA_964554715.1 uncultured Thermotogae bacterium | reverse complement strand
GTTCCCGATGAGGTACGTTGCCGTTTCGCTTCCGGCGTCGTCTTCCGGCTCCCGCTCTTCCGATGTGCGGTCGAGTCGGTCAACGTGGTCGGCCCCGAACATCATCGTGACATCGGCACCGGCTTGAACTGTGGCGCGGAGGTCAAGCGCAGGCAGTTCGATCGGAAGCGTTGTCGAGAGGTCGGGGCTCGGCGGAGCGGATCGGCTTGCCGACGACGGGAAATCCGACGAAAACGGGAGCGGGAACCAGCCGAACCGCCAGGTAAGGATCCCGTCGTTGACGGTTTGATCCACGGCGTTCATCCGCGGAACGCGGGTGACGAATTCGATGGTGACGATGACCTCTTCGGCGGGCACGGCAAGACCCTCTTGATCCCACGTCACGATGAGCAACGTGTCCTGGAGCGAGTAGGTCTGCCACGCCGCGGGCAGGCTCATCAAGCGATACGAGGCGGACAGATCACCCTCGCCGCCCCGGACTCGTACCGAACGGATCGTTGTCGACGCCGGCTCAAACCCCGCTTCGTATTGGTTGTCGATCGCCACGGGTGAGAGCGCCGGATTCGGTGCTTGGTCCAGATTGGCCATCAGCAGGAACACGGCTTGTCCCTGGGCCGCCTCGGGCCATCCATAGGCGGCCGACCCGCCGATCGTGCGTCCGTCGAGGTCGACCGCTACATCGAGATCGACCGACAGGATGCGTCCTCCGGTTTCGATGCCAGGATCCGCATCCGTTTGAGCGGTTGCCACCGTACCGATGCAGGCCAGGACAACGAGCAACAACAAGGGGTATCGGTTTCGGGTCATCATTCCCTCCGAGCGTAAGAGAAGGTTGAACCGCTAATCGTCAGGCGGCGAATCCTCGAGCGGCGCGATCGAGACGGAGACGCGGATGGATTCGATCTCCTTTTCGGTAGCCGCTTCCACGGTGAGGCGCACGGAGTCCAATCTGACCTCGTCGCCGCGGACCGGCATTGCGCCGAGGCAGTGAAGGATAAGCCCGCTGACAGTTACGCCCTGATCCTCCGGGAGATCCAAATCCATGGTGCGGTTCAAGTCATGCACCGGTGTATCGCCATCGACGACGGCCTCGGTGGGAGAGATCCTCTTGACCAGCGCCGCGGGTTGATCATACTCGTCCTCGATCTCTCCGACGATCTCTTCGAGGATGTCTTCCATCGTGACAATCCCCGCCATGCCTCCGTACTCATCAAGGACAATCGCCATATGGACGCGCTGTCGCTGGAACTCGCGTAGCAGCAGGTTGATCGGACGCGTGACAGGCGCGTAGTACACACGGTGAAGCAGCTCCTTCAAATCGGTTCGCGACTCATCGACGTCACCGAGCAGGTCCTTGGCGTACAGGATTCCGACCACGTTATCGGGAACCCCTTCGTACACCGGGAACCGGGAATAGCCGTTCTGAGCGGCGAGGCGTCGCGCTTCGATCGGAGACGTCTTCAGCTTGAGCGCCTGAACGTCGGTGCGCGGCACCATCAGCTGTTCGGCGGTCATGTCGTCGAAATCGAGGATCCTTCGGATCATCTCTCCGTCTTGCTCATCGAGCAAGCCGCTTTCTTCACTGGCATCGATCAACGTTTCGATCTGCTCGTCGCTGACCTGAACCTCTTCCTGTTTGGAAAGGTCCTCGCCAAGGAGGCGGAGGATACCGGTTGCAAGAGCGCGGAAGAAGCGGATCAACGGACGCAAAGCACGCGCCAGCGCGTAGACCTGGTTGATGCTTGCCAAGGTGAACCGCTCCGGGTTGTGTTTGGCGAAGTTCTTCGGCGTGATTTCGGCGAACACCAGCAAACAGATCGTCATCACGCCCGTGGCGACCAATCCGGTTGCGTAGTCGGGCAGATTCGGCATCGACGTGATCACGGTCAACGTCATCAGGGAACTCGCAGCGACGTTGGCGAGGTTGTTCATGAGCAGAAGCGCCGTGATCATGCTGTTCGGCTCTTCCATCAAATGCGTCAGAGCCGCCCGCTTCTTGTCGTGCGTATTGATCAGATACCGCAGTCTTCCCCGCGTTAGCGACGTCATCGCTGTCTCAGCGCTGGAGAAGTATGCAGAGCAAGCAATCAGGAGTAACAGTAAAGGAATCTCTGCGCCTATCGGCACGTTTCGGGCTCACCTCGAACCACAATTATAGGAACCGCCGTGGGGGATTCAAGCTGAACTTGACCTGATTGCCAGAGCCGATCGATTGAAGCTACAATCCGTCGCGGTAGCCGAAGGAGGTTGAGCTTCGACTTGGACATCGAAACGCTTCGGGAGCTGATCCGGCTTCTGAATGAAGAGAAGCTGACAGAAATCACGGTCGCAGACGGGAAGGAGCGGATCACCGTTAAGCGTGATCCGTCGATAGCCATGATCCCAGCCGCGACTTCTGCGCTTGCGGACACGCCGTCGGAAGCGGCGGCGAGCGACGACACGATCTTCGAACTGCCGGCGCCGCTTGTAGGGACGTTCTACCGTAAGCAGGCTCCGGATGCGCCGCCGCTGGTCGAAGTCGGCGACCGCGTGGAGCCGGGCATGACGCTGTGCATTATCGAAGCGATGAAGGTGATGAACGAGATCACCGCCGAACGGCCCGGAATCTTGCGAGCGGTTCTCGCTCAGGATGGAGGGCCGGTGGAATTCGGCCAGCCGCTGTTCCGATTCGAGACCGATGGCGAATCCCCTTTGGAGGGTCCGGCGGATCACGCCAGCCAGCAAGCCGCTCCTGCGCCGACGACACCGTGATGTTCCATCGAGTTCTGGTCGCCAATCGCGGAGAGATCGCGCTCCGGATCATTGAAGCTTGCCGCGAGTTGTCGATGGAGGCGATCGCTGTCTTCTCGGAGGCCGATCGCGGGATGCCTTACCTACGGCTTGCCGACCAGTCGATCTGTATCGGTCCGGCGGCCGCAGGACGAAGCTATGCGAATGAAGCGGCGATCCTCAGTGCGGCCGAGCTTACCGGAGCGCAGGCAATTCACCCAGGTTATGGATTCTTGTCGGAGAACCCCGAATTCGTCGAACTGTGCGAACAACAAGGGCTTTGCTTTGTCGGGCCGTCACAGCACACGATGAAACTCCTCGGAGACAAGGCCGCCGCCAGGGAAGCGGTCGCGGCGGCCGGAGTGCCGGTCCTTCCGGGAGGGCTGCTGGAAGAAGACGGAGAACCTCCCGGGCAAATGGCCGAGCGGATCGGCTATCCGGTGCTGGTCAAGGCGGTGTTCGGCGGCGGCGGAAGAGGGATGCGTTGGGTGGATACTCCCGCGGACCTGCTGTCGGCGATCGCGGTGGCCGAGGCGGAAGCCAAAGCGGCGACAGGAAGCGCGAGGCTCTACATGGAAAAGGCGCTCCGCGACCCGCGCCACGTCGAGGTTCAGATCCTTGCCGACCAACACGGAACCATCGTTCACCTCGGCGAGCGGGAGTGTTCGGTGCAGCGGCGGCATCAGAAGCTGATCGAGGAGTCTCCTGCGCCGCGCCTGTCGGATGCCGCGCGGAGCGCGCTGCATGAAGCGGCGCTCGCAGCGGCGGCGGCGGTGGACTACGCAAACGCGGGTACGGTGGAGTTCGTCCTCGGCGAAGACGAGCAGTTTCACTTCATCGAGATGAACGCACGCATCCAGGTGGAGCATCCGGTCAGCGAGACGGTGACCGGGATTCAACTGATCAAGGAGCAATTGCGTGTTGCAGCAGGTGAGCCGCTGGGCTACGACCAAGATGCAGTCCGCATCAGCGGCCACGCGATCGAATGCCGGATCAACGCCGAGGATCCGCAACGCGGGTTTATGCCCTCGAGCGGCACCGTCACGATTTGCGAGCTGCCCGGAGGCCCCGGCGTCCGGGTGGACAGCCATCTACACTCCGGGCTGCAGATGACGCCGCACTACGATTCGTTGCTGGCCAAGCTGGTGACGCACGGCCGCGATCGGGAAGAGGCGAGAATCCGTATGTATACCGCACTGCAGCGGTTTCGAGTCGATGGGATCGCCACGACCTGCGGGGTCGCGCAGCGGATCATCTCGGACGCCGAGTTTCGCGATGCACGCATCACAACATCGTTCCTTGCGAAGCGCTTTCCCTAGAAGTACCGTAGCTGTTACCGATTCTCGCAGGCAGAAGGAGCGATTGTGTTTGATGCATTGACCGAGCGGCTGACCGCGGTGTTCTCGCAGCTCAAGGGCAAAGGCAAGCTCAGCGAAGCCGACGTCAACGTCGGGCTGCGTGAGATCCGTCTTGCGCTACTCGAAGCGGATGTTCACTACAAAGTGGTCAAAGACCTCATCGCCTCTGTGCGCGAGAAGGCGATCGGACAGAACGTGATCGACAGTCTGACGCCGGGCCAGCAGATGGTGAAGATCGTCCGCGACGAGTTGCGGACGCTGATGGGGCAGAGCCGAGCGGCGCTCGATCTGTCGCATCGTCCCGCCGTCATCCTGCTGGTCGGCCTTCAGGGCTCCGGGAAGACGACCACCGCCGCCAAGCTGGCATTGACGCTTCGCAAGGACGGCCGGAAGCCGCTTCTTATCGCTGCAGACATCGTACGCCCCGCGGCGATCGACCAGCTGGAAACACTCGGCAAAGCGCTCGATCTCCCAGTGTTTTCCGTGCGGGACGGATCCCTGCAGCCTCCGGCGATCGCTGAGGCCGGGCTCGCGGAAGCCAAGGCGAAACTGTGCGATGTGGTGATCGTCGACACGGCCGGCCGGTTGCAGATCGACGAGCAGATGATGAGCGAGCTCGAGCAGATCAAACGGACGATTCCGCCGGACGAGATCCTGTTGGTCGCCGACGCGATGACCGGACAGGAGGCGGTCCATGTTGCCCGGTCGTTCGATGAACGGGTGGAATTGACTGGCGTGGTGCTGACCAAGCTTGACGGGGACGCCCGCGGAGGCGCGGCGCTGTCGATCCGCGCGGTCACCGGCCGCCCGATCAAGTACGCGGGTTTGGGCGAGAAGATTACCCCGCTGGAAGCGTTCCATCCCGAACGGATGGCCGACCGCATCCTCGGGATGGGCGATGTGCTGACGCTGATCGAGCAGGCCGAGGAGCATCTCGACCGCGAGAAGTCGGAAGCGTTCGCCAAACGGATCCGCGAGAACCGGTTCACGCTGCAGGACTTCTTGGAGCAGATGGAAGAGATGCGCAAGCTGGGACCGATCGGACAGATCCTCGAGAAACTTCCTGGCGCGGCTAAGCTAAAGCTCAAGGGCGATGCAGCCGCTTCAGCCGGTCTTGACGAACGCGATCTCGATCGGACATTGGCGATCCTTCGGGCGATGACCCTGGAAGAACGACTCGCCCCCTCTATAATTGGCGGAAGCCGCAAGAAACGCATCGCTCGCGGCAGCGGGACGCAGGTGCGGGATGTGAATCGCGTTCTGGCACGGTACGACGAAGCCAAGCGGGCGTTGAAGCTGATGGGGAAGCGCCGTATGAAAGGGCGTTCCCCTCTGGATTTTGCCGGTCTGGGGATGTAGTCTTCAAGCGTAGTTTGCTTGAAAGCGCAACTCTTTAGAGAGAAGCCGGCGCAAGAGCAGGAACCAACGAGAAGGGCAAAGGTGACAAGATGGCAGCGAAGATCCGGCTGAAGAAGATTGGACGCAAAGGGCAACCGACCTACCGAGTCGTGGTTCTCGATGGGCGCAAGCCGCGGGATACGAAGGTCGTGGCCGACCTCGGGCACTATGATCCGAAAACGGCTCCGGCGACGTTCGAAGTGGACGGCGACGCGGCGCTGAAGTGGCTGATGGACGGAGCCAAGCCGACCAAAGCGGCGCGTGACATCCTGTCCAAGGCCGGCGTTATGGAGCGGCTCGACGCGGCGAAGCGGAACCCCGAGGCTCCTTCGTCCGAGGAGTAATCGATGCTCTACCGCCTGTGTCGGTTTCTTGTGACCTCCCTGGTGGAGGACGCAGATGGGGTCAGGATTGATCGCATCGAGACCGAACGGGTGGACATCTTCCTTCTGAAAGTCGCCAAGGAGGACCGCGGACGGGTCCTCGGCAGGGGCGGGCGGACGATCGGCGCGCTGCGGACAGCCTTGGATGCGGTGGCGTCAAGCATCGATCGAGAGGTCGTCGTCGAGATCATGGACTAGCAGAGATGGAAACGGTCCGTGCGCTTGTCCGACCCGCGACCGGCGGCATGCCGGATCTTGAAGACCACAGCGAAAACGGCGGCTTGACATGATCCGATTCGACATCATCACGATCTTCCCGGAAGGAGTCGCTCCGCTACTGGGGGTCGGCGTTGTAGGTGCGGCGCAAGACAGCGGGTTCATCGAAGTCCGCTGCCACGATCTGCGTTTCTATACCGACGATTCCCATTGCGTGGTAGACGATCGTGCGTACGGTGGCGGGCCGGGTATGGTGATGAAGGTCGAGCCGTTCGTGCGAGCGATCGAGGCGGTTACGGCCGCGTCGGTGGAACGCCGGCGGGTTGTCCTGCTTTCGTCGCAGGGAAGACGGTTCCGGCAAGCGGATGCACGGGACTGGAGCAAGCTCGATCAGCTTGTCCTGCTGTGCGGGCGGTATCAGGGCGTGGATGAGCGATTGATTGCGTACATCGATGAAGAGGTCTCCATCGGCGATTTTGTCATCGCCGGCGGTGAGTCAGCGGCCGCAGTGGTCGTCGAAGCGACGGCCCGGATGACTCCCGGTGTGGTCGGGCAGTTTCAGTCCGTAGAAGGGGATTCGTTCTTCGACGGACCGCAGCTGGGGGCTCCCCACTACACGCGTCCGGCGGAGTTCCGCGGTGCCCGCGTCCCCGAAGTGTTGCTCTCCGGCGATCATGCCAAGATCGAGCAGGCACGACTGCGATGGGCGTGGGAGAAGACGGCCAAGAACCGACCGGATTTGCTGGGGATCACGTTCGAGGACGACGCAGATCGGCGAGCTTCGGCGGAGGTGGATACGATGCGCGACACGCGCGATGATGACCATCTTGAAAGCGTTTCCGGCGATGGGTAACCTATACATCGGTCTTCTGCATTTCCCCATGCGCAACCGCCGAGGCGAGGTGGTGGCGACGGCGATGACATCGATGGATGTCCACGACATCGCTCGATCCGCGCGGACGTTTGGTGTGGCGCAGTATTTCGTGGTGACGCCGCTGCCGACGCAGCAAAAGATCGGATGGCGAATCCGCGGATTCTGGACGGAAGGGGAGCAGGCGCGCGAAATGAGCCGGCGCGGTGAAGCGCTGGAGATTATGTCGATCGCAACGGACGTTGAGGAGTCGATCCACTGGATCGAGGAGGCGGAAGGGCGGCCTCCGCTGTTGGTGGCCACATCGGCGCGGCCTCACGGGAAGCAGTCGATCGGCTATGATGCGTTGAGAACGAAATTGCAGGACGATCCGCAGCCGGTCTACGTGTTGTTCGGAACCGGTTGGGGAATGACGGATGAACTGATTGAAGTCTGTGACCGCTTGTTGCCACCGATCAACGGCTGTGGGGACTTCAACCACCTGTCGGTGCGGGCGGCGGCGGCGATTGTGCTGTACCGTCTTGCCGGGCAAGCGTAGGAGGAGACGATGGACAACATCTTGAGAGCTGTCGAGAGTGAGTTTCTCAAAGAACGAGACGTGGAGTTCACCCCGGGAGACATCATCCGGGTACACGAACGGATCTCCGAAGGGGCGAAAGAGCGGGTTCAGGTGTTCGAGGGGATCGTTCTGAAACGAAGCGGCGGCAGCACGCGTGAGATGATCACGGTCCGGAAGCTTTCCTCGGGGATCGGGGTAGAGAAGACGTATCCGGTCCATTCCCCGAAGATCGAAAAGATCGAAGTCGTCAAAAGCATCGCAACCCGGCAGGCGCGCCCCTATTACTTGCGGCGGTTGCGGCGTATCTAGCGCCGAGGCCCCTACGCGATGGCCCTGTTCCGCAAGCGGAAGAAAGCGAAGAAACCTGCGTGGATCCTGCGGCTGCTTGCCCGCTTCGGGTACCATCCCGGACGTGTCATGAGCGAGATCCTCGAATGGGTGGAAGTCCTGGTCGTGGCCGGTGTGCTCGCCGCGCTGATCATGACGTTTGTCACGGTGCGGATGCATGTGCCGACGCGGTCGATGGTCCCCACGATCGAGGTCGGTGACTCGTTCTTTGTTGACCGGGTTTCCTACTACTTCCGCGATCCCACGCCCGGGGACATCGTGGTCTTCCGGCACACCGACTCGCTGAAGATCGAATCCATCGAGGAGGGATCGCTTGCCGATCGTCTCGGATTGCGCGCCGGCGACCGGATCAAGCAGATCAACAACATCCCCGTGGCCGACGGCGAGACGGAGATGATCCGATCGATCGAAGACGGGACGTCACTGGTGATGATCTTCGACCGCAAGGAAAACGGGAACTGGGTGCGGTACCGGGCGGTGCTCGGACCGAAGCCCGACGGCGCCGAAGATCTTGACGAACTCGGAATCTCGGCATCCGCGATGCGGACGCGCTATGTCAAGCGCCTGGTCGCTGTGGGCGGAGATACCGTGCAGATCCACGACGGCTCCGTGTATGTCAACGACGTCCCGCTTGGCGGTGAACGCTTCGACCGCAGCTACTCGATCGATCCGGGCACGATGCGGTACGCCGTTGAGCCGACGACGATCCCCGAAGGACACTACTTCGTGCTCGGTGACAACACCAACGACTCGCTCGACTCTCGCTATTGGGGGTTTGTGGAAGAAGCCGATTTCATCGGCGAGCCGTACATCCGGGTATGGCCGTTCTCGCGGTTCGGATCGATGATCGGTGACTAAGACCGGGAGCGACATGATGGAGCCCTCAGCAGGCTGCGGATCCCGCTGATGACCGCCGGTCTGGTGCCCGAAGGCACACCCGATCTTCCGGAAATGTGTCGATCTCACAACGACTCGCATCCTCCCTCTGAGGCTGGACCCACGTCTGATTCCGATTGCGCCGTAACGCCCCCGAACCGGGAGGAGCTCCACACCGCCGAACTGCAGCGATTCGACACGGAATTACTTGCGTGGATGCGCCGCAAGGCATCGCATCGCGATACCGGAGCCACTGGACCTGTGTCGTTGGCAGGGTTCGACGAGGCGGGACGCGGTGCACTGGCCGGTCCGGTGGTCGTGGGTTGCGTGTGCTTCGGCCCGCTTCTTGCCCCCGATCGTTCCGCGGGTGACAGCGGAACCCTCCGGCTGCCACATCCGATCGTCATCGCCCGGTTTGCCGGGTTGGACGACTCCAAGAAGCTGTCGCCGGCTCGTCGAGAAGCGCTCTACGAACAGCTCACCGCCGCGGACCTTCGCGGTGGCCTTACATGGAGTTCCGGAAGCGCGACAGCGGCGGAGATCGACGCAATGGGGATCGTCGAGGCGTGCCGGCTTGCCGCGCTGCGTGCGTGGGTCAAGCTGCAGCGGAAGCTTGCCGCCGCCGACGCGCCAGTGGAGCCGGGCCTGGTGTTCGACCGCAACCTATCGCTTCCCGGCGTGAAGGGGATCGCTTACCCTGAGTCCGAGGATCGGCCTGCGCTTAGGCTATTCGATGAATCCGGGGACACATCCCCCTCTTTCTCGCCGAGCAGAACCGAACGGAGTCCCCGAGTGGGGTCTGTGTCCCCGGAGTTGTCGGCGGTGTGGTGCACCCGCGGCGACGGGCGGTCGCTGCATGTGGCGGCGGCGTCGGTGATCGCCAAAGTCACGCGGGATCGGATCATGAACCGGTTGGCCGAGCTGCATCCTGCATACGGCTGGGGGCGGAACATGGGCTACGGCACCCGGAAACACCGCGAGGCGATCGA
Organism: uncultured Thermotogae bacterium; assembly: GCA_964554715.1. Classification (GTDB taxonomy): domain Bacteria; phylum Bipolaricaulota; class Bipolaricaulia; order UBA7950; family UBA9294; genus RXOA01. The sequence goes on along the minus strand of CAZKPU010000045.1, from coordinate 7,259 downwards.
GGCGTTCGGTGCTACGCCCCAGCATCGCTCCTCGTTTCGCTGTGCCGCGTGAGCCCTGAAGCCGAAATCCGGGGACACATACCCCATTTCTCTGCAGACGGGAAGGGACGGGATTGCGAAATGAGGTATGTGTCCCCGGACTTTTTTTCACGCGGGATGTGTGCCTTTGGCGGTTTGGGGGCTTTCAGGTTTTGACTCGGTCTGGCACGGCGTCTATACTGCGGCAGATCTCTTGCAGAAGGAGGGGGTTCACAAGGTGAGACGCACACAAAGCATGCTTGGCGTGGTTCTTGTTCTGCTTGTTGCCTGTTCGGCGTGGGTGGTGGCACAAACGGGGAACGGCAGCGCGTATCCGCCGAACACCGGCGGTCTGTTCGTGGATGTCCCGATCGACCACTGGGCGTATGAAGACATCGTGTACCTGAATGAGCGGGGGATCATCACCGGTCTTCCGGGGGGCGAGTTCAACGGAGACGATCCGCTCGACCGCTATTCGGCGGCGGCGATGATCGCACGGGCCGTCCGTTATATGGAGAACAATCCGCAGAGCGTGACCGCACAGGACCTGGACACGCTAAGAGACCTGATTTTCCGAGTTTCCGACGATGTCGACCAGCTTTCCACACAGATCAACAGCATTGAGGTCGGCGGAAACCTGGCGTCGCAGGTATCGGCAAACACGCTTGCCATCCAGCAAATCCAGGCTCAGCTCGACGGCGGGGAGCCGGTCGATGACTCGGCGCTTGCCGGCCGGGTGAGCACCAATTTCATCCTTTCGGTAACGGCGCTGCTTCTCGGCATTACCGGAATCGCCTTGTCGCTCGTGGCGTGGTGACCGGCGCGAGTGTGATATGCATCACTTGACTTGCCTACAGGCCAGGACTATGATGGTCATAAGATCTAGTGGAGAGGCGGAACACTGAGAACAAGGAGGTGGTCAGCCGACACGTTCATACGCTCTGATCGTGGAGAGAGCGCGCTTCGTTTTCAGACGTTTCCACATCGTAAGGAGGTAAGGAAAATATGAAGAAAGCTCTCGTACTCGCGTTTGCTTTCGTAATGGCTCTCGGGATCGGCGTTTTTGCCGATGCACTCAGTGGTTCTTGGTCGACGGACATCTGTGTTGATGGAACACCTGTCTTCACGTCCTTCGACTCCACGCTGGTTGTCAATTACGAGATCTGCGGCTGGACCTTTGGCGGCACGTTCGGATTCACCGCCAGTGGTTGGGAGACCGTGGCGTTTGACGTCTACGGCGCGCTCGGCGCGTTCGCGATTGATTCCGACATCGTCTTCAGCCCGGCTGATGCCGCGTTCTGGTATTGGATGAGCACGGTTGACCTGGCGATCGCCGGCGTCGACCTGACGCTGGGCTATGACCTCGTCATGGCCGGTGCCACGCTTTATGACGCTGATGGTGTTGCTTACACCGTCGGTGGTGACTACTCGTACTGGACGATCGGCGCCGCCGGCGCGGCCGGCCTGTGCAACCTGGGGATCACCGCCGGATTCGGCATCGACCCCGGCGCAGAAGAAGTTGATCCAGCGCATTGCTTCTGCTTCGACTACATCAGCTTCACGTTCGACTTCCCGTTCCTTTGCGGGACGACCGTGTATGTGGCGGCAGGGTTCTCGACGCTTGGTTTCGATGGCCTGTTCATCGACATCACCGGCCTGTACTTCGTGGAGCTTCCTTGGCTGACGTTTGACTTCGGCCTCAGCTTCACCGAAGGCACCGATGGCGGCAAGAGCTTCAGCTTCGTGCCGGCGATCAGCCTGACCGACGCCTGCGACGAAGACGCCGGCTACATCAGCCTGTTTGTCGAACTCTACAGCGAAGGCGCCACGTTTGACGGCATCAACGTTTATGGGATCGACATCTACAAGGCGTGGAACGGCATCTGGTTTGAGGACCTGACCAGCTTCGAAGACGACATGAACGTGTACGTCACCGGCTACGCGGCCTACTGGGAAGCCATGGGGATCGGAACCGTCGGCGACAGCTGCTGCGGCGGCGACTTCGCGTTCACCGTGTGGACGTACTTCGACCACGGCACGTACCTGTTCGACTGGGCGTTGACCTCGGTCGCGCTTTCGTTCGGCATCGGCTCGAACTTCGACGTGACCTCCAGCTTCTCGATCGACAACACGGGGCTCGTGGAACTCTGCATGGGCTTCGCGGTCAGCTGGTAGTCATCTAGAGCCTACACGCAATACCAAGACAGTTACGGACCCCGGGAAACCGGGGTCCTTTTTTTGCGCCGAACCACGGAACCACGTACGAACCAAGATTCGCAGTAGCGTCGGCCTCTTATGGCCGACGGCTTTCCATCCACCAAACGTCGCCCATGAAGCGCAAGGTCCCGACGTGCGTTGATCTTGCCATTAGGGCGCAATATCGAGCTGCGATATTGCTATCGCGACGCTACGACAGACCTTGTTTGCGGGATTCACGGCCAACGAACGGACCAGGATTTGGCGTAGCAGCGAACTACGATGGCGAGTGGGATTCGTGAACCGGTGTAGCGTCGGGATAGCAATATCGCGGCTCGATATTGCGCCCCCTTGCGGCCGACGGCTCTCCATCCACCGAACGTCGCCCATGAGAGGGCGACGCTACTACCGATCTGGCTACGGTGACCGATGGTGCGCGACACCTCCGCGTCACCCGGACATCCGTTCCCTGATCGGCTAACGCTTCCGACCCTTTGTCCGGTCAACGCTCAACCCCACGGGTGTTGACCGCTGTTTCCGCGAAGGGCTTTGTGATGGATAACCAGATGGAGTCCATTGGCGGATGCAGAGGGCGAGAGATCCGCCGATGGCATTGAAGGAGGTTGTCCCGACGATGCGACGGTCTGCGGCAGGATCTGGTTGGCTGTGCGGTGTGGTGCTCGGCGTTGGGGTGTTGTTGGTTGGCGTTGTGTCCGCTCCGGGCCTTGCGCAAGACGCGCTGACCGGGAGCTGGGAGACCTCGATCTGCATGGATTCCGTGCCCGTGTTCACCAGTCTCGAATCGACGCTGCGCGTTGCCTACAGCATCTGTGGGTGGACGTTCGGTGCAACGATGGGAGTGGAACTGGACGGGTGGACCACAGCGGGGTTCGACGTATCGGCGGTGTTGGGGGCGTTTGTCGGGGGATCGCTGCTGACGTTCAACCCCGAGACAGCGACGTTCGAGGAATGGCGGAGCACCCTGACACTGGCGCTTTCGGGTCTGAATCTGAACGGCGTCTTTGTGCTTGATCCGGTCGGATCGGGATGGTCGGCCGGCGTGTCTACGGACACCGGCGAGCTGGATCTGGTTGCCAACGCCTTTTTCAACCTGTCTTCCGAAGGCGAAGTGCAGTCGGAGGGACACTGCTTCTGCTTCGAGAAGTTCTCGGTGGATCTGAGCTTCCCGTTCGGGTGCGTGGCCGATGTGGACGCGACGCTCGAGTTCAACACCAGCGGCCTGGGCGGGGTGACGATCGGTGTGGACGGAGGGTCGAGCCCCGAGGTCACCTGGCTGCTGTTCGACATCGAGATCGCCTTTGACGACGGCGAGGAAGGCAAGACGCTTCAGGTGACGCCGCGGCTCAACTTCGCCGAAGAGTTCTGTGTGACGATCTTTGCAGACGTGCTCGGTGTAGGGACCGTGGTGGAAGGGATCGACTTCTACGGCGCGCAGTTCCGCTACAACTGGGATAGCGTGTACTTCGACGCGTTGACGGCGTTCGATCCCGATGACCCCAACGGAGTGGTGACCGCGCCGTACTGGGAGCGGTATTGTGTGGGTTCGATCGCCGACAGTTGCTGCGGCGGGCTGCTCGAATTCCAGGTGTGTACCTACTTTGACAGTGAGAGCACGCTGCTGTTCGATTGGGGGATGACGGAAGGATCGTTCTCGGTGGGGATCGGATCGACCTTCTCGCTGGAGGCCAGCCTGACGATCATCGAAACGGGGATCGAGGAGCTTTGCCTTGGCGGGACCATAAGCTGGTAGAGAATCACACCCGTGAGGACGGCAGCCTGTTGCATGTAG
>CAZKPU010000045.1:0-3225 GCA_964554715.1 uncultured Thermotogae bacterium | reverse complement strand
ACGAGGTCCATCCACGGTACGTTGCCCATCTCCGGGCTCACCAAACGTCGCCCGCAATCGGCGGGAAAGGGTGGAATGTCATCCCGCCTGGGACGACGCTACGAATGAACACGACGTCGGCCATGAAGCGCAAGATCCCGACGTACGTTGATCTTGCTATTAGGCCCACGCTACAGGTGCGACGATACGAACGAGACGTCGGCCATGACAGGCCGACGCTACTACCGTCTCTACGATTCCCCGACGCTACTACCGATCTAGCCACGGCGATCAACGAAACGTCGTCCAAGTTCGTGCTCTTGATCCTCCCGCCTTCGATGCCTAGACTTCGCTTCACGGGAAACCTGTCCGGAAGAGGACGCTGGCGAATCGGAACATAGGGAGGGAACAAGGATGCGGACAGTCATGCGGATCGGTGTTGCTTTGCTGTTGTGTGCTGCTACGGTTGCGGCAGGGGCGGTTGCGCGGGAGATCTCGATCCCCGAAGAGACGATGCTGCAGGGCAATGTGGCGATCGCCGAGTGGTTCTACCAGGTGGATCGGGAAGGCAACACCATCGCACGAGATCTGCAGGTGTGGCCGGGCAGCAACGGACTACGCGAGCCGGACTATTTCGACACACTGATCATCGCGGCGCCGGGAGACGTGATCCTGCTCGCTCCAGGCACCTACACGGCCGATCTGTGGGTCTATACGCCGAACCTCACGATCACCACGGTCCAAGAGGAGGGAAGCGAGCAGGTCGTGCGTGCCTCCATCTGGGGGACGGTGGAGATCGATGCCGACCGCGTTGTGCTCGACAAGCTGGTTGTGACCGGACCCCGCAAACTCAGTTCGAGCGGTCACGGGATCGAAATCAACCGCGAAGTGGTGCGATGGGTCACCATCCGCGACTGTCGCAGTGTGGACAACGATTGGACGGGGATCCACACCATCGGTGTGCGTGGACAGATGCGGGAGATGCGGGTCGAGAACTGTGAGCTGTCCGGCAACGGGATGGACGGCCTGGATGCGCAGAACGTGGACTCGTTGATCATCACGGGATGCACGGTCACCGGCAACGGGGTTGCCGGCCTGCGGATCAACCGCTACATCAACGATATGCTGCTAGAGAACAACGTTGTGTCCGGCAACCCGGAGGGAAACATCACCGGCTCGGGGGTGTAGGGGGGGAAAGCAGCTCGTAGCTTGTGGCCAGTCGCCTGTAGGGACTACAGCATGAAATGCGTGACGGGATCGGCTCGTAGCTCGTAGCCCGTGGGGAACATGGCGTGTGGAGAACCTGGTTCGTAGCTTGTAGCCAGTGGCCTGTGGAAAGGCAACTCGTGGCACGTGGCAGGAAATCAGCTTGTTGCCAGTTGCCCGTGGCCTGTGGGGGGAACACGGCTTGTGGCTTGTTGCTTGTAGGAAATGCGGATTCTAGCGAGTAGCTCGTCGCCCGTGGAGCAGCTTGTAGCCGGTTGCCCGTGGCCTGTGGGGAAGTCCCTACAGGCTACAAGCCACAGACTACGCGCTGACTCCATCACGAGCTACGGGCTACAGGCCGGTGGGTAAAAGAGTCCCCATCCAGACAACACTCTCGTTTTCTGCTATACTAAGTTACGAAACTGTCTGAGGTTTGCTGTAGGCGCATTGCGTAGCGAGGAAAGGACAGTATGAAAAGAGCGCTCGCGATTGCGTTGTTGTTCTTGGTTGGTCTTGCGACTCACGCGGTTGGCGACGCGTTGACAGGTTCTTGGGCGACGGATCTCTGCGTTGATGGAACGCCGAGCCTGACGACGTTTGATTCCACCCTGATCGTGACCTATGAGGTCTGTGGGTGGTCGTTTTCGACTCGGCTCGGGTTCGGTCTCGACGACGGTTGGCGTTCTGCGGCGTTCGACATCTTCGGTGACCTTGGCGCGTACTCGATTGACTCGGACATCGCGTTCAATCCAGGGAATTCGGAATTCTGGTACTGGATGAGTTCGGTGGATCTCGAGATTGCCGGCGTCAGTTTCACGCTGGGCTATGACTTGTTGATGAGTCATGCCCAGATCTGGAATCCGGATACGGAGCAGTACGACACCGTTGCCAGCACGCACTCCGAATGGACGTTCAGCGCATCGGGCATGGCGGGGCTGTGCTCCTTGGGGATCGACGCCTACTTCGGCGAACCGGTCGGACACTGCTTCTGCTTCGACAGCATCTCCTTCGACCTAACCTTCCCGTTTCTGTGCGATTCGACCGTCTATGCGTCGACCGGCTTCTCGACCGATGGATTCGAGGGCCTCGATTTCGATCTGAAGGGGTTGTACTTCACCGTTCTGCCGTGGCTGACATTTGACTTCGGCCTCAGCTTCACCGAAGGCACCGAAGACGGCAAGAGCTTCAGCTTCATTCCGGCGATCAGCCTGACCGACGCCTGCGCCGACGACGCGGGCTTCATCAGGTTGTTCTACAAGCTGTACGAAGGCGACGCTGAGTTCGACGGATTGAAGATCTACGGGATCGACATCTACAAGGCGTGGAACGGCATCTGGCTTGAAGACCTGACCAGCTTCGACTCCGCACTCAACAGCTCGGTCACCGGTAAGAGCGGCTACTGGGAAGCGATCGGCATCGGAACCGTAGGCGACACCTGCTGCGGCGGAGGGTTCCTGTTTGAGGTGTGGTCGTATTTTGCCGAGACCGACCTGCTGTTCGATTGGGGTCTCACCGAAGTCGACATGACGTTCGGCATCGGCTCGAACTTCGACGTGACAGCGTTTCTTTCCATCGACCCCACGGGGCTTCTCGAGCTCTGCTTGGGGTTTGCGGTGAGCTGGTAGGGAAGAGGATAGCTTGTAGCACGTAGCATGTAGCTGGTGGGCAAAGGATGGCCCGTGGCATGTAGCTTGTGGCTTGTAGAGAATTTCCTACGAGCTACGAGCTACGAGCCACAGGTCAACAGGCCAATCAGCAACAGGCTGCTACGGAAGGTGTGGAACGTTTGGCAAGGACGCACTCCGGTGCGTCTTTGCTTTTTGGGGGGAAGAGCAGCTCGTGGCACGAAATCAGCTTGTAGCCTGTCGCTCGCAGAGAAGCTTGCGCGAGATCTATGGGTCCGCCAACGAACTGCGATTCGCGTGGTGGGTCCTGCGATGGCGAGCGAAGTCCGTGGATTAGTGTAGCGTCGGCCGTTCCTGGCCGACGAGATGTGAACCGACGTAGCATTGGCCCGATGCGAGATCTTTCACGAAGCCG
>CAZKPU010000044.1:16370-17305 GCA_964554715.1 uncultured Thermotogae bacterium | reverse complement strand
TGGAAGCCATCGAACAAGCGATCAGCATCATGAAGGAGCGCTTCGACTGGCTGATCATGCAGATACACTCCAAACCACAGATGCTCACATAGAGCACCATGTCCTTCATCGTATAGCCACAGGAGTTGCTCTGCCGGCTCCACGAGATCAGCCTCCAGGTCGGAGAGCTCATACAAGAGATGCTCGACCGAAAGGGCGGCGAAGAAGTCATCCAGCGTCGTTGGCGCATAGCTCTCTTCGATCCATGAGACGAGTTCGGCGAGTTCGCGGTCGTGTGTACGCAAATCGTCGACCGTTGTGGTGAACCGCTCCCAGGTTGCTGCGTCACAAGAGATCGGCAATTCTCCTCCGGCTGCAATCGCGAGGTTCTGCAACCAAACCATGTCGGAATTGACACCATTCGAGAAGTCCGCCATCCCTTCACCGAAGAGCGCGGCAATGCCAGGGCTGATCTCTAGTTCGTACTCACCGCCAGCTTCCGGAGTGTAGCTTCGCACGCCAATCTGATACGTACCTGCTAACGGAGCGGTGATTGTGATCTGGGCGTCAAGAAGATCCAAAGCTCCTCCGAGGCTCGCGCTGAGAAGCTCGACATCGTCGTTGAATTGGTAGAACCCATCCGGACCGGTGGCTTCCAAGTAGGAATCGAAGTGCTCCGACATCAGCGTGACCGTCACGGTCTGCCCCGCCAGCAAATCGATCGGATACGTGTCGCAAAGGAAGGTTTCTCCTTCGCGCTCGACCTGGTCATCGTCGGAGGTCAGTGCCCCGTCAATCACGCAACGGCTCCACCACGGCTGGTTTGCCGCCGCCAGCATCTCATCCGATTCCGGTTGTGGATATTTCATGTCCAGTTTCTTGAAGTGTTCAATAATGATATCCCCTACAGCCACCCGCGCAAACGGTTTATGGTCAGCAGGAATCACATACCATGG
>CAZKPU010000044.1:12793-16360 GCA_964554715.1 uncultured Thermotogae bacterium | reverse complement strand
CGTGCGCAGGCACCAGGGCAAGTACGTGGTGGTTGCCGGTGAACGCCGTCTCTGACCAGCTTCATTGTGTTCGTGATCGAGTCCGGTCCGTACCCAGGGTCGAGCGAGAACCCGGGAGCCCCCAGATCGACGTCCAGGAGGTACGCACCGGCTTCCTCGGCCCCGTAGCTTGTGGCACGGATCTCATAGGTTCCCGAGTGTGGGAGAACGACGAACAACTCGGCATCTTCGAGTCCGTATTCATAGCCGATGGTCCCGTAGGCATCGTCGTTTGTCTGCAGGTAGCCCTGTGGTCCGTGGATCTCCAGATACGCATCGAACTCATGCGAAGCAAGAGAGACGTTCAGTTGCTGCCCCGCCTCAAGTTCAAGGACGTAGGAGTCGTAGTAGCAGTTGCCATCCCACTGCTCGGTGAATGAATCGGTGGACTCAAGCGCGCCATTGAGAACGGCCGGGTTCAGCGACAAATCCCCATTAACGCGAACGTAGTACGCGCGATAGAGGGCGGCGATGTCTTCGAGGTCGAGGCGATCCCAACGATCTGCCTCGTAGGTGCGTCCGGCAACATGAAGCGTCTCGTCTTCAACCGCCACACTGACGAGATCATCGATCCGGCCGAGGAACCTGCCAAGATCGGCAGTGCTGTGAATGACCGCCTGATGGTAACCGTAGCTTCCTTCCTCGAACAGCTCGGTTCCTTCAAAGCGTGCAAGGTTCTCGCAGTCGATCCGCGATGCGTCCGAGGCCATCGACCAGCCGTAGACGTCAACATGTTCAGGACGCTCCCCGAAGCTCTTCCTGCAGCGGTCGGCGATCTTCGCCGCAGCCGCCCATGGAGGCTCGGCGAAGCCTACCGGTATGAAGACGTGGATGTCGTAGCCCGAGAGTCCCGCGTGAGGCACGTAGATCGCGTCGATGTCTCCGAGTGATAGCTGATTGGGCGGTTCACCGGGGGCAAAGAACGGCACGCCCACGTCATTTCCGAGCACGCTTCCCACAGGCATGCCTTCACGCGAGAGCGCGGCAAAGATGACAAGCTGCCTCAGGAGAGCTTCGTCCCCCTCCCAGTCGAGGAGCGATAAGGCAGTGGTGGCATCGCGGCCAAGCTCCACTGTGAACGAAGAGTCCGCAACGACCGGCGAGGCAAACACAACAAGGATCCAGAGAAGACACAGCAAGCCGACGAATCCAGCTTTGTGACCTATCGCCATGATCCCTCCTTCAGGGCATCTCAGTTGTACATCGAATACTATGTCATTTTCTCAATAGTTTGTCAAGCGCATTCCTGGCATAGAAGCGTTAGTGGTTTACCTGTGATAGCTACAGCCATTCTGTTTGTCACGTAGTTGTCATCGACAGATCTGCTTCCCCAGCTCCGGCAGCAAGGTTCAGAAGCTCCAGATACCAGGCATCGGCTCCCTGAAGGATCGCCGCTAAGCACTTCTTCAGTTTGCTTAATGGGAACGTGTCTTTGTCCCGCAGAACGAGCGTACGGATCCCCACGTTCCCTCGCTTGTCCAGCGTGAACTTGCAGAACAGAAGTTTCCCCGTCTTTCGCAGAAGCTCCGAATAGAGGTCCGCGAGATGGTTGTGTGCGGTCAGGTACGACAGATTGATCGAAAGAAAGTTGGGGTTGGAGATGCCGTTGTCGATGAGGACGGTGAACCTGCTCAATCGACCTTGAAATCCCAGCTCCCAGACACCTTCATGCTGCGGTTGCCGGCGGAACCTGAGCCCGGAGGCTTCGAAGAACTGCTCAACCTCTGCGTGTGCAATCCGTGGGGCTTGGTCACTCCTTCCGCTTATCGTCTTCATCGGTTTGTCCTTTCCGCAACGCTCAAAACGGCCAGCTTGTTCCCGCGGCCTGAACAAGCTCGACAAGCTTCCGGTAGTGCTCTCGGGCGATCCCTGTGACCGCACCGAGCATCACCGCCAGTTCTTTCTTCGAGAAGTACGCCGAAGGTTCCTGTCCACATGGGAGTTCCGCGGTGACAATGATCTCGCCGCCATCGGTGATCGCGAGGGCACCCAGGGACTTCTTGGTGTTGGCTTCTATCATGTACTCATACAGAAGCTCACCAGACTCGACCGGATTCGTCTTGAGACCGAGGTGTACCATGGTGGCTACTGCTTCGGGGATAGCAGGCCGATCCTGATCGTCTCCGGCACCCCTTCGCTGAGGGATCTTCAGGAGGCGAACAACCAAAGCCACCGGGGCGTTCGACCCGGTGCCGGGGAGCACAGTCGTCGCAATCCACGTTCCGGTTCCGAAGGCCCTGAAGTGCAGAACAGCTTCCAATTCGTGGATCAATTCATCCCTCGTCACGGACCCTCCCTCCTTCTGGTGCCGAGCCGGATGGCTCGTCTGCCTTCTTGCTGGAAGAAGGGTAGACGGCGATCTCGATCCGACCGATCCGAACAACATCTCCATATGACTTGCTTGTCCGCTCTCCGGTGGCGAGGTTCTCATACGCTACGGAATCGTCCGCAATGTGAATTCGGTACCCCTCCGCTGGAATCTTCGCGTCGTAGTCCACTCGAATGTCGGCGGCCTCAGTTGGACCCAGCCGAGCTCCCTGCCGGTTCAGTTTGTGAACTGCTCCGTCATCCGGGCCGCTCATGATTTCGACGATGGCGAGAGCTTCCTGCTCGCAACTGGGATCGTCACTCATTCCGATCTCCTCCTGGAGGCAGCTGACCTGTTTCGACATCCACAACAACATCGGCATTCCTCGAGTAGACGCGGAATCGCGGTCCGGCCTCGAACATGGCGTTGAGCTTGTTCTCGACGAGTTGCCGGAACGTACGTTCCAGCTCACGTGCGTTGTACAGGGCGCTGTACCCGCGTTCGGCAATCAGCTGCAGGGCATCCTCATCCACAGTGAGTTCCTTCCCAAACGGCGCAATCCGCGCCCGAAGGCGTTCGATCAGTAGACGAGTGATGTTTGCCGCATCGGAACGCGTGAGCGGATCGAACACAAGAACGGATGTGACCCGATTGAGAAGCTCCGGAGCGATCAACGCTTGCGACTCAATGTGTTCGACGACTTCAACTCGCCGCCCGGCTCGTCGAGGCATCTCCCACACGACGTCCGTCTCGGAAACCGGCACATCCGCCAGAGTGCTGCATTCTTCTTCTTGCGCAAACAGCTCGCTGCCGAGGTTGCTTGTCATGATGATCGTTGTATCGCTGAAGAAGACGGTCTCCCCGAGCCCGCTCGTTACCCACCCCTCGTCGAAGATGGAGAGGAAGAGCTGCAGCGTCGTCGGATGAGCCTTCTCGATCTCATCCAGCAGCAGGATGGTGTTTGGGGTACGTTTGATCTTCTCGGTGAGAAGCCCGCCCTGCTCGGCTCCGACAATTCCCCGCCCAAATCCGATCAGCCTGTTGTAGGCAAGGTTGTCGTGGTACTCGGCCATATCGAGCCGGATCATTCTCGTCTCATCTCCGAACAGGAACTCGGCAAGCGCCTTGGCGGTCTCTGTCTTCCCGACACCGGTAGGCCCAAGGAACAAGAAGACACCGTTGGGAGCGCGCGGGTTCCGCTTCGGGATCGGACCGAGTTC
>CAZKPU010000044.1:6284-12783 GCA_964554715.1 uncultured Thermotogae bacterium | reverse complement strand
AGGTGAGAACATGCTCCTGACCGACAACCCGGCGGCTGAGAATGCGGCGCAAGCGGTTCAGCCGATCAGAACTTCCATCGAGGAACTCCGCAGGAACGTTCGCTTGCTCGGAGACGACTTCGATGACATCTTCGGCCGTGACCTCATTTCGATCGTCCAGTTCGGCCTTTGGGAGGGCCAGCTCAAGCCACTGCTTCGCCTTGTGCGGAAGCTTCAACCACCGCACATATCGCGGAGCCAATTCAAGGGTCTTCGCAATGGCGGCATCCGCGATATGAATGTCGTGTTGTGCTTCGTGAAGCTCCTTCATCGCGCAAAGGACCTGCTGCACAACGTCCAGCGATGGCTCTTCGATCTCGATCCGTGTGAACCGTCTGACAAGGGCGTCGTTGGGGCGAATGACGCGGTTGTACTGCGAGGATGTTGTTGTGCCGATGATCCGCACATCTCCTCTTGCCAACGGCGGCAGGAACGTCTCGACCAATCCGGGAACGAGAAGGGAGTGGATCTCGTCGATGAAGAGGATGGCTTCATCCTTGTGTTTGGCGAAGTACTGCAGGATCTGACTCAGTCTCTGGCCAAGCATGGCTCGCAACATCATTCCCGAGCTCAATGAATCGACCGATAGCGAGTAGATCCGGCAGGAGCGGAGCCTTTTTGGCAGCTCCACGGATGCATCCGCCAGTTGCTGGGCGAATCCCTCGACAACCGCCGTCTTGCCGACGCCTGCATGTCCTGTGAGCAAAGCACTCGATGGACCGTCGCGGACAAGAAGTGCCTCATACAGCCGTTTCAACTCCATTCGACGGCCCACAACCGGAGACAGGCTGCCTGCTTCTGCCGCCGATGTGAGGTCGACAAGAACGTTCCGGAGCGCCGGCGGAAGCGATTGGAGTTCTTGAACGGTACGCCCGTGCTCTGCTTGGAGAGCTTGAAGGAGCTTGCTCGGGTGGAGTTCCTTCGACTCGAGAAGCCTTACAGGCAGGCTTCGCCCTTCCTGGAGGATGGCGCGAAGAAGATGATCGGGCCTGGCCTGTTGGCAGTTGTCGCGTTGCGCTTCGTCCAGTGTCATACGAAGCACGCGGTCGGCTCTGGGGGTCACCTTGATCTGCATGCCTCCGGGACGATGAACGCCACGTTCCATAGTGGTTCGAAGCTCATCCTTCAGCTGAGCGATGACCGGATGCGGGATCATCTTTCGGAAGAGACCCGGTGTGGTTCTGATAAGTCCCGCGAAGATGTGCTCCACCCCAACGAAATACTGGCTGTACTTCCGCGAGATTTCGGTGGAGGTCTTCAGGACCTGTTGTGCGAGTGGGGTCAACCGTGTTTGGAGACGTGCGAAATCTACCACATCACTCACGCGGCCCTGTCATACTGCTCTCGCCGGCGGATTCGATGACGACATCCAGCGCAGTGCGTGACAGCCGGCCGTCGTCGACTGGGGCTCCCAGAGCTGCCAGATCGATCTCGAGGTCGATGCGTCCTTTGCTTCTCCCTGAAGACGCAACGGCCACTCTGCCTAGAGGCAGGGTCTCTCTTCCTTGGAGAGACACTCTGGCGATGCATCCCACGTACTCCGCGGGAGTGACAAGATGGATGGTCAAGCGGCCGGCTGCGATTTGGGCGATGCCCGGAAAGGCAGTCTTCCTCGCTGCTTCAGGCGTGGCTTCCTGTGCACGTCCTTGACCCGAAGCCGTGGCCACCGTTGTTGCATCGAGTATGGATCCTCGCGTACGTACAGGAACCGGAGTTGACATCCGCATCGCCTCATCGAGGGTCTGCAACAGGGCATTCCGAAGACGACTCAAAGATTCGACGCCGCCGCGGACTTCCTGTTGGGCCCTGTGAGCAAGCAAGCGGAGCAGCCACTTCGTTTGCGTTCCGTGGACGGCCTCTTTGGGATGTTCTTGAATGCGGTTGATCAAGGTGGAAGGAACGACGTGATGGCGATTGGTACTCGATGCGGGCGCGAACGCAGTAGCCTCTAGCAGCGGTGCAGAGGCGATGCTCTCGGCAGGCAGGCAGTCGTTTGCGCGGTCAAACCACAATGCCGAGAGATCTTGACTCGACTCTTGCCATGCCTGTGGCATCCACTGTGCCACGGGCAGGGTGTCCGCCAGAGCAGCTTCACAAATGGCGACATTCTCCCGGATGGGAACCGATTGGCTCGACACCAACGGGAGGGAAAGCTCCCTGCACTGGGCGTCGTTGTCGACCGTTGTGGAGACAGCGGAAGCACTCACGATGTTCGCGACGCCCGGATCTGCTAGCTGTGCCAAGAGGTTGCCGGGTAGAATCCCACGATGGCGAAGGAACGTAAGACTGCTGACTAGGGCGTTCCCACCGAACGGATTCACGAGATCCTCGCCCAACACATACTCCCCTGATCCCATGTTACGCGCCTCCCTAGGAATGTCCATTCTTTACGTAGCATACTCTAGCCCCTCATAGCACTCTTGACAAGAAACGAGTTTCTGAACTTGTCCGATGAACACGTCCTTACGTCCGCTTCTCTCTGATAGAAGACGACACCGCGTTCGGCAGAGGGAAGAGCAGGGTGCAGGTTGGCTGCGCCGATCACGTCGGCGCCTCATCGTGCTCTTGTCGCATATTCCAGAACCATCTCCCGCAAGATGCGGATCGCAGTCTCCTGGAGGGTTGTTGCCTGCACGACGAAGTCGAAGTCCTGCTTCAGATCCTTCAACCGCTGATCGTACGACGCAAGATGGGTCCCCACGTGAACATAGGCTGCCTTGCTCCCGCGTCCGCGGAGCGGACTTGTCCCGTGCTTCAGATGTCCGGACATCACATTCAGGAACTCTGCTGTGCCAAGAACCACATAGAACCTCATCCGGTTTGTCTTCGGCATCGTCAGCGACCACGATTTCATGCGTGGGTACGCCTCAAGCGGTTGGTTGAATCCCTTTTGCGGCATAGCCGCAAGCGTTCGCTCGGAGGCACGAGTCCACTCGTCACTAGGCCCCTTCAAGGTGGCGATCTCTACATAGTGGTTCGAGCTCCACCTCTGAAACTTCCTTTTGGTCAGTTTGCTCTCGACCCATTCCTTTGCTCGCGTGGTCGTGCCTGCGCGCACGACGAACATCGGAACATTTCCCTCTGCAAACGTCCGAGCAAGTGTCGCTGTGAGAGCTTTCAAGAACAGCCAGTGTTGTCTGCGATACCGAGAGTGCGCTTCGACAAACACGATGACCTCAACGTTCTGAAGGATACTCGGGAGGATCGTTCGTTGGGAATGGGTGACCCGCTCGAACACGCCCGGCTGTCCCCGTCCGATTGCCGCTTCGACAAGCGTATTCGACGTGAGCGTGAGTCGTCCGCGGGGTTTCCTTGGCTCGTGCAGCCACTCCTCGAGAAGGGGGTCCGCCTTCAGCAGCGTTTCATGGATCTCCGAAGACGTGAGCGGAGTCAGAGGATCCTCCTCCGTTTCCTCCCAGTTCCATGCCGTGCTGACGAAGCTGTACCCGTGGCCGCCTCTCAGCCACGGTCCAAACCACCCAGGGAATGAGCGCTGCTCCGCCCGAATCAGTACCTCTTCCAAGGTGGTTTGAGACGCACGCTTCAGCTCCGACTTAAACGATGATGCCCAGCTTCGCGATGCCGGGGTATTCAGTCGGCGTGCCGCCTTGTCTGCAGCTTCTGCCAGTGCGTTGCAGATGTCTTTGGCGATTTCGGCAACTTCCAATGTATCTTGTGCATCGGGGATGCGCAGAGCTATGGGGTAGACCTCATCGGTTACCGCAAGGGCCATTGAGGTCACCGTGCGTGCGATGACCGCACGCGGTATTCCTGTGAGGCGAAGATACAGCGCCACTCCGACCTCATACAGCATCGAGGTCTTCACAGAGTGAGCGAAGCTCTTCGACCGCAAGCGAAAAGCAACCAGATCCCGGGTCAACTGCCGGATCGGGCGAACCAGACCAGGCCACGCGTCCTTGAGCTGCAGCTCCAACCGCGCATCTTCGAGCCCGTTGCTCAGAATCCTTTGGTGCAGAAGCAGACCTCGCAACGCGAACGGCTGGCTGTCCAGGACGTGAAGCAACTCATGGGCCAGCGATCCGTTCAAGAAGTTCTCGTTCCCCGCGCGGAGAAACTGGGTCGGGAGAAAGATCCTCGAGTAATACTCCTTCGGGGACACGACCATGCAGGATGGAGTCGCTCCGGGAGTCACTTCCACATCCTTGCCCGTGATCCCTGAGCTCACACGGCGCATGAGCTCCCACCGCTTCTCGCCAACAACAGGCCACCTCTGAAGCTTCATCGGCTACTCCTTCTGCGTCTTGTTGTCATCTGAAGTGGAGCTTCCCGTTTCGGGATCGAACTTCGCGTCAAACGCCTCGATCGCTGCTGCTCGCTCACTGCGATCGGTGTACTTGTTGCTGATCCCATATTCGAATGCAGCACTCAACGAAGCGCCATGACGCAGCTCCGATGCTGTGATGATCAGAGAGCGGATAGAGGGAGCAAAGCTCTGCAAGACCTGGTTCGCGCGCAGGTTTCGGCAGACCTCCAACAACCCGTCCATGACCTCTGTAGGATGACCTTCCGGCCAATGCTCGCTCAAGATGGCCCGTTCATCATCGACCGAGAGGCCTTCGCTGAGTTCAATCATCAACGATCGATCTCTGATCTGGATCGGGATTTCCCACTTCTGTGCTTCCCAGGGGGCGATCCCCGAGGCAGGGATCGGGTTCGCCAGCAGGATGAGCTTCACGCTCGGTGCCACGGGAACCCTCCTTCCCAAGGCGGCGCACACCACTTCGCGGGAGATATCCCCGACTCCGTTCAGCAATTGGAGATCCTGCGATAGGCAGTGGGCATCATCGATGCAGATACAAGCGCCTTCTGTGCTCAAGCCCTTGAGGAGATCGCCTTGAGTGAACTGCGTCTGGCCGTCCCGCAGTTCCCAGTAGCCCATCAGATTCTCGAGGCTCTGCCTCCAGGTCGCCGGAAGGAAGAAGAAAGGGATGTCACTCAGTTCGTGCGCGATGTGGCGAACGGTGTATGTCTTCCCGATTCCTGCCGGCCCCACGATAACGAGAATCGACGGGAAGCAGCCGTGCCGAAACCAAGCCATGACCCGATGGAACAATTCCGTACGCACGAAGGGCAATCGGGACTCGGAGCACTCCGCGGGAGTTCTGAGTGCCACAGACTGCTTGCGCTCGCCTTCCTTGACTCGGTACAACCGTTGGGACATCCCCAACTCTTCCTGGATCTGCCGTGTCATGGTTGCCCTCCTTCTTGAGCACCTGTACAGCCTCTATTCATCGTTCGACATCCCGTATCGTGATCCGCGGTCTCTCTCGCTGTGAATTTCATAGTCGTTCTCAATATCTTGGCAATCACGACTATACATCTAGAATTGCCCGTTGTCAATCGCTGATCGCTTCTGTTCGTACTAAACTGCTAAGAGAGTGCGCTAGGCGCACTGGGTGTTTTCAATACGTACGCAAGCTTCCACATCTCTGGAGACAGTTGCTCAGAGCTGTGCCACCGGACATTCGCCGCAAGGGAACGGGTGCATCCATCAAGAAACCGCGACGAGCTCCGCTGCTCCCAGACGGCAGGTTCGGTCACCGTACGCCCTTGCGATAGATGCTTCTCTCCCCCTGGTTGGAGGTCCAGCGCCGGCCGACCTCGCGTTTGGGGCCTTTGCGTCTCTATGCGGGATGCTGGAGCAATGCCGATTAACGGTCCCAAATCGGGCAGCAACCATACGCGCACAACGCTCCCCGGGATCCATCGTTCAGCAGACCCGGATGTCGAACGGGAGGCAGAGCGATCATCTCCGTGCGGTGTGGTTGAGCCAACACGCGCAATCATGCAAGATATCCCCTCCCTATATGAAGACTAGACTACCTAGAAGAATGCAGACCCTGGAGGCTCGAACGATGGCAACACAAGCACGGCTGGAGCGGATCATTGAGTATGTCGCTGCACAACATCAGCGGGAAGCGGAGAACGGCGAATGGGGTCCGGTCTACACTGCTGACTACCGCTGGGAGCACACCCAGCGGGTGGCGCACTACGGTGAACGGATTGCGCGAGAGGACGGTTTCGATCGCGAACTCTGCGTTGCGGGTTGTCTGCTGCATGACATCGCGTACTTCCACTGCGATCAGGTGCAAGATTGGAGGGACCACGGTCGGATCGGTGCCAGGATCAGCCTCCCCGTCCTGTTGGAGGCCGGCTTCTCGGAGACGGAGTCCGCTATCGTTTGCCACGCCATCGCCGTCCACGTGGATGGCAAGACAGATACTCCTCACTCGCACACCCCGGTCGCCGATGTGGTGAGCGACGCCGACAACGTCGATCGCTTCAGCGCGTATCGCGTGATTCTGCGCTGCGCGGACGAGCTCGGCGACTTCCTCGTCGACACCGCCGAAAGCGGCCATTCGATGCTGTTCCGCCTGGCTGCGGCGACCGGGATGCGTCGCGGTGAGGTCCTCGGTCTGCGCTGGGACGACGTCCACTT
>CAZKPU010000044.1:0-6274 GCA_964554715.1 uncultured Thermotogae bacterium | reverse complement strand
TATCGCGTGCTTCTGCGCTGCGCGGACGAGCGCGGCGACTTCCGCGAGATGACGGCTCCCTTGCCGAAGCGAGTTGAGCAGCTTCGCGGCTATCGTGAGACGAACCCACTGAAGACGCCGACAGGAAGGAAGCTGTTTGCCGGCAAGCTCGATCTGCAGATCGCGTTCTACGAGTCGTTACATCAAGATGCCGCGATGACCCAACCGCCGCTGCTCTAGCCAAGGAAAGAGCAAGCCGTGGCCATGCCGGCCGGACAAGCGGATCGCCGAGCAGCGGGTCGGCCTACCCGCTTGTCGCGCCTTGCGCGATCCAGGCAAACGCGGCCGATAGAAGAATGATCAGAACCGCTGTCGTCAGAACAAGCCATGTTGCCAGTCGATGTCTCATCTTCTCTACGCCAAGTTGAACCGCTCGGTGTGAATGCACCGGGGCGGGATTCCAAGTTGCACCAGTGTTTCTTCGACTGCGTCCATCATCTTGAGCGGCCCGCAAAGGAAGACCTCCGCACCTCCGTGCCGGTACGAATCCGGGATGGCCTTTTCGAGGATTTGCGCGGAGATCCGTCCATGATGGCCGCTCCAACCCGCGGGCGGCTCCATCGGGACCAGGAGCAGCGTCAACGGGATCTCGCGCTCAAGCGCTCTGAGTTCCTCGAGGAACGTCATCGAATCCAGGTCTCTTGCAGCGTAGAGCAGACAGCTGGCTCGCCGATCGCCGCGGTCGCGCATGCTCTCCAACATGCTCATGATCGGCGTAATGCCGACGCCGCCGGCAACGAAGACGAACGCGTTCGCCTTGGGACGCCGGTCGATGGTGAAGGCGCCGAACGGACCGTCAACATACACGCGGGTTCCTTCTGCAACGGCGCCGACGGTTGATGTGAAATTGCCGAGTGCCTTGATGGTGAAACGCGGCTGATCGGGCCGCGAAGCGCTCGAAGAGTAGGAAAACGGATGCTCGAGGTCGGCAAACGGCGATCGTCCGACCGTCAGCCACGCAAACTGCCCGGGATGGAACGCTGCTCCGCGATGGCCGACCGGCCGAAGGCGCAAGCTCCACGCGCCTCCCCTCTCTTGCTCGACGCACTCGACCTCATACGGTCGCAGCTTCATTATGAGCGGACGAACGATGCGGGCGTAGGCGATCGTTCCGATCCAAACCGCCACGTAGACCGCCCAGAGAGCGCGCTTCCACGGGGATGCCAAGTAGATCCCTACAAGCTGCATGTGGGTCATGGCCAGCGCTGCCGCCGCCATCGCCAGCAGGCCGTGAGTGATCCTCCATGCGACGTACTCCAGACGGAGTCTCTTCCGAAGGACAGAGAGAACGATGAGAAGAACGAGGCAGGCAAGGGCCACCACAGCAAACCGAGCGCGGATGGGTGCTGTAGGAAGCCGGAACAGATTCAGCGTGTCCCGGTCATCGATGATGAGAAGGATGATGTGAAGGACGACGAGCCCAAACGCCACGGCCGAGATCTGATGGTGAAAGAAGTACACGACATCGCTTCCGAACGGCCGCTTCAGCGACGGAATCCGTGCCGTGAGAGCAAACTGGATGCCGATGACGCTCATGCCGGTGAAGGCGATTGCCACCGAGAAGTCGCGCAAGAACGGCCGCCCGGAGGGCCGTGGCTCGATCAGCATGACGAACAACGGAGCCACAGCCACGATCAGATACACGAGCACCCACAAAGCGCCGTGAACCCTTTTCCCCCTCCACTGGACAGACATGTCCTCAAGCTATCACATGCCGGGCATCGAGAGAAGATCACCGGAGGCGGTCGGCTTGGCTCTATCGGGACAAGCCCGAACGGATGGGGGTTTACGCGAAGGTCCCGCCGCCTCGCCGCGGCTCCTCACAAACCGGAAACGTGAACCCTAGGCGGCTGAGATTTCCGGCAAGGGTGCGGAATCCGAGCCATCATCTCCACCGTCCCAGCGGAAGAGGCGAGGGGCGCCAGGTTCTCCTTCGACCGCCACGGCCGCCGCGTAGCTTGGTGTATCGATCTCCAACAACCGGATCTGCCACTTCGCGGGCGCGCTGGGATCCGACGTGTCCTCGCTCAACCGCGCAGTCATCCGGTCGCTCACGTCGATGGAGAACGTCGCCAACCGGCCGCTGATGCTCTCCCCACGAGCCTTGATGTACGCCTCTTTGCACACCCAGAGATGGAAGAACCGGCTTAGACGCACGGACCCGTCCGCTGCAAGCAGTGCCGCGTGCTCCGCGGGCGAGAAGAAACGAGCGGCGATGCCCAGCACATCGACGTCCGGATCGATCCGTTCGATATCCACGCCGACCCGCTTTCCCCGGGCCACTGCAATAAGTGCGCGATCCGCCGAATGCGATAGGTTGAAGCTCAACAAGGGAGCTTCTGCCGCTGCAAGGAACGGCTTTCCGCCGACCGCCCGTTCGATCCGAAGCTCGGCCGCCACGATCCCGGTGTACCGCTGTAGCACCTGTCGCAAAGCGCCGTGAGCGATGATGTAACGGTCGCGATCCGCCTGCCTTCGGAAGCGATCTGCGTGCACGCACTCCTCGCGAGAAAGCGTGGTGCGGAGTCTCCGAACCCTCTGCAACGCCACCGTCATGCGGATGCTCCACACATCCAGCGGAGTTGCCGGGCAGATTCGGTTATGTGTCATCAGCCCTCGCGTCTGAGTCTCTCCCGGCATCCGGTGCCGAGAGGATCCGTTGCTCCAGCGTTCGAACGAACACCGGCAGGTTCGGCTTCGCCGTGATCGTTCGATGGTTGCCGGGAATCAGGTGAACGTCGAACGTCTCGGTTGTCAGCTTCTTCCATAGCGCCCGCGAATCCTCCGGATGGTACTCTTCTTTCGCACCCAGAAACAGGATATCGCCTGCATACGGCTCGGGACGGTACGCCTCTTGTGCACGGCAGTGAACCCGAAGAACACGAGCCAGCCGCCGCGTCGGCGCGTTCGCGAAAAGCCCTCGGATCCAGAGTAGCCGGAGGCGGGTGATCCGTGCACGGAGGTGCCGGATCACGGCGAACAGAAGCTTCCCGCGCCGCTTGAAGTAAGCGACACGACCTGCGTAGTACCGCGCCCTCCGGGGAACAGAAGCCCCACGGCTTCCCCTTGTGACACGAGTTGCCGCGCTATCTCGAAGGCAACGAACGCGCCGAAGCATCGCCCGCCGATGTAGTAGGGGCCCGAACTCTGAACGGCTCGCATGTCCTCGATATACCGGGCCGCCATCTCCTGGACTGACGTGTGAGTGATCTCTCCGGGTTCGAGCCCCAGCGGTTGGATGCCGTAGAAGGAAAGCTTCGGGCTCATGTGCCCGATCCACTCGCTGAAGTGATACACGCTCGCACCGGCCGGTGGGATGCAAAAGAAACGACGCGCCCCCTCGTGGACACGCAACGGCACGATGGTCGAGCGGGCTTCCCCGGGACCGGTCCGGTCAATCCGTGTGCTCAGGCTAGCAATCGTCGGGCAGTCGAACAGAACCGAGAGCGGCAGCGAGACGCCGAGCGCGGACTGAAGCTGAGCGACAAGGCGAACCGCAAGCAGCGAATGCCCGCCGAGTTCGAAGAAATCGCTGTGCACACCCACATGATCGATTCGCAGCAGCCGCTTCCAGATCTCGGCGATCCGCTTCTCCGTGTCCGTCCGCGGCGGTTCATCGGCAGCCGGGTCTCCTCTCAGTAGATCGCATGGATCGGGCAGCGCCGCGATGTCGATCTTGCCGGTGATCGTGCGGGGAAACTCCGAGACGGGGACATAAGCGGCAGGAACCAAGTACGAGGGAAGCCGGCTGGACAGAAACGACCTCAACGCATCCGACTCGATCGTCGTTCCGGCCGCCGGAAGCACGTAGGAAACAAGGATTGGCGGTCCATCCGGCGTCAAACGGCGACGATCGACACAAGCTCGTTGCACGGCGGGATGTTCAGCCAGAACGTGCTCGATCTGCGCGGGCTCAACGCGAAACCCTCGGATCTTCATCTGACGGTCCGACCTTCCGAGAAAGTCGAGATCTCCACTCGGCAGCAGGCGAACCCGATCGCCTGTGCGATACAGACGCCCTCCCGTCTCGAACTCAGGCGCAGCGGCGACAAAACGCCCCGCCTCTTGCTCCTTGTCCAGGTAGCCAAGAGCAAGCCCGTCGCCTCCGATGTACAGCTCACCCGGCACCCCGGCGGCGGTGGGGCGCATCTTGTTGTCCAACACATACACCTTGGCGTTGCCGATCGGCTGCCCGATCGGCACGGACCGGGCCCGACGGTCGAGCTGCCGCGGAATGCGATAGCAGCAGGTGAAGGTCGTTCCTTCGGTGGGGCCGTAGCCGTTGATGATCGTGGTGTCGGGCAGTTCTCGAAGCGCCCGATGCACGCGCGAAACGGAGAGCGCTTCACCGCCGATGAACAGATGCCGTACGGTCGCCAATGCGGACGCGTCTTCATCGATGATGGCGTTGAACCATGTGGCGGTCAGCCATAGCGTGTTGATGCGGCATGCGCGCAGCTGCTCACCGAGTTCGTGGACCGTAGGGATTCCTTCCGCGGCGAGCACACATTCCCCGCCGTTCAATAGCGGGCCCCAGATCTCGAATGTTGCCGCGTCGAACGTCGGCGACGCCATCTGAAGCATGCAGGTGTCGGTTCCTAACCCCATCCCGTTCTCGCCTGTCACCAGCCGCAGCACGCCTCGGTGGGAGATTCGCACCCCCTTGGGTCGGCCGCTGGAGCCCGAAGTGAACATCAAGCATGCCAACCCGGTGGCGGGAACTGTGACCGAGCCGCTCGTCCGCGTAGAGGTAGCCTCGGGTGTCGTCTCCGAAACGATCCTGTCCACACAGACCTCATGCCGCCCGCCGCGCAATAAGGTCGAAGGAGCTGCCGTTGCTGCCGAAGAGACGATGAGTTCGCACCCGGCGCTTTCCACGATCCCGGCCAGCCACTCCACAGGTTGCTGCGGATCCAAACAGACGTAGCCCGCCCCCGCTTTGAGGATGCCGAGCAGTGCCGTGATCATCTCCGGGCGCCGTCCTGCATACACGGCGATCGCGTCGCCGGGCTCGGTTCCCAACTCATGGAGTGTGTGGGCAAGGCGATCAGAGCACAGGTCAAGCTCTCGGTACGTGAGCGTGGAGCACCCTTGACGAACCGCCGTCGCGTCGGGAGTTCTCGCTGCCACTGCGCGGAACTCCTTGGCAATCGTGCTGTCACGCGGATACGCACCATCGTTGCGGTTCAGCTCCTCCAGCCGGAGAAGCGACTGGGCCGGCGGCTCGAGCGCGAGCGATTCCACACAGCGGTCCGGCTGCTCGGCAACTTCCCGACACAGGAAGCAGAATTGATCTGCCATCCGCCTCATGTTCGCTGTCTCGAATAGGCTGGTCGGATACGTCATCCGGAGCTGCAGGCCTTCGTCGAACACCTGGGCAAACACACTCAGATCGAACTTGGCTGTTTCCGTGCTCACCTCGATGCGTGCCGCGGTGAGCCCGTCGAATCGGGGAGCTTCGTGAGCTCCGGACCGGAGCATGAGCGTCACTTGGAACAGCGGTGAGAGGTTACGGATCCGCTCGATCGGTAGCTTCGCAACGAGACGATCGAACGGCATCTGTTGGTGTTCGTAGGCATCCAGGCATGTGGTCCGGATCTGCCGAAGCAGCTCCCGAAACGTCTCCGGACCGCGAACGGTTTCCCGAAGCACAAGCATGTTGACAAAGAATCCGACAAGTCCTTCGCTTTCCGGACACATCCGTCCGGCGGAAGGCGTTCCGATGCAAAGGTCTTCCTGGCCTGAGTATCGCCGGAGCAACACCATGAGAACGCCGAGCAGCACCATGTACAGCGTTGCGTTTTCCTCGCGTGCCAAACGGCTGAGCCCGCCCAAGGTGACAGCGTCTACCGCCCCCCCGACGTCCTCGCCGTCAACCGCCGGTTCCGGCGGCCGGGCTCGATCGATAGGAAGATCGGTCGCCGGTGGTGCGCCGGCAAGTTTGCGCCGCCAGTAGGCCAGATCCCGCTCAAATCCGTCACCCCGCAACCTTTCGTGCTGCCACTCCACGAACGCGGAGTAGGTCATCGCAAGCGGCGGGAGTACTGGCGTCTCTCCACGAACGGCTGCGTTGTAGAGTGCCGTCAGCTCGCCCACCAGAAGCTGCGTCGACCAGCCATCGGTTGCGATGTGATGCATCACCAGCAACAAGACATTTTCGTGCGGCGCAAGGCTATACAAGCGGGGCCGAAGCATCAGATCCGACGACAGATCAAACGGCCGGCGTGCCGCTGTC
>CAZKPU010000043.1:0-18588 GCA_964554715.1 uncultured Thermotogae bacterium | reverse complement strand
ACATCCACAACAACCGGCTGCAGGTGATCAACCAGTACGAGGTCCCCGCCGCCGCACCGGCAGTCGGGATGATGGCGAACTCGCCGCCTGAGATGACCAACGCCGAGCCGGCCCCCTAACCGCCGTCAGTCAAGGGGTAGAGATAACTGAGCACGATGTTGCCGCCGCGAACCGAGGGCTCCGGCGGTCGGTTAGCCAACCGAACAGCGGCCGGCCGGCGCCGTTGAACAGCGCGAACACGGAGACAGCGGTTGTCGCCAGCGATCCCTCGAGTCTTGCCACGTCGATTCCGAAGTCCTTGGAGAAGCCGATCGCCATCAAACCGGCGAGCGAGCCAATGATGAACGTGGCCCACAACGCATAGAACGTCCGCGTCTTGACCATCGCTCCCCGATCGACCTCGATGGATGCTTCTTCCTGGCGTGCAGACGGTGTCCAACCCTCCGGCCTCCAACCCTCGGGCGGAAAGCGGAACGGAACAGCCAGCAGCAAAAGAAGAGCCAGGAACACGCCGCCGAGGATCGAGAACGCCTGAAGAACCCCGGCATGCTCGATGAGCAGGGTGATGATCGGGGCGGTCACCAGTGCTGAGACGCCGAATCCGAGCACGGTAAGGCCGACGGCAAGACCGCGGCGATCGGGGAACCACTTGGAGACTGTGGCGATCGGACATCCATAGAGGATGCCGACGCCGGCGCCGGCGATGCCGCCGTAGAACACGGTGAGAACCCAGATGTTTGGGGAGAGCCCCGACAGCAGCCAGCCGATGCCGACGACGCCGGCGCCGACAAGGCTGACGCGGCGTGGTCCCCATCGGGCGATCATCGGCCCGGCGACGGCCATGAATACGGCGAACATCGCCAGGAAGATCATGAACGGGAACCCGCTTGCCGTCGTGCTGATCCCCCACGTGTCGATCAGCGGCCGCTTGAACACGCTGAACGCATACACGGCGCCAAGACAGACGTTGATGAGCAGTCCGAACGCGACAAACAGCCATCGCCCATGGGCGGCGCTCATCCCGAAAACTCTCAGGGATCTCCGAGATATCACCGGATCGGTTCGTTCGATCACGAGCGACCACCGTTGTCCGGGTCCTTATCCGATGCCAGATCGAGGGTGGCACGCATCTCGTCGAGAACCTTTCGGACCTCATCCACGCTTGCACCGTCTTCGATCGTGGAGAGATCACCGATGTCCTTCTGCTCGCACAAAGCGCGAAGCACCCGTCGCATCGTCTTTCCGGAACGCGTTTTCGGGAGTTTGTCGACGATATGCAGGATCTTCGGGGTGGCGATGGGGCCGATCCGATCGCGGATCAGAGAGATGATCTCCTTGTGGACCGCTTCGGACGGAGCGACGCCCTTCTTGAGCACGACAAACGCCGCGATCGCTTGGCCTTTGACCTCATCGTCGATTCCGATCGCGGACGCCTCGGCAACATCCGGATGACTGGAAATCACTTCCTCGACTTCACGGGTTCCCATCCTGTGGCCGGCTACATTGATCACTTCATCGGCGCGTCCGAGGAGCCAGAAGTATCCGTCGCTGTCCTTGATGGCGTAGTCGCCCGAGAAGTAGAGGGTCTTCCCTTGCCGCTGGAACATCCGCCAATAGCTGTCGAGGTACCGCTCGTCATCGCCCCAAACGGTCTGGAGCGTACCCGGGGGAAGCGGCGCGTGGCCGACAAGATAGCCGCGTTCTCCGTTCGCAATCGGCGCCCCGGCATCGTCGACCACGTCGAGATGCCAGCCCATCGCCTCGCGCGTGGGCGACCCCGGCTTGAACTTGAGGGGATCCATCCCCATGTGATTGGTGATCATCGGCCAACCGCTCTCCGTCTGCCAGTAGTGGTCGACGACCGGAACGCCGAGCGTTTCCTTGACCCACTTGTAGGTCGGCTCATCGAGCGGCTCGCCGGCGAGAAAGATGTGACGAAGGGAAGAGAGATCGTGCTTCTCGATCCATTCGGTGGGAAACTTGCGAAGCATCCGCATTCCCGTGGGAGCCGAGAAGACGACGCTGATCTGATGCTTGGCGATGATCTCCCACCAGATCCCCGGATTGGGGTTGTCCGGCGTTCCCTCGAAGACGACGGTCGGGATCCCATAAAGAAGGGGACCGTAGATGATATAGCTATGTCCGACCACCCAACCGATATCGGATGTCGACCAGAACACGTCATCCTGTGTGCAGCCGTAGATCTGATCCATCGATGTGTGAAGGGCGACCATGTACCCGCCGACGTCTCGGACGACTCCCTTGGGCTTTCCGGTGGTGCCCGACGTATACAGGATGTAGCTCGGATCGGATGCATCGAGTGCGACCGGCTCGACAACGGCATCTCCAACCGCTGTGATCTCCGCTTCCCACGAGACGTCGCGGCCGTCGGCCGGTGTCCAAGGATCGATCCCACGGTCCAACACAATCACCTTCGGAACATCGATCGCGGCGTGATCCAGAGCGCGATCGACGATCTGCTTCAGGTGAATGACCTTGCCCTTGCGGGTGCTGCCGTCAGCGCAGACGACAACCTTCGGAGTGCAGTCTTCGATCCGGTCGGCGAGTGCCTCAAACGAGAAGCCCGCGAACACCACCGAGTGCACGGCCCCCAAACGGGCACATGCAAGCACGGCGACTAGCGCTTCGGGAACCATCGGCATGTAGATGAGAACGCGATCTCCTTTGCTCACATCGTTGCGGCGCAACACGGCAGCGAATCGATTCACCTCTTGATGAAGGTCGCGAAACGTCATCGTTCGATGTTGGTCGACCTCAACGCTTTCCCAGATGATCGCCGGATGATCGCCTCGTCCGGCTTGTACGTGACGGTCGACAGCGTTGTAGCAGAGGTTGGTCTGCCCTCCGCGAAACCAGCGGAAGAACGGTGCGTTCGAATCATCGAGGACGGCGTCCCAAGGCTTGAACCAATGGAGCCGATCCGCCTGCTCGGCCCAGAACTCCTCTCGATCCTCGATCGAGCGACGGTGAATCTCTTCATAGCTTCGCGACATCGGATTCCCCCTTCTAGTTCTTCTTCCTATTCCTATTCCTGTTGATCGATTCCTGTGCCTAGCAGGAAGCCCGGGACAGCCGCGTGTCTTCGCTGTTGTCCCGGGCGTTGGTTTCTACGGATTTGCTCGGAGACTCTCTACTGGAGCGGTCGGGCGATCTTGGTGAAGTTGAACTCGCAGTACCGGTTGGTCAGGCAGAGCTGGGATGGGAAGTTGAACACCCACTCCTCGAACAGGCCGGAGAGTTTCAGCATCTCTTCGAAGATCGCGTAGTTGCAGTCAACCTGAATCTTCTGGTTATAGACCTCGGCTTCCTTCTCGGTGAGGGTCTTCCAGATGACCTGGGTGGTGTACGGGCAGTCGTAGCAGCGAAGCGTCACGACTTCGTCGGTTTGCTCGATGATCTCGACCGGGTTCCCGTAGAGAGCGAAGCTCTTGACCATCGCATCAGCGAGTTCATGGATGGTCAGCTTGTCTCCGGGTTTCTTGCCGATCATCTCCAGGAGGTCATTCCATTCGAGGCGTGTTCGGAGAGCCCATAGCTTGGCGTAGAGCTCTACGGCCTTCTCGGTTCCGAGCTCGTCGTCCATCGTCTTGAACGCCGCGTAGTCATGGCGGGTCCAGAGCACCATGGCGTCGTTGTACATCTGTTCCCACGTGAACTCGGGATGGATCTTCATCAGATCCTTGACGTTGTCGACGAAGCTGTTGTGCCGCATGTTCTTTGCGCAGTTGTTGCAACCCATGTACTTCCTCCTTTAGCTGTATGGCCGCACGAACTTGTGGTTTCGTGTGTTGCGGTCTTGCTTTGCTTGTTGTTGATCGCGTCGTCGCTCATTCGGTGACCACTCAGCCGTTCAAGCGGAGAACCAACCTTGCGACTTGTGCGCCCATTCGTTCACAGACTCCTTTGCGATCGTCATCCGGTGCACCGACGGAGACCGGCCCGTAGTGCCCGCCGGTCTCATACCCCTGAACGATCATTCCGTGCACCCAAAACGCTCGCAGGATGTCCAAGACTGCTGTCTCAGCTCCGCCCCCGAGATCGCCCGAGGACGCGAACGCCGCTCCCACTTTGCCTTGAAGCTTCTTGTAGTACTTGATGCTGTCGTCGATGAACCGCTTGACCTCGGCGGTCATGGATGCGAAGTACGTGGGGGTTCCGATGATGATGCCGTCGTACTGCGGCAGATCATCCACGCTTGCCTGTGCCAGCTGCTTGATGTCGACATCAACGCCGGCGCTTCGTGCTCCCCTCGCGACGGCTTCCGCCATCGCTTTTGTGTTTCCCGTGTTGGATTGGTAGATCAGAAGGATATTGGCCATTCTGCTTCACCTCGTGATGACGGACTGTTCGCGTAAATACGCGGAACGCGCTTGCTGACCCTGCATGTGACCTCATAGTTGATCGTGCCGCTACGGCGAGCGATGTCGTCGGCGCTCGGTCCATCTCCGAACAGCACGACTTCGTCGCCCACACGTGCGGCGTCGATTGCCGACACGTCTGCCATGCACATGTCCATGCACACAGTTCCCACAATCGGGGCGCTCTGCCCGTGAATTGTGACCACCGCGTTGTTCGACAAGAGCCGTGAGAACCCATCGGCGTACCCAACGGGAAGCGTAGCGATCTTCGTGGAGTCGTTTCGTGTGATGTAGGTCCTGCCGTAGCTGACCGATGTGCCCGCGGGTGCCGTCTTCAGTGCGGAGATCCTTGTCACGAAGTGCATCGCAGGTCGAAGACGAACGGTCTGCTCGACGTCCTTTGAAGGATACAGCCCGTAGATCATGATCCCCGGCCGTACCATGTCGTAGTACGAGTCGGGATGAGCCAAGACACCTGCGCTATTGGCGATGTGTCGAAGCCCCGGATCGATTCCACCGGCCTCGATATCTCGAAGTGCCGAGTTGAACCGCTCCATCTGCAGCCGGGTGTAGGACTTGTCGGCGCAATCAGCGGTGCAGAAATGGCTGAACACGCCGGCCAACCTGAGATGTTTCCTCTTCGTGATCTCGCGAGCTGATGCGAGTGCGCGATCGGGCGGTATGCCAAGACGTCCCATCCCCGTGTCGATCTTCAAGTGAACGCGGACGGGAGCGCCGGCGGACTGAGCCGCCCGATCGAGTGCATCGAGCAGCTCTACCGAACCGACGCTCTGCTCCAGCCGGGCTGCCACGATCTTGTCAGCTTCCTGCGGTTGGATGAAGCCGAACACGAGGATCGGCGCGTCAATCCCGGCCTGC
Organism: uncultured Thermotogae bacterium; assembly: GCA_964554715.1. GTDB lineage: Bacteria > Bipolaricaulota > Bipolaricaulia > UBA7950 > UBA9294 > RXOA01. The sequence continues at coordinate 13,330 of CAZKPU010000043.1, read as the reverse complement.
CGCAGAGTGAACCCCTCCTCGGGAATCGCTACACCCAGGCAATCAGCCCCGTTCTCGAGGGCGGTCCGGGCGACTTGCACCGATCCGTGTCCATACGCGTCCGCCTTGACAACGGCCATCAGATGACGGTTGGGGCCGATCCGATCGCGGATATCGCCGATGTTGGATGCAATGGCCGAAAGATCAACGATAGCATGCGTCGGCCGACGAAGGTCGAAGGCGCTTTGCATCACGCGGCTCTCGAACATTCCTGCTCCCTGGGGTTCTTACACCTGTGCGGTGTCGTAGTACTCCGTGATGCCGACGATCTTGTCGCCGGAAACGCGGAAGATATACGCGATGCGCACATCCGAAACAGCTTGCGTTGGAGGAGCTCCGCGGAACGGTCCGGTGTTCGTTCCGGTCCAGCGGATCTCGATCACCGCCTGATTGACACCTTCGAACTCGTTCAGCGTCTCGCCCCGGCAATCCGGGTAGGCGGAGAACAGATCCTTGTACGAGGCCATTAACCCTTCCTTGTCGTGTTCCGGAGGATCGGCGACCTCCAACCCGACCACGTCCTCGGCGTACAGTGATTCCATGGCAGACAGGTCATGAGCGTTCATCGCATCCATCCACAGCTTGGCAGTCTCCAACGGCGTACGCATGGCAGGTTCTCCTTTCGCAGGGTTACAGCGGCTTCCGAAGCTCGAACCGGACCCGGCAGCAGCCGTCACCGCAACACAGGAACCGGTCCATCGTGAACGAGTACTTGTCGAACACGCCCATTGCCTTGAGAACGGCATCGTAGTAGTTGACCGAGACGTGAGCTTCGGTCTTCAGCGTCATCGACCGTGCCTTGTCCTCCCCGAACAGCTGTTTCATGTTCTGCCAGTAGGGGCAATCCTCGAGTTCGGCTTCGTGAACGGTTTCGGAGTGTTCGGTCACTTTGTATGGGCAGCCGATCGACTCCCAATAGACGCGGGACAGCTCGCCGAGCTGGTCCATCGTGACGTTCGCTTCATCGGTGATCCCGACGACCTGCTTCCAGTGTTCGAGTTCGCCGAGTGAGAACTCCTCCCACAGCCCCATGTAGATGCTGAGGGCGTCCTTGGCGCCGAGCCACTTCTCCAGATAGGTCCAAGCGCACCAGTCGTAGACGGCGAAAGCCTTTACCCAGTTGAGAATCGCCTCCTCAACGTAGTCGCCTGCGCCGAAGATGGCGGGATGCTCTTGGTCGGTCATCAGCTTGTCGAGCGTTGCGTTGATCGCATCAACGTCGGGAGCGGCGGTGACGCCCAGAACGCTGTTGATGCGCTCCAGATCCATGCTGTGGAAGTGCTTCCACAGATCCCGATAGATACTTCTCCGCATGCCGGAATCGGTGATGCGTTTCAGAAGTGCATCTTGAAGGTGGAAGTTGTGAAGTCCCAGGCCCATCGACCAAACGAAGATGTCTTCCTCGGGCTTGTGACCGATCTTGCTGAGGTCCGCAAACAAGGGATTGCTGAGAACGATTGCTTTGTCTTCCATCGGCTCTCCTTTCCTTTGGGGCTCGCTATTTGTTGGCAAGCCGCCAGGCGACGAGTGCGTACGTGTCGGCGACGGCCTTGATCGAGCCGGGGTTTAAGTGGTCCGGCGTATCATGAACGGAGTGGTAGTAGGGATCGTCCGGCTGCCAAAGAACGGTGGACGGAACGCCGATTGCGTTGAACCGTCCCTCTTCCGGGTAGCCCCATTCGCAGTTGATCCGACCGAAGCCGTAGCCGAGTTCTTCGGCGATCTGCTCGACCATCTCCAGCAGCCACTGCGGATGCTGAAGCGGATCGGCATCGGGCCAATAGCCCATGTCGACCTGAATCGGAACGCCACCGACGCCGACCATGTCTGTGTCGAGAACGGCTTTCATGTTCTTCTGCAGATCCGCTTTGTGGGCCTGGATGAACTGCCAGATTCCCTCGGTGACGCCTTCCTCTGCGGTGCTGGAGATGAACTCGAACGATCGTTTTGGCTGGAGTTTGCAGAGGACTCGGGCCAGCTCGAGCAGCATTCCGGACCCGGTGCCGTTGTCATTGGCGCCGGGAGTGTTCGCATTGTCGCGATGTCCGACAAAGCCGATCCGCTCCTCGGGAAGCTCCGCGCCTCGATGGATGGCCGAGATAATGACGGATTCGCCGGGCTCGACCTTGTTCCAGATTTCCAGATGGACGCGGGTGTCGCCGCGCCCGATCGCATGCATCAGCTTGAGTCCTTCGATCCCCGAGATGCAGACGGTCGGGATCTGACGCTCACAGAAGCGGTCGGCGATGACCGAGTTCCCCGCCTCCATCGAAATCCTGTAGGGCCAGGGCATCGGATGGATCAGAATGACGCCGATCGCTCCGCGGCGGGCGGCCCGATCGACATAGGTCCCCATCCAGAACTTGGAGAAGCCCAGAGTCTCTTCGGTGAGGACGACGATCTTGCCGGAGACGTCGATTCCTTCGTAGTCAGCGTCCTGACCGTCGCGCACCAAAACGAGATCGGCATCCACGCCACCGTCAGGTGTCGATACCGCGAACGATGCACTGATCCCTTCGAACGGCCCGCCGGTTGCTTCGATCCGGCTCACAGGAGGCTCCAGCTCCTGCCACGACGGTACGTAGATCTTCGTTTCGTGGATCTCGAGGCCGAGATCCTCGAAGCGCCGCATCATGTAGGCGGTTGCTTGTTTGTCGCCCGGTGTTCCCACAAACCGGTCCGGTGCAACCCTGCACAGCTCCTCAACGTTCTGCTTGATCCGTGCACCGGATAGCTGGTGCTGGATATCTCGTTCTTGCTGAGAAATCATCTATTCCTCTCCTCCCTTGTCACTTCCGCCGTTGCTTGCTGCAGCTCATGACGCTCTCTAGTTGTCTCCCTCTACGATCACCTTCCGGACAAACGCCTCGGTGCAGCGGGCATCTTGAGCAAGGAAGACGATGTCCTCTTCTGTCACGGTGTAGTCCCCTGCCCGTTTGAGTGCTCGACGGATGTAGGATTTCCGCATGCGGTCGAGGTCGACCTCGTCCAGGTGGATCTGGTTCGGGTGGTCGGGGATGACGATCGATTCTCCGGGGACATTCCCGCTGGGATCGCCCCGAAGGACTCGGATGCCGTTCTCTTCGGCGAACGTGAGTTGGGAGGACGGCAGCTTGCCGGCACCGGTGTACTCGGTTTCCTGGACGACCAGGATCTGATCCCGATCCATTTCTCGGGCCAACGCCAACGCCGCGGCGAGCGACGTGTTGCCTGCCGGGCCTCGATCGAGCCCTTCCAGCTTGGCAAGCAGCTCCGTTGCGTAGAACACCTCGCCCTGCGAAACGAGAACGAACCGGTCGAGATAACGAAGGGAGCGTGCGGCGTTACGAGGGACATCCGTCCGATCGGGCCACGCCATGAACGGGACGCTGAACCCGGAGTGGCCGGTGGTGAACGACTTGCGGTTGAAATCCTCATCGCTCGCCATGTGAAGCCCTCGCAGATCGACCGAGGATCCGACCACCTTGGCTGTCGTGCAGCCTGCTTTGGCAAGCCCACGTGCCGTTCCGGTGATATTGCCTCCACCTGCGGTGGTCGCGACGACCATATCCGGGAACCTACCTTCTCGCTCCATCATCTCGTTGGCGATCTCGAACCCCAGGGTTTCGATGCCGACGATTCCGGTGGGAACGTACAACGAAGCGTTGAAGTACCCGGTCTCCTCGACAACGCGAAGCATGACGTAGAACAGCTCAGGGCCGACGGTAAGCTGCCAGACCTCGGCTCCGTAGGCTTCACAGGTGCGGGTCTTCTCGAGGATCTCCGGCTGGCCGAGCTGCCGGCTGTCGAATACTTCCTGCATGACGATCGTTCGCAGTCCGCGTTTGGCGCATTGGGAAGCGACCGCTGCGCCGTAATTCCCGGAGCTTGCACAAACCGCCCCGGTGTATCCGAGCTTCGCGGCGTGGTACACCGAGAGCGCGGCGCGGCGATCCTTGAAGCTGCCGCTCGGTTCACCCCGTTCGTCTTTCACGAAGATCCTTGCGCCTTTGCCCGGAGCAGACACGGAACGTACCAGCTCGGTGATGTTCCGAAGCTCAACGAGAGGAGTGTTGCCGACGCCTGTCTCCTGGAGGATTCGGACGACATCATTGATCTCGTAGCCGCACGAGCCAAGAAGTGCTTCGTAGTCGAACGCGATCGGCGACAACTCGAATTCCGCGTAGTCCAGCCCGACAGATTCCTTCAGGATCGACGCCTTGCGCGCCATCACAGCGTCGTAGCTTGTGTCGCGCGTCATGAGGTTGCCTCCTTGTCAATCCGGCTCCGTGCTTCGAGGCTTGCCGTTATCAGGGGTAAGGGCGGTTTCCCGAATCCGTGATCGTAGCCCGGTTGCACCTTCACCAAGGTCCCGGACAACGTTCGCCCGATGAACGTCGCGATCTTCACGGTGCCTCCGATGGAGGCTTCTTCGTCGAGCAAGAACCCCTTGATCCACGCCTCGTACGGCACGCACTTGGTACAGTCGGGGATGTTCTCGGCTCGTTCCTCGGGTGACAGGATGACCTGATGGATCAACACCAGCTCTCCCCTCGTCGCTTCCGCCATGGTTCTCTCCCTTCCGGCGCGAGTGGCGATTCACCCGCGCAAGATCGACAGCCTAGACTCCCCTACTTGTCAGTCTTCCACCCCATCTGTTGCATCATCGTGAACGAATCCCAGTGGTCGCGGACGTACTTCAGCTTCCCGTCTTCGACGACTGCCACCTGGCAGAACATGCAGTCAAACGGCTTGTTGGGGCCGGGGGCGCCGAAGTACTCGCCGGTGATGTTGCCGGAGATCCGGCCGACGTTGACGACCGTGTTTCCCTGAACAACGAACTCCTCGATGTAGACGGTGAAATCGGGAGACGCTGTGATCCACCCTTCGGCGAACGCCTTGATTCCGTCCATCCCCTTGGCCGGGGAAAGGGTGACATCGTGGTAGATGATGTCGGGATGACAGATCGAGTAGAGCTTTTCGAGGTCGTGGCGGTCCCACGCGAGAAGCTCATCGACAACGACGCGGAGAGCGATCTTCTCTTGATCGGTCAGTCCGACTGCCAGTTCATCCAGCGGTTTGTAGAGCAGGTTCTCGACTCCCATCGGTTACCTCCTGGTCTTGCGCTGTTCTACGCGATGCCGAGCTGACCGAACATCGCACCTGTGTCCCAATACAGCGTTTCCTTGCAGAACTTCTCATCTCGAATCTCGTAGATGGATGCGGCGAGGATGCGGAACGCCTTTCCGGTTGGAGCGATGTCCCCCATGGCGCCGCGCATCGTCCCTGTGAGTTCGTACTGAGCGACGACACGGCTGCCGGATGGTTCGGCGATTGCGTGTTCGAGACCGACTCGCATGTCGGGGAACGTCTGGAACAGCTCACGCATCGAGGCCCGGAAGGCGTCCATCCCGGATGCGGGATGAGCCGTATCCGAAACATCTACAAAGACGACATCATCGGTGTAGCAGGCGCACAGCCGTTCGAGATCGCCTGCGTTGATGGCGGCGATGTCTTCCTCGACGAGCCTGATCGCCTGTTCGTACGTCACGACGTGGTCTCCGGCTGGTCCTGCAGCCATCCCATCTGGCGCATCATCGTTGCCGAATCCCAGTGGTCGCGGACGTAAACGATCTTGCCGTTCCGGACGATCGCCACCTGGGCGTACATGCAATCGAACGCCTTGTTCGGAGCGGGTTGCCCGAAAAACTCGGCGGTGATCGTGCCGGTAATCCGCCCCATCGTGACGACGGTGCTGCCTTGGACGATGAACTTCTCCACCGGGACGGCGAAGTCGGGAGCGGCAGCGAGCCAGCCTTCGCCGAACGCGCGCAGTCCGGCGTGTCCCTTTGCCGGTGGAAGGGTCACATCGTGATAGATGATGTTCTCGTCCATCACGGTAAGAAGACGGTCCAGGTCGTGTGATTCCCATGCCTTGAGCTCTTCCTGAACGATCCGCAACGCTGCTTCAGCCTCCGGCGAGAAGTCGCCGATGTCCTTCGGATCCTTATAGATCAGGTTTTCCATGAGTCTCCCTCCAGTCTTGTTGTGGTTCCGGTCATGCAGCAACACCCAAGTGGAGCTCCTTGACCTGTTCGTCGGCAGCAAGCTCCGCAGCGGGTCCCTCGAACACGTTTTGCCCCTTGCTGATGATGTAGGTATGGTCGGCGACGCTGAGCGCCATGTTGATGTTCTGCTCGACAAGCAGGATGGAAAGGCCCGTCTCCTTGAGAGTGGAGATAATGTCGCCGATGTCTCGGACGATCATCGGGGCAAGCCCCTCCGATGGCTCGTCGAGCATGAACAGATCGGGATTGGTCATCAACGCGCGGCCGATGGCCAGCATCTGCTGTTCGCCGCCGCTCAAAAGCGTTCCCTTCAACTTGGCCCGATCCTTGAGAACGGGGTAGCGGTCGTAGATATCGGAGAGAGTGACCGTCTGTTCCTTGCTACGTCCGTTGGACCGCGCCGCCATGGTGAGGTTTTCCTGGACGCTCAGTGACGGGAAGATGCGGCGACCCTGAGGGCACAGGGCGATTCCGGCCTTGGCCCGCCGAAAGGACGACCAGGATGTGATGTCCTTTCCCTTGAACGTGATTTCGCCCTGGGCCGGTTGTGTGAACCCGATGATCGAGCGGATGGTGGTGGTTTTCCCCATGCCGTTTCTTCCGAGCAGGGCAACAGCCTGACCTTCGGATACGCTGAGAGATACGCCCTGAAGGATGTAGCTCTCTCCGTAGTAGGTGTGGATGCTGTCAACGTTCAGCACGGGTACCCTCCTCAACCCCCATGTAGATCTCTTTCACACGCGGGTTTGCCTGGATTTCCTCCGGAGAGCCGTCTGCCAAGAGCGTTCCGTAGTAAAGAACGATGATGCGATCTGCCACGCCGAAAATGAGATCCATGTCGTGAGCGACGACGATCGTCGTGATGTGTGACGGAAGGCTGTTGATGACCTCGATCATCGAATCGCACTCACCGCTTGTCAGGCCGCAGCTCGGCTCGTCGAGGAGAAGAAGCCTCGGCTGCGAAGCAAGCGTGAGAGCGATCTCCAGACGCCGCTGCTGCCCGTAGGCGAGATTGGCGACAAGCTCGTCTCGAGCGTCCCACAACCCGACGGATTCAAGGGCCTCCTGGGCGATCCCCATCTCCTCCTTGTAGGCATGAACGGAGCGGAACAACTGATATCGGGAGCGCCGGCATCCGTGTGTGGTGAGGATCGCGTTCTCGAGAACCGTCAGATCTGCATAGACACTCGTAATCTGGAACGAACGCGCAATGCCGAGCTGCGCACGGCGATGAACCGGCAGCTTGGTGATGTTCTGTCCGTACAGATGGATCGTGCCCGAGGTCACGGAGTACTGTCCGTTGATCAAGTTGAACGTGGTGGTCTTGCCTGCACCGTTCGGGCCGATGAGGACGACGCGCTCGCCCTCGTTCACGGAGAGCGAGACATCGGTCAGGACATCGACACCGCCGAAGCTCTTGCAAAGGGATTCAAGTCTCAGTGCTTCCATAGTCTTGCCTCCACTCGGCGCCATCCGCGGGCTGCATACACAGCCAGACCCTTGCGAGCGAACATGATTGCCAGAACGAACAGAGCGCCAAGGATCAACGGCCATCGCTCGGGGATAAGCAGACTTGAGTAGTACTCGACAAACACGATGGTCGCCGCACCAACAACTGGTCCCCAGAGCGTTCCCGGTCCTCCGATGATGACCATCGCCATCGGCAGGAACGACGTCATGATGTTGAGATGGGCGGGCTCGACGAACCGATTCTGGTAGACGAACAGCACACCGGCGAGTGCGGCAAAAGCACCGCCGATGACAAACGCGAGATACTTGTGGAGCCAAACGTTGTAGCCCATCGCAAGCATCCGCTTCTCGCCTTCACGGATCCCCTCCAGCGAGTGGCCGAACGGGGAACGCGACAGGCGCCGCTGCAGCCACATCGCGATGGCGAACACGATCAACACGAAGATGTAGAACGATAGCTCGGTCCATTGGAATCCGGCGATCCCGATCGAAGGCTGTGGCAGGCCGGCGATCCCCTGCATTCCGGGAACATTGAACCACTGGATATTCCACACGAAGCTGTAGAACAACTGCCCGATGGCGAAGGTCAGGATGAGGAAGTACATCCCGGACACCCGAAGGACGATCGGACCGAATACGGCAGCGGCGAGCGTCCCCATCACGATCCCCGCCGGACCTGTGATCCACATCGAGGTAATGCCGAAGTGATATGACATCGTCGCCACGGTGTACGCGCCGACGCCGAAGTAGGCGGCCTGTCCAAGCGAGAGGAGGCCCGCGTATCCGGCAACGATGTTGTAGCTGATCGAGAAGATCGCGAAGATCAGGAACTTCCCCATCATCCGCTGCAGGAACGTCGGGAGAAGGATCGGCATCACAACTAGCACACCGATCAACAAGATCCACGGGATGAGCTGTTTCCTCCAATCAACGCTGTGACGAACAGGAAGGGATCCTGGAACCTTTTGCGTCCTCATCGTGTGGATCCTTTCCCCAGAAGCCCCTTGGGGCGAGCGACCAGGATGATGATCATCACCAGGTAGATCGAGAACATCGCCATCTGCGGGAACAGCACTTTGCCGAACGTATCGACCAGGCCGATCAGCAACCCGCCGAGCAGTGCCCCTTGGATGGATCCCACCCCTCCAACGATGACGACAACCATCGCCAGAAGCAGGATGTCACTTCCCAATTGGCTGTTGACCCCCATGAGCTGGGCGCCCAGTACACCGGACAGCCCGGCGATGAACGCCGCGACGAAGAAGACGATCGTGGAGACCAACTCCATATTGATTCCCATGCCTTGCGCCATCTCTTTGTCGTCCATCCCGGCGCGAACCATGGCTCCGATGCGGGTTCGATCCTGCAGATACCAGAGGAGGATCGCCATGGCTCCACCCACACCGATGATTAACAGACGCGAAGGAGCGAGCCGGAGAGCGCCGGCTTTGATCGGACGGAACAATGCTCGCGCCGTGAACGGCATGCGAGCCCAGCCCTGCCAGATCCAGATGCAGAGGTTGGTAACGATGTAGACGAAGCCGTATGTGAGAAGGACTTGCTCGTTGGGCTGCTTGTAGAGCCTTCGCAGGAAGACCCTCTCGATGAGCAGACCGACGAATCCTGAGGCGACACCCCCGAGAATCACGGCAAGTGTGAACGGAAGACCGAATCCCTTGAACACTTGCCATCCCACGTAAGCGCCGATCATGTACAGCGCACCGTGTGCGAGGTTGCTGATTCCCATCACACCCATGACAATGGACATACCGGACGCGATCAGAAACAGGACCATTCCGTAGGAGATGCCGTTGATGAGGTTGGTGAGGAACATGCTCACTACTGCAGACCTCCGATCTAGGCGGATTGCCTCATCCGATTCTGTTGGGGTGCAGGCAGGCAAGGAACGAGACTCCTGTCCTACCTGCACCCGCCAAGGCGGCCGCGGCCAACGCCATGAAGCGTTGGCGCGGTCGTCTCTCCTTACTGCTGACTGCTGAGAAGGGTCGGATCGAGGACGTTCTCTTCGACGTAGAGCGGTGCCGACAGAACGTATTCACCGTCTTTCAGCTCAGCTTCCGTAACGTACGCCGGGCACACAGCAACACCTTCGGGCGTGAAGTGGACCGGCCCTGCCGGCGTGTCAAGTTCAACCGCGAGAACCGCAGGCCAGAGCACGTCGATCGAGTCATCGCCGCAGGTCGCTTCGAGCGCGGCGAGGATGATCTTGGTGATCGTGTACGCGTTCTGCTCGGAGCTGCTGGGGATCTGACCCGTCTTGGCCATGATGCCGGCGACAAACGCCTCGTTCTCCGGGTTGTCGAGCTGCCACGAATACGTGGATTCACCGGGGATCCCAAGGGAGATGTCCTGGAGTTCGGCGAGTGCTTCCGGTGTGTAGTCGCCGTCCTGCGTGATCGTCACCATCGGCGATTCCAGTCCGGCTTGCGCTGCCTGGTACAGGAAGCGGGCGACCGGTCCGGGACCCTCGAGAGCGTACATGACGACATCCACATCGACGCCGACCATCGTGGAGATGTACGGACTGTAGTCCGCTGTACCCAATGGGGTCCACATCTGAGCGGTAACGATTCCACCGGCGGCCTTGAACCCTTCGGCGACGCCGTTCGTATAGCCGATCTTACCGGCGTAGTTGGCGCCAACGGTGATCATCGTCTCGTAGCCGAGAACGTCATGGCAGTACTGACCGAACCAGTAGGTCTGGCCGTAGACGGTGGTGGGATAGATGAGATAGGTGCTCTGTTCCACGATCTCGTTGCGTGCAATGACGCCCATGCCGTTGATCAGCGAGGTTGCGAGAACTCCGGATTCGGTCGCATACGGCGCGATCGCAAGGTGTGCATCGCCCATCAGGGGGCCGATGCAGATGTTCACGCCATCACTGTCGACAAGCTTCTTGAATTTGTCGAGAGCGACACCAACGCTTGTGGCACTGTCTTCGATGATCAGCTCAATGGGGCGGCCAGCCACTTCGTATCCGACTTCTTCCAACGCCAGCCTGATTCCAGCCTCGAACTTGGGCCCGAGATCGGCAACAGGACCGGTGTAGTCAAGCAGGGCGCCGATTCGGATCGGCTCCTGCGCGGCGGCAAGTGTTGCGACCAGGGCGATTCCGACAACTAGCAGGCCAATGATTCTGGTAACCTTGCTACGCATGCATTTCCTCCTTACGTGCTCGTCAACGCCTTCCGTCCTTCTACTCCCCGGTTGTACGTGTGTTGTTGCAGGTACCTCCTTTCCGGGGCGCCCCTATGAACGCCCCGTGTCCTGCAAAGGGAGAGGCGATCCCTAGATCTACTCATGTCTCTTCGGTCTTCCTAAGAACCTGTCCGCATAAAGCATGGGTGTAGTTCCCCCGGTCGAGAACGAGGTCGCCGTTGATCAGGACGTATTCGATCCCTGTTGGGAACTGCTCCGGTTTCTGGTAGGTCGCGCGATCGGAGACGGTCTCCGGGTCAAACAAGGTGAGATCGGCCCATGCGCCCTCGCGGATCACGCCGCGGGCTCGAACTCCAAACCGCATGAGTGATTGCGACGTCATCTTCCGCACCATCTCCTCAATCGGGACAAGGCTCAGTTCGCGGCAGTAGTGGCCCAGACAGCGCGGGAAGGCACCGTAGGCCGCCGGATGAGGCAATCCGCGGCCGGTGACAATCGCGTCGGTTTCGATCGATACCTGGTGATGAGCGATCAGTTTCCGGTGCCACGGGTCGTCGGCGTCATCGACGCCGGAACTACCGATGTACAGTGCCATCGTGGGGCCGCGCTCGGCCATGATCATGTCTGCGGCGGCATCAAAGGGTGTCTTGCCGGTTGCTTCACCGATTTCGGTGAACGACATCCCTTCGAACCGCTGATTCTCTCCAAGAAGAGCGGAGATCAAACGGATGTTCGTCCAGCCGGTCGCGCCGACCAGGTTGTGCGGCCACGCTCCAGGCAGCCACGACGGCCAACCCGGCATGTCTTCTTCGACCGAGACGCGTACCTGTTCTCGAATCTCCGGATCGGCGAGACGCTCCGCCAGGGCGTCCATCCCTCCCTCAAGGGCCCACGGGGGAAGCGTGGCAAACAATGTCGTGTTGGCAGCGATGTAGGGAATCACATCCATACCGACGTCAACGCCGCGTGCTCGTGCCGCATCGTGCATGGCAAGGACCGTATCGATCTGCGGCCAGAACCGCTCGCCGAACGCTTCGACGTGGGAGTGAACCGCGGTGATCCCGTTGGACTCGGCAACACGGATCACCTCCTGAGCGGCTTGAACCACGGTTTCGCTCGATCCGCGGATGTGGGACGTATAGACTCCTCCGAACTCACGCAGAGGTGCGGCAACGGCGATCAACTCCAGCGTGTCGGAGTACATCCCGGGCGGGTAGATCAGGCCGCTCGAGAGTCCCCAAGCTCCTTGAGCGAGATCGGTGCGTACAAGCTGCGCCATTTCCGCACGTTGAGCCTCTGACGCGACACCGGCAGCCAGTCCCATGACACACATCCGGGCTGTCCCGTGGGAGGTCAGTGGGATCACGTTATAGGCGGATCCCTTCTCTTCTACGTAGTCCATGAACCCTTTGGCGTCGGACCAGTGCCACTCAAATCCGTCGGACTGGAAGAAGGCACTGTAGCCACGCAGGAGGTCGACATCTTCCTTGGATCGGACCGGGAACGGCGAGTAGCCGCAGTTCCCGGTGATCACCGTTGTGATCCCTTGACGCACTAGGCACTCGAGAACATCGGGATGGTTGGGGTCAGCGAGCACGAAATCGGCGTGACTGTGGCAGTCGACGAATCCAGGCGCCACGAAAAGGCCTGTGGCGTCGATGATCTTCTTGGCTTCGATCTTCTTGGAGGTTGTGATCGAGGTGACACGTCCCCCGGACACGGCGATATCGCCGTAGAACCATGGGTTGCCAGTGCCATCCAAGATCCGTGCTCCGCGAATAAGAATATCCGCTGGCATAGATGCTCCTGACATATCGCTAAGCTAGAGTGTTGAAGAAGCTCTGCCTTCGGTTGGTCAAAGGACAACCAACCATTGGGTTGCCGTTGACAACATGAGAGCTTGGAGGTTCTACGGGGGGTTGAGCGAATTGCACGGCAGCTCCGTCATGCACAACCACTTCCACTGGTTCTGCTCGCGACAAAGTGCCATGAACTACCGTAGAACGAATGAGAGTACAGCGTCAATGGAAGGAAGATGGAAGGATAATCACGAAAAGATGCCATCGCCGGGGATCAGTCTTGTAGATAGACTGCGGAGAGAACGGTGCGTTCTTGTCGGCGATGAGGCACCGTTTCCTGGCGCGGCAGCTGATTGGGACGCTGTGAGGGGAACGCGCTGGCATCAGCCGAACGACCGCCATAGAGAACAAGCGGATTGCGGAAGCTGCGGCGTCCGCAGCGAGCCGCGGTGAAGGCCGAGGTCGATGGTGTGGATAGCGAGCGCGGAAGCGGCTACGCATGGGGGGAATTTGCGGTTCGACACACAGTGAAGAAGATGGACGCCATTGGCGTCGGCAGAACGACTTGACTCGGAGCGGGGTATCGCGCTACTCTGGCCACATAGCGCAAGGAAAGATAGCGAACTCCGGCGTTTCGGGGATCGGCAAGGATAGCGCTTGTAAAGCTATTGTTTACGAGCGTAGCGTCAGTTTCTGTGTTTTCCTTGACACACCCCGAAGGGGGGGCTATACTTCCCTTCGCAAACCTGGTCCTTGAAAAGTGGATAGTGTGGTTTAAGTGTTGTACGACAACAC
>CAZKPU010000042.1:18273-19310 GCA_964554715.1 uncultured Thermotogae bacterium | reverse complement strand
GAGCACCGAGGCCGCTCCCTCAAGAAGCGAAAGAGATCTTGTATGTCAGGCGTGTTGGATTGCAGGCGGATTCAGAAGCCGCTGCCATCGGGAACGCCATCGCCCGAATTCGGTGCAGGGCCGGCCGATGCTCCCTCACCGAAAGGACCGGGTTGCGAATCGAACTCGCTACCGTCGGAAACCCCGTCCCCTGCGTTGGATGAAGGCCCGTCGTAACCGTTCGCCGCCAACGCTGTGACGATAGTCGACAGAAGCAGAAGCATCATTACCACTAGAGCAAGAACCCTTTTCATGCTCCCTCCTTAGGTACGATATGTACGTGTGTAGTTGTTACGGATGCAACAGTGTAGCCCGCGAGCGCATGCCGAAAGAATGGAAGCAAGATTCTCAAGAGAGTGTACGCGAAGACGGACGTGTCTTGCGGTCTGCCACCCGTGGAAGCTCAAGCGATCACTTCCAACGATCGAACGAGCTGTTCTCCATAGGGTTTTCGCCGTTTCCCGCGAGCACGAACCGCAAGCGATCGAGCATCGGTTACACGTGCTTCTCTTCGTCTCCTCACGCATGAGCGGGAAGCTGTCGTGTTCGATTCGCCTGTGAAAGCGACCTGCAGTACGATCACGTAGAGGAAGCGAACGAGACTGCCGCGGCCGGACAAGGGGGATGGTATGGATAAGAGAGCATGGAAGATCGTTGGAATGATCGTTGTGGTCGCATCGCTTTCGGTGGCGGGAGCGGGACAAGACGCTGACAAAGCGGGACTGCCGTTCGGATTCGGGGTGAGTTCCTCGGTGGCGTTCTTCCCTGATCTAACCGGCGTGAATGCCTTCTTGTCGGAGAACGATCTTCCACCGTTCGGAGAGATCCTATGGGGCGCAGGTGGATATGGCCGCGGGGGGGTCATCGGAGGCGGGTCCTTTGGCGGTGGCGGATGGGGCGTTTTCGCGTCATCGGGCGTTGGTGATCGAACGGCAGAGCTTGTTTGCGCGGGCGGCGGATTCGATATCGGATGGGCGGTTGGTGGCGATGAGAGATCC
>CAZKPU010000042.1:0-18263 GCA_964554715.1 uncultured Thermotogae bacterium | reverse complement strand
ACGGTGTGGGGAGGCGGAGCGACTGTTCTCGACATGGCTTTCGCGATGCCCAACGCCTTGGGGCAGGAGCCTCAAGCGATCCTCATCGAACCTACAGGGAGGACTCTCGGTCACGTGAGTGCGTTCGCACAGCCCTATGTCAGCCTTCAAGCGCAGCTACTGAGCTGGATGGGGATCGAGCTTCGCCTCGGGTATCTCTTGCCTCTGTTCGGTTTCGACTTCGGAGATGTCGTTGGGATTCCAACGCCGTCGCTTGATCTCAGCGGACCGATCGTCAGTTTGGGCGTGACGTTTGGTGGCATCGGATCGGGAGAAGATCGTGGCGAAGCGGCAGCGCCTCAGTTTGGGACAACAATTCTGCCGGAGGGAGCAGGCTTGCGGGTCGAGGGTTCGGCCGGCGATGTCGTCGTGCTTTCCTACGAACCACGGCAGACTCAAACCGAATCCGCACGGATCGTCGAATGGACGGCGATCCCCGGCTGCAGCCAGCGCGAAGCGCTAGAATCCGGGGTTGCCGTAGAGGTGGAACAAGGCTCGGATGACATAACGCTGCGTACGGCAGGAGACGAACGAGTCGATCTTGAAGTTCGCGTTCCGAATGGAACGGATCTCCTGCTTCGAAACGGTGCCGGAGCTGTGAGGGTCAGCGACCACCAAGCCCAAGAGATCATCATTGAGGCTGGTGTCGGTGAGACCGTCCTGGAGCGGATCGAAGCGTTGGTTCTTGTGATCGCGCACGGTATTGGTAGCGTCCGGATAGTGGATGTGAACGCCATCGGAGTGACCGCATCGCTTGGAGTTGGCGAGATCGTTCTCGGTGTGGATGTGGGAGTCTCCGCAACGATCACGGCGTCCACCGGGATCGGCGATGTCGAGTTTCGCGGGTTTCAGGACTCGGTTTCGGCTTGGACAGCACGCGGATTCCTGAGCGAAGCCGGGAAACTTATCCTGGGGTCTGGAGAAGCGTCGTATGATCTGAACGTTGGCTTGGGAAGCATCTTGGTTGAATCGCAAGAGCCCTGGGGGACGTAGACCCCGAAGGCGAAGAGCTCGTCAGTCCGTAGCTCATGGTTTGCGCAGCATGGCGTGGTGGGCGCGGTGCCGAAAGCGCTTCGGACCTACCGGATCTGTGCTCGTTGACGCCTCATTCCGGAAGACTCCGCAACGGCGATAGTCGGCTGCCGAGGTTGGAGGCGGATCGGCAATCTGCAAAGGACAGCCCGCAGAAGAGGTAAACACAGGTTCCGGAAGCGGCGAGCAAAGCGTTGGAGGGTGTGCCGTATGGCGTTGCACGTGAAGGAGCTGCGCGAGCACTCCAAGGCTGCCGGAAACGGGCTAGAAGCTGTGAGTTGCAGGCCGTTTCCGAAAGACGACGGCCAGTGCGACCCCCGCTGTGGCACCGAGCGTGTTGAGCAGGATTCCGAGGCTGTTGGGCGTGCGTCCGGGCACAAGAAGCTGAAGGATCTCGAGAAGGGCTCCGTATAGGATGCATCCAATCGTTGCGATTGCTGCTGGGTGCGCGAAGCGTCGCGAGCAAATCGGCAGGGAAAGAAACGCAAGGACGCCGAGTCCGAAGTATGCAGGGATGTGCAGATATCCACGGCCGAGTGCGTTGTATGTGGCCTCGATCGCTTGCGGATACGATGGCCGCAAGGTCAGGTAGGCAAGCCCGGCGAGATACGGAGCGAGGAGGATTCTCGCGGCGGATAGCAGCCATCGTTGATGGGGCGCCGGAGCAAGTGCGTTCCGTCCGATGTACATAAGGTGTTCTTCCCCATTGTTCGTTTGGATGGGTCTCACGAGCGAGAATCCTGCCTTCCGATAGGCACGAACGGCAGATGTGTTCTTCGGATCCGGGCTGAGAACGCACCCGGTTGTCGATGGCGTCGCGAACACGTGCTCGGCCAGGAAGCAGCGAAGGATGACGGCTCCCAGTCCGCGGTGCCGATGGGCCTTTTCCCCGATGAAGAGGTCGACGCCCGCCAACTCCCCACTAAGGCCGACCTGTGACTCGTATTCCGGGTAGTCGGCGATGCGATACGATTGGATGTGACCGATCGCTTCACCGTCAAGCCGGATCAGGAAGCAACGCGTGGGTTCATCTCCGCGGATGCGGGGAAGGTACTTGGCACAGAGCTCGGAATACGGTCGGGGATGCCCGCCGACCCACCGATACACCTCAGGGTCGCTAAGCCAGCGGCACATCACGGGCAGATCGGATTCGGTGAGCGGTGTAAACGAAACCGATTCTGAGGTGCGCGGTTGCGGCGGGCGGCTGACTTGACGTACGTTCACGCAGAAAGTGTCTCGCGATACGTAGATTCAGGCAAGTCGGGGCTCGTCGATGAACCCGTCGGCGCGCAAGCGTCACGTACTTGTGCCAGGCTTCAAAGCGCAGAAGAAAGGAGGCAGCCATGAAATGGTTCGGCGGGGTTATCACCGGAGGAGGAATCGGAGCGTTCTTCTTCTTTAGCTGGATCGTCCAGATGCTCTGGAATAGCATCGTTGTGGATCACCTTGGCCTACTGACCAAGCTCTCGTATTGGCAGGCAGCGGGTCTGTGGTTCCTGGTGATCATCCTGTTTGCTTGGGTCGGTATCGGATCGAGAGCACGCATCCGGCGGCGCTAAGCGCCGCGGATGCACCGCTTGCTCGGGGTGCGCCACTACGTAGACCCCGGAAGGCCGGGAAGTGCTTCGTCCGGTTCTTCCGCACTCGGAACGTCTTCGAACATCGGGATGGTGCGATCGCCGAGGTTGTTGTAGCCGCGGCTTTCCCAGTATCCACGGTAGGTCTCATCGTCTGAGAGTTCAATCCTTACAAGCCAGCGGATCCACTTGTAGCCCCACCTGTCCTCGGCCACCAGCTGGAACGGCCAGCCCTGATCGACAGGGAGCGGGATGTCGTTGATCCGGTCGGCGATGATCAAATCGTTTCCGATGACGAACGAGAGCGGTAGAGATGTTGTGTAGCCGTCCTGCGCATGAAAGATCACCGTGTTTGCCGAACTTTCTACCTGGGCTTCCTCCAGCAAATCGCGGACACGGATCCCTTCCCACAACGCCGTGACATCCCACCCATCGACGCAGTACAGAGTAACCAGCTTCTTCTGTCGGATGTATCGGCTGAGCCGTTCCAGCGAGAGCGACAGGGGGGTTGAGACCAGTCCGTCGATGGTCAATGTGTAGGCCGCTTCATCGATCTGCTGAGGCCCAAGGATCGAGTTCTCGCGGAAGTCGTTTGTGGAGCCGAGACGTTCTCCCTGATACTCACGGACTTCAACAACGGTGACATCGCCCGGATCTTCCGCTCGCCGAGCGCAGGCGGCGACCATCATCCCAACAGCTAGTCCGGGAATCAGCAAGGCAAGTGCGGGTTTTCTCATGTCTCCTCCATACAGGGCGCGCTATCCCAACCGGCGCAGGTAGACGACAAAAGCGATCAGTCCTGCTCCGAGGATGGTCGGCAAGAGAATCGACAGGTTGCGGCGAAGGCGGATCCGGCGCAGGGCCGATGCACAGTAGGGGATGCAGTGGATCACAAACAGTACGACGGTTGCCACTTGGATTGCGGCGTGTCCCTTGAACGCCGACATCTTCCCGATGAGTCCGGCGAAGATCCGAGGGTGAAGGATCGCGTAGCCCGTAAGGAGCTGTGCGAGGATCATCGGGACAAGCAGCCATCCCGCCCAACGAGCGATGCGAAACAACCATCCTTCCAGGCGCACAGATGCCTCTTTCGCTTCCTTGGTTCTAGCTACTAGCATGAGGAAGAGGGTAAGCGGCGTCAAGTGGTTGACTCGATCCCGGCGCTTCGCCACAATGACCGCACGTCGGGTTCGAACGGACTCTCAACTACGGATGGCGGTTGAATCGGGAGACCTGGAGACCCTGGCGGACTTGAAGGGTGGTGAAACGGGAATGGGCGAGCATGAGACCTATCCCTGGCTAGACGATCTCAACCTCCAACAACGGGCAGCGGTCACGCATCGCGACGGGCCTCTCCTTGTGGTGGCCGGGGCGGGCAGTGGCAAGACGAAGACGTTGGCGTACCGCGTTGCGTTCCTGATCGCCGAGGGAGTCGATCCTGAGAAGATCCTTCTTCTTACATTCACTCGCAGGGCGGCACAGGAGATGCTCTCCCGTGCGTCGGCGATCATGCATCGTGGAGCACCGACAGCAGGGCGGGTGTGGGGAGGGACGTTCCATGCGATGGCCAACCGGTTGCTGCGCCGGTACAACAAAGCGGTCGGATTGCGGCGGGATTTCACCGTGCTCGACCAGGGAGACTCCGAGGACCTCATCAATCTCATCCGGCACGAGATGGGGCTGCACAGCCGAGAGAAGCGGTTCCCGCGCAAATCGACATGCCTCGCGATCTATTCGCGTTGCGTGAACGGTAAGGACGATCTGCCAATGGTCTTGGAGCGCTACTTCCCGTGGTGTGCCGAGTGGGAAACGGAGCTGAAGTCGATCTTCCAGCAGTACGTCGCCCGCAAGCAGAAGCGCAACGTCCTCGACTATGATGATCTTCTTCTCTATTGGGCGGAGCTTGTCCGGGAAGGGGAGGTTGCGGATCAGGTATCGGGACAGTTCGACCACATCCTTGTCGATGAGTATCAGGACACCAACCGAGTCCAAGCGGAGATCCTGCGTGGGATGTACCGACCGAACGGCGGGATCATGGTCGTTGGTGACGACGCACAGAGTATCTACGGATTTCGTGCAGCCACGGTGCGAAATATGCTCGAGTTCCCGGAGATGTTCTCGGGAACGACCGTCGTCAAACTGGAGGAGAACTACCGCTCGGTTGAACCGATTCTGGAGACGACCAACCGGGTCATTGCGCAGTCTTCGCAGCGCTACGCCAAGGAGCTTTGGAGCGCCCGAGGAAACGGTGAGAATCCGAAGCTTGTGATGTGCAGGGATGAGGCACAACAAGATGAATACGTAATCGAGCGGGTCCTCGAGCACTATGAGCAAGGGATTCCTCTTCACCGTCAGGCGGTGTTGTTCCGAGCGTCGCATCTGTCGGCCTCGTTAGAACTCGAGTTGACGCGACGCGATATCCCGTATCACAAGTTCGGAGGGCTGCGCTTTCTGGAGGCGGCGCACATCAAGGACACGATTTCGTTCCTGCGGATCCTCGAGAACCCCAGGGATGAGATGGCATGGTTCCGTGTGCTGCAGCTCCTTGATGGTGTCGGTCCCGCCTGTGCGTCACGCGTCGTCGAACACGTGGTGGCAGCGCGATTCGATCCCCGGGCGATCGGAACGTTCGATGCGCCGCCCGCGGCACGGGACAGAATGGCCGAACTGTCGATCCTTGTCGATGAACTGGTTCCGTTTGGCACCAAGGAACCGGCGGCGCAAGTCGCGCGGATACGTCGCTTCTACGAACCGCTTCTGAAGAAGCTGTACGAGAACCCACGCGTGCGGGCGCGTGATCTGGAGAGTCTCGAACAGATCGCTTCCGGGTATCGATCCAGGCGGAAGTTCCTTGTCGATCTTCAGCTCGACCCACCGAATTCCACGAGCGATCTTGCGGGGCCGCCGTTTGTGGACGAGGACTGGCTTGTGCTTTCGACGATCCATTCTGCCAAGGGATGCGAGTGGGATTGCGTGTATCTGATCCATGCCGCCGACGGATTCCTTCCGTCGGATATGGCGGCAGGATCGAAGGAAGAGATCGAAGAAGAGCTGCGAGTGGCCTACGTCGCGCTGACGCGAGCACGGGACTTTCTCTACGTGACGTGGCCTTTGCGGTACTATTCCAAGTGGTACGCGCTTGGTGACCGTCACAGCTACGCTCAGCCGTCGCGGTTCTTGACTGAGGATGTGCGTGCGACGATGGACGAAGTGGTCACGGTGGACGAGTCGGAGCAAGAGCTGACGATCGACACCGTGATCCGCCGCAACATCGCCGAGCGGATGCGTTCCATGTGGGAATAGGACGTATGTGTGGCACGGGAAGTCCCGAATCTACGTCTCTGTTCCCGGGGGATCTGCGCAGTCGAGCGCAGGAGTAGGGGAAAGGAAACGCTTGAGTGATTCATCGACACGGCGGCAACCATCGCGGAGATGTCAAGGAGGCGTATCGGGAGATCTGGGAGCTTCTTGCCAAGGATGACTTCGTTGTGCTCGATACTGAGACGACAGGTCTTGACAATCCGGAAATGGTAAGTGTCGCAGTCATCGACCGCAGTGGTGCAACCCTTTTGAACGAGAGGGTGCGGCCGAGCAAGCCGATCGAGCCCGGAGCATCCGAAATCACAGGAATCCGGGACGCCGACGTCGCCGATGCTCCCCGCTTTCCCGAGATCTACGCCGCTTTTCGTGCTTCGGTCGAAGGGAAGCGTGTTGTGATCTACAACTCTTCCTACGACATGAAGGTCATTCGCAATACGTGTGCGCAATACGACCTTGCCACCCCGCAGTTCGAGCCGTGGTGCGCCATGATGTGGTTCGCGAGGATTTTCGGCGAATGGGACAGCCGCAGAGCGTCGTATCGCTGGCAGCGGCTTTCTGCGGCAGCGCAGTTCTACGGTGTTGCCCAGATCGATGCCCACGACGCACTGGGCGATACCCTTACCACCCTAGCTGTGGTCGACGCGGCGCTCGATCAAGCGCGACGGACGGTCGCGCCCGCAGCGATGGATCCGCTGTTTCCGCTGTAGGAGTTCCAGATTCTCGCTTCCGGTGAGTTCCTCCGTGATGCACACAGAGTTCGAGTTGACACTCGTTCGCACGACATCCTACAAGGGAATGGATGGTGTGCAGGATGGTGGGCCGGAACTCGACGGATCCAAGGGAAGGAGGAGACATGCGGAAACGAGTGACGGCTGGAGGAATGGTGGTATTGGGGTTGGGATTGCTGCTTGCGGGATGCACGCTCTTTCAGCCTGCGACCCGCGTTGTCCCGATGTCGGAGGGCCCACAACAAGAAACGATCCTGATCTTCCGAGGACGGATCCCCGGCAACCTCCTTGTGGAGATCGAGGCTACAGGCGGCGAAGTTCTGGCCGTCATCGAACCGCTCAACATGGCGCTGGTTCGCGGTTCGGGGCGGGCCTATCTGGAAGCGATCGACGGATTGCCGGGGCTTTCGGAGACGGCTCCGAACATTGCGGCACACTGGCTGCCACCGACGAACGTTGTCGAGTTGGAGCCCGAATCGATCGGCGATGATGAACCGTATTTCGGTCTTCAGTGGGCTCTTCAGGCGATCGATGCCCCAGGCGCATGGGACGCTGGTGTGACCGGTGCAGGTGTCCGAGTGGCCGTCCTTGATACCGGTGTGAACTACGAACATCCCGACTTGTTCGGACAAGTGAACCTTGATCTCAGCATCTCCTTTGTCATAGGCGAGCTGGATGTCATGGATCATCACTCCCACGGGTCGCACGTGTCGGGCATCATCGCTGCGGCCGATAACGGTTACGGTGTCATTGGCGTTGCTCCGGGAGCGGAAATCGTTGGCATCAAGGTGCTCGGAGCCGATGGATCCGGCAGCTTCTTCGCGATGATGCAGGGGCTTGTGCATGCAGCGGAGAACGATTGTGACGTTGCCAACATGAGCCTCGGCGCGTACTTCTCGCACGACGGTTACTACAAGTACGAGGACAATGAGGGTGTCTGGCACGAGGTTTTCGTCGGAGCAGCGGAGATCAACGCGTTGCTCAATGCGATGCGCTCAGCGATCAACTACGCCACGGCAGAAGGGGTTCTGGTTGTAGCAAGCGCCGGGAACGGCAGCCTGAACGGCCAGGGCGACAGCGGATGGATGCACACGCCGTCTGATCTTGGCGACGCGGTCTGTGTCTCGGCCACGGGTCCCGTTGGGTGGTGGTATGATCCGGCGACGGATCTGGATCTGCTTGCCTCTTACAGCGACTACGGTCCGCAGATCGACTTCGCAGCTCCGGGAGGCGACTGGCAGTTGTATCCGGGAGATTTCTGGGCGTATGACATGGTGCTGGGACCCGCTCTTGGGTTGGACTACTACTTCTTTGCTGGCACCAGCCAAGCTGCTCCGCATGTGGTCGGTGTAGCGGCGTTGATCATCGAAGCCGGTGGCGGCGACATGAAGCCGGCGCATGTGCTCCGCGAGCTGCGAGCCTGCGCGGACGATCTCGGGAAGCCCGGACAGGACGTCGAATACGGGTACGGTCGAGTGAACGCGTATCAGGCGGTGGCACCGTAGGGACAACCATCAAATGAAACAGAGTCGGCGGGCGGGTTTGGCTTCGGTCAAGCCCGCTTGGCTTTCATCGCGGCTGATGATGACTTGACTTCGTAGGGGATTCCGGGTGGAATTCAAGAGCGTTGCTGCAGATTGAGCATGACGAGCGACGCCGGGCAAAGGGGGAACGATGTGGAAGATTGTGGTGGGGATCGGGCTTCTTCTTGCGATCGGCACGGGAGTTATCCTCTTCGCTCCGTGGGATGAGGATCAGGGGGCAGGGATCGATTTCGAATACCTCGGAAGCTGGGAGGCGGCGAGCGATACCTGGGCCTACGGCGAAATGCCGGTCGGAGAACTCTCAGGGTTGACCTATGACGCCGAAAGGGATGTGTACTACGCCGTGTCGGACAACCGTGGAGACGCCGGGACGCCGGGCAAGCTGTTCACGATGGATATCCGGCTGGAAGCCGATGATAGCGGTATCGCCGACGTCGTAATCCTTGATGTCACCTTCCTGGATGCGGATGCAGGACCCGAGCGGGCTGCCTACGGAAGCGGAACGATCGACGCAGAGGAAGTGGTCTTGCTCGCCGATGGGCGTTTGGCGGTAAGCTCCGAACGGGATGGCCAGGGTGTCCCGTGGATCCGTTTCTTCGATGTGGACGGCAACTGGACAAGCTCAGCCGCCGTTCCCGGTCGATTCTTGCCGAAGCCGGACAGCGGGGTCCGCTCGAATCTGGCGTTTGAGGCGATGGCGGTTTCTTCGGACGGACGTTCCCTTTACGTGGCCAACGAGCAGGCGTTGATTCAGGACGGGTCGCCGTCGGACGTGGAGCAGGGGACCTGGGTGCGGATCAGCCGGTATGACCTGACCGAACAGACGCCGAGCGTCACTGCGGAGTTTGCGTACGTGACAGAGCCGATCTTCGCGTATCCCACGGAAGCGACGTATGCCGACAACGGTGTCGTGGCGATGCTCGATCCCGGGGAGCTTGCGCCACAGTACGATCTGCTGGTTCTCGAACGGGCATATTCGAGCGGCATCGGCAATCACGTCGCCCTATTCGGCGTGCAGCTTAGCGGTGCCACCGAGGTACAAGCGGTTGCCTCGCTGGGCGAAGCGACGGAACTTGTCACGGTGACCAAGGAAGAGCTGTTGTCGGTTTCTGCGATCAGCGAGATGTCGGACGCTCCAGTGCTGCCCGACAACCTGGAATCGATGGTCATCGGCCGCCCGCTCAGTGATGGAACGAGTGTCTTGTACCTGCTATCCGACAGCAACTTCAACGCTTCACAGCGAAATCTGGTTGTGGCGTTTGCTGCGGAAAGACGCCGCTAGCCGTGGTGGAACCATCGCATGCCGCCCGATGCGGGGTCGCCGGAGGAGGTCGAATCCGTGAACCACAATGAGTCTTCTACGTCAGGGCGAGGCTCCGATCCGCGCCAGACGGGCGGTCAGCTCTCGCGCAGCAGACGCGACCAGATCCTGGGTGGTGTGTGCGGCGGTCTGAGCGAGTCCTTCGATGTCGATGCCAATCTGATCCGGCTGATCTTCATTGTCCTTGCGGTCATCGGGGGGGCGGGGGTCTGGATCTACTTGTTGTTGTGGCTGTTTCTGCCGTTGGAGGGCGAGCCGAGGGAGGTCACTCAGTCGATCCGAAGCGGGGCAGATGAGATCGTGAACCGCGTGCGGCAGTTGGGACGGGATGCTCGATCGAGCAGCTCTCGGCGCGGACGGGCGCCGGTTCTATTGGGAGCGGCGCTGATCCTCCTTGGCGCGGTTCTCCTGCTGAAGAACCTCGGTGTGTGGTGGACGGCATGGCTTCGGTTCGATATCTGGTGGCCGGCGCTTGTGATTCTCGCCGGCGTCGTGATGCTGTTCGGTCTCATCCGGCGGCGATGATGCTCAGAAGGACGTTCCGCGGAAGTATCATTGTTCCTCTGCTTGTTATCACCGTCGGGGTGCTGTTTCTGCTGAGCAATCTCGGGCTGCTCACGCGAGACCTGTGGACCGTGTTTGGACGGTTGTGGCCGGTGTTGATCATTGCGCTCGGCGTCGAGTTCATCCTTGGCGATCGCACGCTGCGTGACGCACTGGCGGTCATTGTTAGCCTGCTTGTTGTCGTCGGCATCGGGATGATTGCTGCGTACCTGTTCGGACCTTCGGACTGGTTCTACCGCGGACAGGACGTTGCGGAGACGGTCGGTGACGCAGGACGCGCTGAGGTCTTCCTGCGAGGTGGAATCGGCGCGATCACGATCGATGACGCCGTTTCGGAAGGGATGCTGCTTGAGGCGACGCTGGCCGTGCGGCTTGATGAACGGATCGAGAAGTCGGTGTGGCGAACAGAAGGGGCTGAGGAGACCGTGGTTCGGATCGAATTAGGTGCGTTCGGGTGGTTGCCGGAATGGAGGTTCCGCCCGGGGGGCAACGATACGATCGCATGGCAGGTCCATCTGGCGCCTTGGGTGCCGATGGATCTCACGGTGTGGAGTTCCGGCGGTGCCGATCTCGACCTGTCGGCGTTTCAGCTGACCTCTCTTGAACTCGACCTCGAGACCGGCGGAGGGCGGATTGAGCTGCCGCCAGGCTCCTACGAGGCCATCATCCGTGCGCAGGGCGATGTGGTAGACATCACGCTACCGGTTGGGAGTGCGTTTGAGATCAAGGTGCTTCCCGACACGGAAGGCTTGCGTTGGCAACAGGTCAGCTTGCCGGATGGCTACAGCGTTTCACTGGACGGAGTGGGTTCCCCGGATGAGATCACGTCGCTTGACGCGTCGCTGCTGCTTGATCTTCAAGAACGAGAGGCACGGGTGCGCGTCTCGGAACGAGAACCGTAGCCGGGGCTGCAGGATCGACAAGGTGCGATCTGTGGCCGCTAGCGAACGGGCTCATCCCACGGTTCGATCGCGATCATGCCTCCCGTTGCAGTCAGTCGAAGTGTGGATGCCGACTGCGGATCGGGGTCGTTGAGGGTTGCCGTCCACTCGTTGCTGGTAAGATCCCCCACCAGAGGGAGGTCGACAGTGATCAGGCCGTTGCGAGCCGACGCATCGATCAGTAGGTTCGCATCTGGAGGCAGAGCCACTTGGAGATCCCCGTCGTGGGTGATGAGCCGGTTGGAACGGCCCGACGGGAGACCTTCGTAGAGGATGTCGCCCTCCCGGGTTTCCGCGTCGATCAACCCAGCGACGTTCACGAAGCGCAAATCACCTTCCGTCGTGGTTGCGAAGATCGCTTCACCAGATGCCTGTTGAACGTCGATGTCGCAGGCGATTCCGTTCAACAGCAGAACGCCGCTTGTCTCGCGAACGATGATCGGGTCATCACGGCCGCTTGCGGCAACGGCGCCGTGGATGAACGCAATCTCGATCGATCCGTCATCCGTGGCCAAGGTGAGCGAAGAACCGGCAGGAACCAACAGCTCTAGATCGGCGTACGCCCCCTTGCCGATCGCCGGCGCCTGAGGCGGAGCGAAGTCGACAAACAGTCCGCGATCTTCCAGGCGCCAACGAACCTCCAGTTCCTCGACCTGCTCCGCAGCGAGTTCTTCTGTGGAGGCGAACGAGTGAAGCGTCGCGGTCACGGTGACCGTGTCTCGACCGGACTCCCCGCGCAACCGGATCCCACCGGCTCCGCTGTCGATTGCAACCTCCACATCCGGTGGCACGTCGAACTCGGCGGTGCGTACATCCACTGCCTCGATAGAACTACTACACGCTGCAAGAAGGAGCGAAAGCGAGAGAAGAACAACGGATCCGGCAGCGAGCTTCCACAGCTTGTGCGACACGCATGAGGTTCCGCGAGAGCGGAAGTGGATTCGACGAGCCGACAGCGCGCTGGGAATCGTGCATGGCTTGGTGGGGCTCTTCATGCGTTTTGTATCGTCCATGGATGCGGGCCCTTTCGGCCGGTCAGAAAGACAGCCAGGTCCGTCGTGGAACAAGCCGTGCTTCAACGCGTTCTCCGTCGAAGTGAAGTGTGAAATCCATTGTCTTGACTCGTCCGGTTCTCAGGTTTGTGACCTTGCAGACGGCGCTGACAACGGCTGTGTCAGCAAGGTCGCCTTCTGTCGGGTCTTGCTGTTCATCGCCCTTGATCGGGCGCAGGCGGACGTCTGTCACTTCGATGGAGGCATCTGCTTGCGCCGCAAGAGCGACGATCTCGATTCCTCGGTCGTTCAAGAGGATCCGGAGTTCCTGCTCGGCTACCATGATGGTTGTCTCTGTGGAGCGGATGATGACCGAAGTTGCGTTGGCTAGGGGGTCCGAAGCAGGCCAAATCAGGAAGACAGCCGCGGCCAATCCGATGATGGCAACGCCGACTAGGATCGCTCGTATGCTTTGTCGCATCTGCTGTGATCGTCTCCTGTCCCCATCATGCATTGGGGCATCGCTGATGGTACGAACGTTGCCTGCTCACCGCAACGGGTGGCATGCAATGCGTTGCGCAGGAGGTGGGCAGATCGGTACACTGCTGGCATGTCAACGTTCGGGCTTGTCTTGTTTGCGGTTCTGCTCTCATGCGGTTGGGGGCTTCTGGGAGTCGTGACCGGAAGCCTTTTTCGTCTCGCGCTTTCCGATGCTCTGGTCAGCGGACTGACAGCGATCGGGATCGTCGTCGTTATTCTGGCGTTGGCAGTGGGGCAACGGCTTGGCCGGCGACGTCGTTCTCGTCCGGCACCGACCAAGCAATCCAAACATGGGTTGCGGCGCGCGCGCTCCGCGTCGCCCTCGGATTCGCCTTCCGTGGGGGGCGAAGACGCTGACACCTAGGCCCTAAGCGTCTTCTCAGCCGCATTCGCTCTGTTCATTGCTGCCAGGACCCGTTCCGGCGTGAACGGCGTCTCCGTGAGTCGTATCCCGACAGCGTCGAAGAGTGCACTGGCAATCGTTGGGATCGGTGCGTTGATTCCGATCTCACCAACCGACTTCGCTCCCATCGGGCCGGTGGGTTCGTAGGAATCGACGAGAATTACTTCGATCGGGGGGACATCGGCGGCACACGGGATCTTATAGTCAAACAGGTTCGGGTTCCGAACTCGCCCGGTCGATGAGAATATCATCTGTTCCGTAAGGGCGTATCCGATCCCGTTGACAATCGCCCCTTCCATCTGCCCCTCGGCCATCTTCGGATTGATCGCCACGCCACAGTCAACGGCCGCAACGTACCGAAGGACTTTGACAAACCCAGTCTCTCGGTCCACGGCAATCTCGGCAAAGCTCGCGAGAAACGGAGGAGGTGATTCCTCCGGGACACAGGAAGCCATGGCGCCGATCTGGAACTGATCGCTGCTGTACATGGCATAGCTGCAGACCTCGGCGAGGGGGATCGCGCGTTCACCGCCGATGACGTTGCCGTCTTCGATCGTCAGTTCGACGTCGGTGGGTGATGAGTCAAGACCCAGCATGGACGCGGCGACGCCCAGGATCTGCGATCGAACCTTGTGAGCCGCTCGCTCGACGGCGGTTCCGGAGACATACGTGGTGGACGATGCGTAGGCACCTACATCGAACGGCGTCACATCGGTGTCGCTCGAGATGACGACCACATGAGACGCGGGCACTCCAAGGACTTCGGCCGCGATTTGTGCAAGGATCGTGTCCGATCCGGTGCCAAGATCGGTCGCTCCGACCAGAAGGTTGAACGAGCCGTCTTCGTTCATCTTGATGGTTGCCGCCCCCATGTCGATGTGGGGGATCCCGGAGCCCTGCATGTGGATGGACATGCCGACACCGTGGACCCAGGGCCCCGAGGTGCGCCTCTTGCCGCGCTTCTCGTCCCACCCGATCCGTTGGCGTCCGATCTCGATGCAACGGTCCAGCTCGCAGCTGCGGATGCTGAAAGCAACTCCCTCCCGGCCCTCACCGAGTTTCTCGAAGATCGGCGACGTCTCTCCGCTGCGGATGTGGTTCCGTTTCCGGATCTCGATCGGATCGAGACCAGTCCGCTCGGCGAGCAGATCCATCGCCATCTCCAGCGGGAAATAGCCTTGTGTGGCGCCGTATCCACGGTAAGCGCCGCCCACAGGCAGGTTGGTGTACAGAGCCTTGCCGAAGAACCGAACACTCGGGGCTTTGTTGTAGAGAGGAAGCGTCTTTGATCCGGCGTTGGAGAGCACCGTGAGGGCATGGCTGCCATAGGCACCGGTGTTGGAAAGAGCCTCCATCTCGAGGGCCCGGAGGTGTCCCTGTGTGTCGGCACCCATCTTGACACGGATGCGCATCGGATGACGTGTCCGTGACGACACGAACTCTTCCTTCCGCGACAGGGAGAGCAAGGCGGGCCGCCTTGTACGGAGCGTGATGAGCCCTGCGATGTCTTCCAGCAGGATCTCCTGCTTGGTACCGAAGCCACCGCCGATTCGCGGTTTGATCACGCGGATGTTGCGGATCGGCACGTCAAGTACGTAAGCGACGATCCGTCGAACGTGAAACGGAACTTGTGTGCTCGACCTCAGGATCAGTCGCCCATCTGGATCGAGATAGCTCCAAACGACATGCGGTTCGATCGGCGTGTGCTGGGCGTACTGGGTCTCGCAGCATGCTTCGACCACGACATCGCTTGCCTCGAATGCAGCATCGAGGTCGCCGACCGAGATATCGACATCGGCAGCGATGTTTCTCTGCGGCTCATAGATTCCCTTGGCATCCGGTTCATCGTGGATGACCGGAGCGCCGTCTGCCAACGCCTCGTCCAATGAGAGAACCGGCTCGAGCGGCTCGTATTCGACGTGGATGTTCTGCAACGCTTCCTCGGCCGCATCCGGAGTCTCGGCGGCGACCGCGGCGACGCGATCCCCGACAAAGCGAACCTTGGGATCGAACATGCGCGCGTCGTACGGAGAGGGCTCCGGGTACCCCTGGCCGGCTGTCGTGTAACGGGTTGCGGGGGTGTTCTTGTAGGTCAGAACGCACACGACACCCGGAACCGCCTCGGCGGCCGACGTGTCGATGTGCGAGATCCGCGCATGCGGATGGGGACTGGTCAGCAGGCGCACATGGAGGGTGTTCGGAAGATCGATGTCGGCAACGAACGTCGGTTTCCCGGTGACCAAGGAGACTCCGTCAACTTTTCGCTCGCTGTGTCCGACGGTATGGAACGACTGCGTCCGCGGCTCGTCACGCGTCATGGGCATCTCCTCGCATCCGGGCCGCGGCGTCACGAATCGCAGCCACTTGCTTTTCGTATCCGGTGCAGCGGCAAAGGTTCCCGGCGATCGCCGCTCGGATCTCATCGTCCGAAGGGTCCGGGTTGCGGGACAGGAAATCGATCGTTGTGAGGACCATCGACGGCGTGCAGTACCCACACTGAACGGCACCGCTGTCGAGGAACGCTTGCTGAACCGGGTGGAGATCTCCATCATGGGAGACGCCCTCGATGGTCGTGACCGACGAGCCGGATGCCTTGGCGGCGAGCACAAGGCAGGAGCTCACGGCGCGGCCGTTGAGCAGGACAGCGCACGCGCCGCAATCCCCGGTTCCGCAGCCTTTTTTGACGCTCTTGTAGCCCTCACGTCGCAGCAGTTCGAGGAGCGTCTCGCCGGGAGCTGCATCCATCACGAGGTCTTTGCCGTTGATTGTGAGATCGATCTTCATGCTCTCCCCCCCTTGGCAAGGGATCCGCTGTCGAACTCTGTCCGAGAGCGAACCCTAAGCAGGCACCGCCGGATCCCTGTCCTCAACAGAGCGCGACGATACTCCGCCGAGGCACGGACGTCCTCCCGCAGGCCGGGCTCGTTCGCGGCGGCATCCGCAGCGCGTTGGATGGCGGCATCATCGAGTTCCGTTCCCAGAAGCCTTGCTTCGGCCGCTTGGATGCGCGCTGCACGTGCCGGAGTCCCACCGGCAACGACGCGTGTGGACTTCACGTGACCGGCATCATCGATCGAGACGCTGCAGGCGCAGTTCAAGAGAGCCACATCGAATTTCGTACGCGCGAACTTCTCGAAGGAAGCGACTTGGTTGCTCTCGGCGACCGGGATAAGAACTCGCGTGAGCAACGCCCGTGGTGCAGAGCGTTGCGGCACGACATCCGCCAGGTCCATGGTCTGATAGCTTCCATCATAGACCTCGACGAGCGCACCGAGGGCGAGGAGAAGCGTATGGATGTCCGACCACGGGTGCGATGACCCGAGGCTTCCTCCAAGGGTCGCCAGGTTTCTGAGAAGCGGCGAAGCGACGCCGGCGAGCATCGAAACCAGCTCCCCGTGATAGAGCGGAGTGATGAGCGGGCTTTCCATCAGTTCCGTCAACGTGACTGCAGCGCCAATCGAGACGGCTTTTCCTTCTTGCACCGAGGTGATGTCATGAAGCGGAAGCGCCGAGATATCGATGAGCGTCGTATTGTCGGAAGGGGGTTGCCGCACGATATCGATGCCTCCCGCGAGCCATCGTGCTGCACCGTTCGCATTGATCAGCAGGTTGTACGCCTCCTCGATGGATGTTGGGCGTACAACGGATGTCACATGAGGTAGTCCCACGATTCCTCCTTCTCCCGGGATTATCGAAATGGAGCGAAACAGGCGCAAATCATGCGGGAAGAGAACTGCGGCGCGCCCCGGAAGCCTCCGGGGCGCGCTCAACAGCTACAGTCAAGACTCGCCTACGGCTCATTGGGCCATGGACCCACAACGTTGGATACGGCCCATTCCATCGTGATCAGCGAATCCACGGAGAGCCACATCCCCTCCGGAACCCGAAGAACGCCCGTCCGGTCGACGATCGGTCCCTGGAACGGGTCGAACGTCACACCGGGGTTGGAGAACTGTGCCAGCCGCGTGTAGAAGAGATCGTACGCCGAGATCGTCCCGAGGACGGGATCGTCGACCATGTACGCCTTCAACGCATCGACGTACAGCGGATTGATCGGCACACCGGGCTGAGCTTCCGCAGCAACCGCGCCCTGCGACATCAACCACCAGTAGTCCACGTTCTGGAGGTTCTCGGCCGTGTAGACACCATCGTAGATCTTCTGCACGAAGTCGAGGTAGATCGCGTCCCAGCGAACGGCTTGCCCCGAGACGACGTAGTCCGGCGCAAACTGGTACATCTGGGAGCCGTAGTGAGCAAAGCTCATCATCTCGTTGTCTGCGGCGACTTGAACAACGGTCGGGGAATCCTCGGTGAATGCGAACATGTCACATCCGTCCGCGATCAAGGCCTCCGTTGCTTCCTTGGCGCCTGCCGGATTGAACCACTCGTAGATCCAGCTTGCCTGAACCTCGGCATCAGGGTTGGCTGCCTGGACGCCCAGGGCGAAGGCGTTTAAGTGGCGCTTTACCTCCGGAATCGGGAACGCGCCTACATAACCGACTTTGTCCGTCTCGGTCAGCGCACCGGCGATGATTCCGTTGAGGTAGTAGACCTGATAGAAATCCGCCATGTAAG
This sequence comes from uncultured Thermotogae bacterium, assembly GCA_964554715.1. GTDB lineage: Bacteria > Bipolaricaulota > Bipolaricaulia > UBA7950 > UBA9294 > RXOA01. The sequence goes on along the minus strand of CAZKPU010000042.1, from coordinate 686 downwards.
TGAGCATGTTCGGTGCCCGCGTGAACCCTGATGCATGAGCGAAGATCTTGTCAGGGTAGCGCTGTGCAGCGGCGTAGGTGCCGTTCATGAACCCGAAGCTGGTCGTGATGACCACATCCACGTCGAATTCCGCAATCAACTGGTCGATGAACGCCTCTTCCTGACCCTCGGCCACGCTCTCCACGATGTAGGTTTCCACCCATGGGAACGTGTCCTCCACAATCAAACGTGCTTCGTTGTGTGCGTAGGTCCAACCGTAGTCGCCGATCGGACCGACGTAGATAAACCCAACCTTCATTGGGGTACCCGGAACGTAGGCATCCCCAAGTGCCAGCATTCCGACTGAGAAGACGATGGCGAGAACTCCGAGTCCTACCAACGCGCGTTTCATTGCCCAACCTCCTTGACCGTTTGGATCGATATTCTTTGGCTCACTCGCGGCTTCAGCTCGCGCGTGGGCCGCCTCCTACTCTTACTCTTCTCCCCGTTGATACGGCAACGTCAATGCGGATGGCGCCCCCATCCGCTTCTGTAGGGTTCCGCGAGAAACAGCGATCAACACAAGAATCGCGAGGGCATACGGCATCGCCTTCAAGATCTCCGGTGCAATCCATGCCTGAAGACGGAAGGACAGGTGGAACAACGCGGCAAAGAAATAGGCTCCGACAAGTCCAAGCAGCGGATTC
>CAZKPU010000041.1:5131-19330 GCA_964554715.1 uncultured Thermotogae bacterium | reverse complement strand
AAACAGGAGTGAGATGATGAGCGAGTCAACTCGCTATGTGTACGGCCCGGTGCCTTCGCGGCGCTTGGGCCAGTCTCTGGGGGTGGACCCCATCCCCTTTAAAACGTGCAACTATAATTGCGTTTACTGCCAGTTGGGGCGCGCGTGCATGATGCAGACGAACAGGACCTGCTTCCACACCTCGGGTGAGATCCTTAAGGCGGTGGAGAAAAAGCTCAACGATGCAAACCGTCGCGCAGAGACGGTGGACTACCTTGCATTCGTGCCGGATGGCGAGCCGACGCTCGATGCGCGCCTCGGCAAGCACATCCAGCTCTTGCGTCCATTGGGTATCAAGATCGCTGTCATCACCAACGCCTCTCTTCTCTGGAATCCCGATGTCCGGGAGGATCTTGCGAAGGCCGATTGGGTCTCGGTGAAAGTTGACGCCGTTCAGCAGGATCTGTGGCGCAGGATCGACCGTCCCCACAAGGCCCTGCAGCTCGATGCGATCCTCGATGGAATCGCTCGATTCGCGGCCGGCTACGACGGTGAATTGACGACAGAGACGATGCTTGTTCGCACGATGAACGATTCCGTTGAGGCCCTCGGTCCGATCTCGGAGTTCATCGCCGGCCTTCATCCTGCGACCGCCTACCTGTCGATCCCCACACGGCCACCCGCCGAGCCCGGTGTTCGTCCGCCCCATGAGGAGGCGATCGGTCGTGCGTATCAGATCTTTCGTGAGAAGACCGATCACGTCGAATACCTGATCGGATATGAAGGGAATGCCTTCGCGTTCACCGGGGATGCGGAGACCGACATCCTCAGCATCACCTCCGTACATCCCATGCGGGAAGATGCTGTGGTCGAGTTTCTTGCCCGCGCCGAAGCCGACTGGTCAGTGATCGAGAAGATGGTCGAGCAAGGCGCGCTTGTCGTGCTCAGCCACGAAGGCTACCGCTTCTACGTCAGGAGATTCGATACAAGTCACCGATGAAAGGCGTTCTCGCCCGCGGCTCGGTATGCAAGAAATCACCCTGACTCTCGCGAATCCTGCATCCTCCGGCATGCTTCCATCGGACCTTAAGACAGCGGCGTGGGCGTTCGATTCAGGGAGCATTCCCAGGGCCGCAGAACGTGGCTTCAAAAGGGCTTTCCGTCCAACACATGGGGAGAGAGACGCTGACTCGCGCGTTCAAGAGGTGCAACGCTGTGGCACAGCCTTGCCAGGAAACGATACTTCGTTTGGCGTAGGGAACTACATCACTCAATGCTCTCCGAACGCTCTTCCTGAAGTGACAACCCGGGTCATTGGATCCAGACGTTCCGCTCTCTGGCCTCGAAGGACCCACTCGCCCTACACTACTTCCGCGTGCAAGCAGCCTCCCCGCCGGAGGCAACGGAGGGCTGAGTCATGTCCAGCAATCACTACGATGTAGCGATCATCGGCTCGGGTGCGGGAGGCGCCACCCTGGCGCGTGAGTTACGGCGACGTGGTGCGAACGTTGTCGTCATCGAGCGTGGGAAGCAGCACGAGAAGTTTGGGTCATTTCGGCACTCCCTCGCTTTCTTCGACGCCAACCGGGTGACGAAGGTTCCGAAGAAATCCAAGGAAGGCGTGATCCTCTGGCGAACGATCATGGCCGGTGGCTCAACCGTCGTGTCCTGCGGCAACGGCACCCGTTGCCTGGAGACCGCACTTGCAGACCTCGGGGTGCACCTCGAGGAGGAGTTCATTGAAACGGAAACGGAACTGAACGTAGCACCGATCAGCCAGACTCTGATTTCCGAGGGTTCCGAAGCCATCATGGCGGCAGCACATGAACTCGACTACGAGATGGAGCCGATGCCGAAGTTCATTAGTGCGGATCTCTGCAAGGCGTGCGGACAATGTGTGTTTGGTTGCCCGAACCATGCAAAGTGGACCGCGCTTGACTACCTTGCGCAAGCGGCAGCCGGCGGCGTTGAGATTCTGTACAACGCGACCGCGCAGCGCGTGCTGCAAGATCTTGGCTCCGCGCGAGGGATCCATGCAGTCGGCCTTCATGGCGATGTTGACGTCATGGCAGACGTTGTGGTTGTCGCCGCAGGCGGGCTGGGCACGCCGCCGATCCTGCAGGAATCGGGGCTCCGCGAAGCGGGGACGGGGCTGTTCACCGACCTTCTCGTGAACACCTACGGCGTGACCCAGGATCTCAGCTTGGTTCGCGAGCCAAGCATGGCCTTGGTCAACCATCAGTTCCACGACAGCAAGGGGTTCATCCTGTCCCCCTATGCCAATCACTCGCGGATGGTCCGGTCGATGGAGTTCGGGCCGAAGGCGTTCTCCTATCCATCGAAAGGGATCCTAGGAATGATGACTAAGACGGCCGATGATGCCGTCGGCACGGTCTACCCAGACGGAGCTGTTTCCAAGCCCGTAACCGAGGATGATTGGGCGCGATTGCGTGAAGGCTCAGCAATCTCCAGGGAGATCCTGATCCAAGCCGGCGCTGATCCCTCTTCGATCATCGTCTCAGCACCACAGGGCGCCCATCCCGGCGGCACCGCCGCCATCGGCCGTGTGGTCGACGAGAACCTGGAAACCAGCATCAAGAACCTCTTCGTGTGCGACGGCAGTGTTCTCCCGAAGGCGCCCGGGATGCCCCCGATCCTGACAATCGTTGCATTGGCAAAGCGGTTGGCCAAGCACTTAACGTCTTCCTAGGTGCATCCGTTCTCTGCAATGGATGGCACACACAATGTCCGTGGAGGCCGACGATTCTGTCAGGAAGCGAAGATCGACTCGGTTCCGGGAGTTCGTCCTGAGCGATGAAGCTTTGCCCCCTTGGCGGTCCCTTAAGGTGGTGCCTGCGCAGGTTGCAGCTCGTAGATACAAGAGGCACATCTCTCCGTGCCACACAGTCCTGCATTCACCGCAACAAGAGGTATTGCATCCCAACTGCAACGCTTGACTTCGAGTCCAACCCAGTCCTACGCTAGACGATACATCACCAGGACGCGACTGGGGGTCGCCTGGCACGACTTGCGATCCAAGGCAGCGCCGCTAGCGCCGCCTTCCGCCGTACTCTCCGCCCCACTTGGATCTCATCTCAAGGCGTTTCCCTGCAGCGTTCAAGAACGACGAATGTCTGTGCCCGCAGGGTGCTCACAGACATGGGAACGGATCATGGGAGGTGGCAGTCATGCGGCATGTGGACAGTCATGCGATGAACCGCAACTCAACTTGGCCGTGGAAAGGTCTCCGCGGCCCGAGATGGAAACCGCTCATTGCGGTCTTTCTTGTAGCTGTACTCGGAGCTATTTGCTTCGGGCAATCCCGCGATGAAGGCGTTTCCATCGGCCCGTATCAGGGTGTGAGCTTTGCACAAGTCTCGTTCGAATTCATGGAGGCGAAGGAGGCCTTCTCCTCGTGGGGAAGGGTGACCATCGACCCTGAGAGGGTCGCCGCCGCCACAGGGTTGGCACAGGGCTATCTAAACGTCAGCACGGAAATGGGATGGGTTGTGTGGAACCTCCCGTTCAGTGTTGAGGACCGTTCAGGTCCGATCTCTTCATACTTCGCACTCTCTCGGCAAGGCGGCGAGCCGGTCGGCCAGCTTCCGGCCACAGTCAACGCAACATCCGAGCCGATCTCTACCTTCGATCGCACAGCGACGATTCAGCTCTCCAATCGAGCGACCGTGTTCCCCGTAGAGAGGGCGCTGTGGAACGCGGAAGGTGTCGGCAATCCTGTGTGGGTCATCGACGCGGCGCCCACGCTGGCGGACTACTACGCCGATATCGCGCGCATGATCGTTCCTCTTCACACCCAGCACACCCAGCCCAACGCGGTCAATGTTCAGTGCGCTGTGAACCAGTGCTTCCCGATGTCGATCGCTAACAGCCTCCAGTACTTGGAGAACCGCTACGGCATCAGCATTCCTCACAACCATCAACCAGGACTCAGAGGGGACAACACCCTTGTCGGAAAGCTCGACACCTACGCAAACCGTTACGCTCCCAGTCGCAGCACCGGGTCGGGTGTGTGGTTTCAGCCGATGCTCGATGGGAAGTTTGAGTATCTCAGCGACAACGGTCTCACAAATAGCCTCGTTCACCGCCATCAAGGTCGCGGATACGGCAGCGCAGCAGCTGGCGAGGCGCTTCCGGCCGGCAACTTCACCCGTCACGGCATCACATCCACGGATGACGGCGCTACGGTGACGTTCAGTTGGCTGTGCGAGCAGATTCAGAAGGGCGAGGACGTTGAACTTGTGTTCAGCTATGACAATTCGAGCGGGCAGCCGACCGGCGGACACGCCGTTCGCGTGTTCGAGTGCGGGACGACGCTCGGAGTCCCATGGATCGGCTACCTCCACGACGCGCAGCAAAGCAACGATACGGCAGGCTTGGAAACCGTCCGCGTGAACATCACCGACCTCGATGGGGACGGGATGCTCAATCTGGGGACAACAAGCCGTGAGATCCGATTCGCAATGTCGGAGTCAAGAATCGAACCTCTGATTGTGGTTCCGATCATCCCCGATATTACTCTTCGGCCATTGACCCCGGTGACAACAGCGACCCGGACATTGGTGAATATCGACATCGTCAACACCTGGCCCGAGCGCATGGACGACATCGAGCTGATCTTCTACGAGCCGTTCTCCTCCGAGTGGATCACCGATTGGTACGACGGTTGGGGGGCTCCTCCCGAGATCGGGTACGGCTCCGGTGGCATACGCGTCCACTGGTCAAGCCCGCGGATGGGGGTTTCGCCCGGTCAGAGCGTACACATCGGACTGGAACTCGTTGGCGGCCAGCAGTTCGAATCCCTGATCAACGCGGCAGCGCTGTGGTCGATTGCCGGCCAGCCGTTCTTCCCGATTCCGATTCCGTGGCAGAGCTGGCGTGTGGATGGCAACGAGGTTGTCGACTTGATTTACCTGTCGCCGGCATTCGATGATGCCGTCCAGATCCGCCGCTGGTTCGCGGTGGTCCCCGAAGAGATCCCTCTCAATCAGCTTCTGTGGGAACAGTCGGAAGCGCTCGTCCAGGAGATGGGAAGCCGTTGGCTGCTTGTTGACAATCGACCCGTGACGGTCTACCCAGGGCAGGATCCGCTGGAACTCCTGATCTCAGCGGATGCCGCCGCGGTTCTTGTGCGCTATGAAGTGCTGTGGAAGGAGGACGTTGTCACCCGCGTGATTAACGAACTCATCTTCTGATCACAGCACACCAACGCTGTCGGAAGGGGCCGCATCCATCGGCCCCTTCTTCTCGCCCAGCCAGCAGATCAAACCGAACGCCCGTATCGCTGCTGCACCCCGGCTAGCCGCCCCGTTCGGAGACGCCGTCCAGGATCCGGTACACATCTCCGGCGGTGAGCGCGGCGAATCCTCCTCTTGGGAACGCCATCGCCACATCGAGGTCTACCCAGTGCCGATCCATCGCGACAATCCGCAACTCCTCGTTCAGAACAAGCAATCCGGCGGAGCGGCGGTACAGCTCATTGACCTGCGGATCATAGATGAGTGTGACGGGCACCTCCGTCTGCTTGAGCCGATCCAAGGAGGCTGCATCAACGGTCTCTTCGGCCGTGATCACAACCAAGCGAGCGATGCCTGGGTAGTGCGACAGAACGTCGATCATGTCCGATACACGTCGAGGCTGCGCCTCGACCACGCAGTCAACACACGCTCGCTCGTCCATTGATGGCAGGAAGAGGATCACCGTTGCCAACGTAGAGCGCCCCACCAACGAGAATATCTCGCCATCGGAGCCCATCGCTGTGAACGTCGGGGCCTGGCAACCGACGCCGATCGCCGGGCGCATTGCTGCATCGCCCACCCTCTCAAACCGAATCAACCGCCCGTCGTCGCTCACTTCTACAACTGCATACTCGCCCGCATCCAGAAGGATGTTCTGACCGGGTCCGAACGCTTCGTGAGATCCCGGCAGAGAGTCAACGTATCCGTCCCGGTCTGCATCGATGGCAATTACAAGGTCTTCCGGATCGCCGTATCGCCCGTCTGATCTCAATGTAGCCAGTTCGACGGCATAGATCTCTCCGCCAAGTTCAGCAAGGCCTCGGCGGCTGCAGTAGCCCCCGGCAAACAGCGCATACTCAGGGTCCGTCTCTAACGCATGGGCCGCTACGGACAACGTGTACGACGCCACAGCCGTTTCCTCTCCGTCGCCATACTCGGCCGCTACAGTCACTTTCCATTGGAACAGGCGTAGACCTCCTCGCTTGACCGGCTCCAGCCATAGCTCGTCGAGGAGAGACTCGTCGTTGTCAGTATCGATCATCAGCAACGGCGAATTGTCGGGGCGGCCAAGAAGTGCACAAGTGACTCCCACGTCCACTCCCGCGCCTGCGGGGATCCATCCGTACCTGACATCATCGCGGACAGAGTAGACCACTGCTTCTTCAGGGGTCGCAGTGAGCGAGATCTCGGATGTGCAATTGGCGGCGCATTTCAGGGGCCATGGGATCGACTCACTCAAGAGGGCAATCTCCGATGCAAAACAGTACCCCGACAGCATAACGAGCGTGACAATCATCCATGTGACGAGAACCTTGCGCATGATCCCTCCTAGTAGCTGCAGTCACACGCGCAGTCACTCGCATCGCAAACACCGCTGAAAAGGTAGTCAATGAAGCATTGCGCACGGACTTGTACGACGCCTTTTCCTGATCGGATCACCGTCTTGTCACAGGATTGAATCCACAAGTGGATGTAATGGCACTCTGCATGAACCTCAACCGTCAGCGGAAGATCGATCTGCCCGCCGGGGATGCTGCCAGAGTGTTCGTACCGCGCTTCTTGCCAGCACAAGCACGCATTGCCGTTGTCTACGCATCCATGAGACTCATAGTCAAGACTGCAGCCCGTGTCAACGTATCGAATCCCCGTTCCACTAGCCAACACCTCTCCTGCAAGAAAGCAGACCATGCTCAGCATGAGCAGGGCCGCGTAGATCGCTCGATGATGGTTGCTCATCACGCGATCACCTCTTATCTCGCAGTGTATCCTGTGGTGTCATGTATCTCAATAACCGCTCATCATTTATCCGTTATCAGTCGCTGTCCGTTACGGATCTCTTGCCGCCCTATCAGCAGCTGCGATCTCAACTTCCTGTTCAGAGCCCCACAGATTTCACGGATCTCCCTCTTGCGCTCATCTCCCACAATGACAAGCGGTGGCCTAATGCCACCGCTCTCATCATCTCCTGCAAGGCAGATCACGGCTACGTCAGGCCGATCTCTGCGTTCGTTCTGTACTGCCTACAGCCAATCCGGGCGTCGGAGAAGCCCACGCTTCTCGAGCTTGATCTCGATGTACCCGCCGGCGTCGTCCGCCGTCTCTGCCTCGAGCAGCTTCTCGTTGTCTTCAACGTCCTTCTCGAGCCGTTCGATCTTCGCACGAAGCCTCTGTTCCCGACGGGCGAAGCTCTCTGCCGGGATCTCGCCGAGCTTACTCTTCAGTTCGAGGTCCTCGAGTTCCTTCGGAAACCTCTCTAGGTCACGTTTCAGAGCCTCAATCTTGGTCGTCAGCGACGTCTTGATCGACTCAACCTCTTTTGTGCCCTCCTCGACCAGCTGCGAGTATTGCTCCTTCTTGCTCGTGTACTGTTCCTCCGTCACCTCGCCGGCGTCGTTCAGCTCCTCCAAGCGGGCCAGCAATTCCTTTCCCTTCTCCACCTTGGAGAATGCAAGTTGTAGTTTTCTCACGGACTCCTCCTTTTCCCCCATCGATGCCGGACGTTACTCCCAGAATACCATGGCTTCCCGAGACTCGACAAGAGCCTGCCTTCTTCCCGCATAGCGTTTCGCACCCGCTGAACCCAAATCACGAACACATTTCCTGCTCTCAACCCGCTCGCCACTGCGTCTTCTTTCGGATATTCTGCTTCTATGCCAAGGATTGGCTCCCTTCTCTTGACTGCAGTTCTCTTCCTAGCCACAAGCGCATCGTGCGCCGGCACGCAGGCGGAATGGGGCTTGAGCTTCACGATTCCGTCTGCCGTCTCACTCCAGCGTGCCGTGAACGATACCGTTGCGGTTGAGGCCACGTTTCCCCACTCGGGACCGTTTCGAGTTGTCCTCCGTGAAGAACTCTCGACCTTGACGATCGGCAACACTCACGTGCGCTTCCTTGTGGGAACAGGAGCTGCAGTTGCGGTCTTGTACAAGTCCGTTGCTTGGGGCTCTTGCGGACTGATGGGGGTCGAGATCGCATGGAGCAGTCTCCCCGCCTCCGTACTGGCAGACCTTGTAGTGTTGCTGCCGTGGATCCCAAGCATAGGCGGGATCACGGTTGTCGCTCAAGCCGGCTTCCGCTGGGTGTTCCCTTGACGGATCGTTTCGTGTTGACCACGGTTGCCGCTTCGAGTGCTCCACGGTTTTCCCAGCGAGACTGCGGCGGCTTGGAACAGCTTCTAGAAAGGGCCGATTCCCTCATTGAGAAGAAGCGCTTCGGCCTCCAGGTAGCGTCCATTGAACTCTGAGGTTTCACAATACGTCATCCACAGACGCTCCACGGGAACGGTGAGTTTGATCAAGTACGAGGTCCGCGGTTTGCTCTCCGCGTCGAAGTTGGCAAACGCCTTGGCCACACGGAGGCTGAACGTACACGAGAGGACCGAACGCGGGAGATCCCTCCAATCCGACTCTGACGACATTCCCCTGTAGACCACGACCTCGTTGTGACCGGCCAAGCGGAACGCCGCTCGGACAAACGCCAGCCGCTCAAGAAGGTATTTCGAACGCCGCTCTCGGGTTCCGTTTCCCTCAAACACATCGGGAGTCCGTGCGATCTTCCCCGAATAGCTGACAAGCCCCATCTCCGCGAGAACAATCAGCATTCCCTTGATCCATTCCCCGGAGTTCGGATTGGTCACGACGGCCTCTGCGGTGGTGACCTCCAGATCCAACAAGCCCTTCTCGCCAAGGAAACGGCGAAGATCCTCCGCCAACTCGGCTGATCCCCGACGAGATCGAAGCGGGAGCTCTCTGAACTGAGCGAAGAACGACGACTCTGCCTCCAGCCATTCGCCGGCCAGCTTCTCCTGTTCACACAGATACGCTTCGGTCGCCGCGCGTATCTCAGGCGACGTGTTGATAACGAGCTTCTCGGAAAATCGCTCGACAGTCCTCTGTAGGCTGACCGCCCGGGCCGAAGAGATCCGGGCCGAATTCATCTCGAATTGATACCGGGTGACGTCTTCAATCGGAACGTCCCAGCTCTTGCCTTCATCTTCGAAGGCGTCGATCCGCCAACGAAAGAAGCCCGTCCGATCATCCACGCTTTCGATAACGCCGGGGGTCCGCCGCCCATCCAGCAAGCGACACCGGTTTCCCTCGACGAGCAGCACAAGCTCGCCGGCCATGAAGTCGCTATCGGGTCTACGGTTGGGATCGGATTGATGGATCGGCATGATGTTGTCGGAGTGCGCTTCTCCGGGAGCAAGCCTCTCACCGTGCATCAAGTATTGCAGGATGAGAGACCTGGTCCCCGTATCTGAAGCGATACAACCGCCGGGACTTGCTCCCGTTACGACTCTTCTTCCTTCAGCGCGCGGATCTGCTCCTCAATCTGTTCGAGCATGTCCCGCAGCTGCTCGGCCTGGCTCTGAAGCCCTGCCGCTTGCGTTTGCGGATCGGGCACAGGATACGGATACGTCATAGGTGCATACCCTTGATGTGCTGGAGTTCCCATCCAGCGTGCTCCCGGCACGTAGCCACGGCGACCATAGCCTCTACCTCCGCCGCGTCCCCAAGCCATCCCCATTCTTCCGCCCCATGAATGGGCGTAGCCGGGCGCGGGATAGCCGGCGCAGTACCCCGCACCTCGTCCCGTCATCGGTCCTTGTCCGCTCGGGCCTGTTCCATCTCCTCTAGGCATGACTTCCTCCTCAATGATCCATCAACTCCATGAAAAGGCAATGCTTATCTTCGTCCTTGACCTTGACCTCGTCCGCCGCTCCGGCCTCGCCCACCCTGGCCGGCTCCGTAGCCTGTACCAAGTCGTGCCCTGGGCATCGGTCCGTAGTCACCGGACGAGCCTGTTTTGCTCATTCGACGTCCGAATAGCCGCCGGATTCCCGTTGCACAGAAACCCAAACCCCGTCCGGTCATCGGTCCTTGCCCACCCGGGCCTGTTCCATCGCGTTGTGGCATGTTGGGTCACCTCTTCAAACCACGCTTCACGAATATTTTGCATATGCACAATATCATGCACGCCATGATCTGTCAAGGCAGTTCGGACGAACGCACCATGCGAAACCGCAGGTTCCAAGTCACTCTTCGCAGAGGACTCCATCGTTCACAATCCGGTCCGCAAGCTCATCCAGCTTCTTCCAAGAGCCGTCGAGGTTGGATAGGAGGATCATCCCAACATCCTGCTCGACAAGCCGTGCGTACACACTGCCGAATCCGGGGTCTCCGCCGTTATGCCGCACAACGGCTCTCCCTCCTTCTTGCCGGATGACCCACCCACAACCGTAGATCGATCGTTGCCCGGAAGGCAGCGTCGTTTCGGACCACGCAGTCTCAAACAGATGCGGCCGGCGCCTTGCCTGATCCGCAAGCCACGCGTCCCATCGGATCATGTCTTCAAGCGTCGACCAAACCCCACCATCTCCGTAGGTCAGCCATGACACCTTTTGCACCTCAATGCCCCCATCCTGATTCGAATACCCACAGGCTCGTCTCTCGCTCCGGCATTCCTTTGTGTACACAAACGACGATGTCATTCCCGCCGGTTCGAAGATCAGCTCACGCATTGCTTCCCGATACGGCTGCCTCATGACCTGTTCGATGATCTGTGCCAGCAATACGTAGTTGGCGTTTGAATACTCAAAACGTTCACCCGGCGTGAAACCCTTTGGCCGCTCGCGGATGAGAGCAACGACATCTTGGTTCGTGATTCCGTCCGAGGTTCTTCCTTCACGCTCGTACGTCGAATACGGATCCGGCAGTCCTGACGTCTGGCGGAGCAACTGACTCAGGCTGATCCCCTTCAATGCCGGCAGGTCCGACAGCACATCACAGACAGGCGCGTCAAGCTGCAGCCGTCCTTCGTTTACAAGCTGCATCACGGCGGTTGCCGTCATCGGCTTGCTCACGGAGGAAAGCGGGAACGCCGTCCTTCGGCAGACCTCCTCGTGCCGCGCGAGGTTTGCACTCCCCTGGACATGCTCAAAGATGACGTCGCCACGCCTTGCGATCGCTACGGCAAGACCGAACGGAGGAGGGACAGCTTCGGCAAGCTTCTCCCGGAAGCACACGTGTTTATCTCTCGGGTTTCCCAGATCACTCGTAGGCACGAGTCGCAGACCTCCGTTCGGGTTTTTCCCTCGCCTCAGATCGAGCAAGCATCCTCGACAAGCAACCTGTTCGTCAGCTCGGTTCGGAGATCACTCGAGGCCCGCTCTCCTGACGATGACGGTTTCCTGCCCGTCGTCTCATCACCGCGAGTGTCACCGCGAACGCAATCACCATCAGCGCCGTTGACAGCCCAGGAACAACCAACGGACCGAACACCGGCAACAGCCTCCCCATCAACCAAGGGAAGAGCATGCTTCCACCACACGCCGACACAGTGATCGCACTCATCTGCCGCCCCGAAAGCGGGGTGTGTTCCCCGAGCAGCATGATCACCGTGGCGTAGATCGACGCATGAGCGGCTCCCAACGCCAGCGACCCGATCCAAAGAGCCGATCGCACACTCGGCCAGATCATCAGTGGGATCGCTGCCGCAATGGCGACGGTGAAATCGGCAACGAGGATCTGACGAGATGTCCATCGCCTGGAGAACAAGACACCCAGCAAGCGAAACAAACTGAACGCCGCCCAGAACCCCCCCATGACGTGGGTTGCCACCTGTGCGTCTGTGTACTCCTCGACAAAGACGAACAACCAGCTCACCAACCCGATCTGTGCCCCCACATAGAACAGATAGATTGACGCCGCAACCATAAACCCAACCGTGAGTTTGGTGTTGCGGCTCACGCCCGGCACTCGCTCGCTCTCATCCTCTTCCCGCATCGGCCTACGGAGCAGGATGGCCGCGAACGGGATCGGCACGATCGCAAGAGCCCAATACGCCCATCCGATCGTTCCGGTCAAGCGCATCGCACCGGCTACGACAAACGGAGCCACCAGTCCGCCAAGCCCGAAAAAGAAATGGAGTCCGTTGATGTACGGAGCCGCCTGGTTCTTGTAGACCTTGAGAACCAACGCGTTCCCGGCGACATCCATCCCGCCGAGGGTCCAGCCGAGGATCGCCATGATGACAAGAAGCACCGGAAGGCTTCCGGCAAACGGAACCGCGGCCACACAAGCCGCCGCGATCGCAAGGGTAAGACCAAGCGTCCGGTGAGCGCTGGTGCGGTCGATCCACCGACCGCTTCCCATCGCACCAAACAGATACCCGAGCGAGCGCGTCGTCAACACAAGGCCGACCGCTGAAAGGCTGACCCCCGTCTGCTCGGCGAGCGAGTTCAGCGTGGGACCCACCACTCCGGTGACCAGCCCGATCAGGGCGAGTGAGGCAAAGTAGGCAAGCGTGGGGAGCCACTGACTGGGTTCGTGTCGTTTGACTGAAATGCGAATCCTCCTGTTTGGAGCTCGATGGTGTCATCGACTCCAGCGCACGTCTATCGGTGAGTGCACGATAGCGGATTATGCAGCACAGCTCATGCGTTTCCTACCCAGCGCCTCTGACCCTATCTCATGTTGGCGCTTGACGGATGAGCGAGTCGATACGATGGGCCCGAGAGAGAGGAAACGGTTCAATTAGCGTGGATCCACCGTTGTCGGCTCGTCTTTCGTATAGTATAGACACATGGAGAATGACTGTTGTCTTCGCACTTCAGGGAGGGATCCTGTATGAGTTCGCGTCACATGGCCGTCTTAGTCGTCCTTGCCGTGCAAGTCTTCTTCGCCGGCTTGTCCGTTTCCGGCGATGACCCTTTGCAGCTTACGTACTGGGAAAATCACCTCTTCCATGGCGAAGAGCTCTGTTCGGAGGATTTCAGCGCAGAGACTTCCTGGGAGGTCGGAGGTTCCGACGAGATGTACAGTGCCGTGGAGAACGGTACCTACATCACCCACTTACGAAAGCCCAACTGCAGTCTGATATCGTTCTGCCGCTGTGGACCGTTCGAGGATTTCCGCTTCGACGTCACCGCCCAACGTGTCCCGAGCGCCGAATCAGAAGCAACGAGCAACCCTCTTCCGAATGTCGAGTGCCTTGTCGCCGTTCACTCGCAGAACATCTATGGGCAGGGGGCTCTCATCTTCAGCATCAGAAAGGATGAGACCATCGTGCGGTCCTACGCTGACCAGGAGCACACATGGATTGCCACATCCGGTGTCGGAGCAGATTTCACCGAACCCCAACGGATCAGTGTCGTCTCGTTTGACGGCCAGTGCATCCTCTACGTGAACGGCACCGCATTGGCCGCCGTCCCCGATAGCGGCTTCACGCCCGGTGATATCGGACTGGGTGCAGGAACTCAGACCTCGAACTTCTCCCTTGCCTTCGATGATATCCGCGTTCGCCGTGTCTGGATCGGGAACGCGCTCACCCTTGATGGACCTACGGATTCTGACTCGGATGCAACGAACGACTTGTGTAACGCCTGGCCCACGAACCTCGCCGGCGTTTCCGCCGACGCGCTCGTTGTGTGCGGGATTGCCCTTGGGATTTCGGAGCAGGAGCTCCTTGGCCGGCTCGAAGGCGAATCCTACGATGTCGATCGATCAGGCCCCCTGCCTCAGTACATCTATCGGGGACTCAGCTACACCATCTCCGCAGGCGGCCACGTCCAAGGCATCGCCGTTCCCGCGGAAGTCCTGCCGACCCATATCCGGCAATGGCTTGAGGATTGGGACGAAGCGCCTCTCCGGGACTACTTCGGTGACGACTCCGCGTTTCACTCCGTGCCGGGCTTCGTCGATTACCTCGAAACGCCCTTGGGGATTAAGGCCGTGCGGATGGGTGGTTCCGTGTCGGTGATCCTGGCGTTGACGGAGGAGCAGCTTTCGGAGATCGAGATCGATCCGACAACCCCGCCTCCGAACGATCAACCGCCTGACGATCTCACATACGACATACACGCGGACGGAAGTGGGGACTTCGCCACGCTCGACCAGGCGCTCGAGTCCGTGCCGGCGGGGTCGACGCTTCGACTGGGAGCAGGAACCTTCCTTTTCGACGAGAC
>CAZKPU010000041.1:0-5121 GCA_964554715.1 uncultured Thermotogae bacterium | reverse complement strand
GACCCTGCAAGTCTCTTCATCCCTTCAGATTGTGGGCAACGGATCGGATACAACCACCATCTCGTCTTCGGCGGACGAGAACCTCCTTGTCGTCGCCGGTGATGAAACCCAGCTCTCGATCGAAGGTATTGCATTCGTCCATACCGGGGATTCCCCCGCCGACTTGGTGGTTTGCGGAGGCCGATCGCTGGAGGCAGTCCGCTGCTCCTTTGACGGCGGCATCGCATCTCCTGACGGCGAGCTAGCTCTGGGAGCGGGGATCTACATTCTGGGAGAGTGCAACGCCGAACTACTCGATTGCACATCAACGAACGCCGTCGGCTTCATCGTTTCCGGAGCCGCAGGTTCTCACATGCGTCGCTGTACGGCAAGCGACAACTCCCTCCATGGAGTGATCTGGGATAGCGACGGCACGATCGAGGATTCGGAGTTCTCCGGAAACGGGTTGCGTGGCATCACCGTGGCGGCAGATGCAACCGTGGATATCCACAACACAACCTGCCGCAACAACGGCGATGTCGGGATCCACTTCGCCGAAGGAGCAGCGGGCGGGGTCACCGGCAGCACCTGCAACGATAACGGAATCGGGATGTACGTCGAGGCCGAGGATGTACTGATCGACAACAACTCGACTTGCGGCAACGGAACTGTTGGGATCCTTTTCGCCGGCGGGAGTGCCGGTATATGCCAGGGGAACACGTGCCAGCGGAACAACTCGGGGATCATGACGGTCGAAACCGCCCAGCCAACGATCGAAGACAACCTCTGTTCTCAAAACGAAGCCACCGGAGTACGGATCGAAGGAAGCAGCACCCCCGAAGTATCGGACAACCGCCTCGTTGACAATGGAATCTTCGGCATCCTCTGTTCCGGGCAATCAAGCGCGACCATCACCGACAATCTGTGTACCGGTAACGACGTCGCCGGAATCGCCGTTTATGAAAGCGCGTCAGGCATCGTTAGCGGAAACGCGTCATCGGAGAACGAACAGGCCGGGATTCACGTCTCGGGCACGAGTACAGCTCGCATCCACGACAACACGTGCAACGAAAACGAAGGCTTCGGCATCCTCTGCGACGAGGAGTCCGCTTCCTCCGTTGAAGACAACACCTGCAACGGCAACGGAACCGTCGGAATCGCGTTCTTCGACTCTGCCGGAGGGACTGCCGAGGGAAACACCTGCCGCAGCAACGACGTCGGAATCTTCGTAGCAGAGACATCGACCGTCGTCGTGCGAAGCAACACGTGCACGGCAAACACCCGGGCGCAGACTGCCGACATGAGGTCACCAAGCTAGCGAGGAGGCCGTTGCGAAACCTACTGCCAGTGGGAGGATGTCGTGTAATCCGAACGTATCCGCAAACGACCCACGTGAACGATCCCATAGACATCCCCCGTTCGCTTTTCACCGAGCATTCGCTAGGATGTCTGTAGAGCAGCGAATACCATCGATTTCCCGGGAGGCGAACATGTCGATCAGAGTGGCGATCAACGGGTTTGGGCGCATCGGGCGGCTTGTGTTGCGCGCGATGCTGGAGCGCGAAGGCGTGTTTGAGGTTGTCGCCATCAATGATTTAGCCCCCGCGAAGGACCTCGCGTACTTGTTGAAGTACGACACCACCCAGGGGCGGTTCGCCGGAGCTGTTGTGGCCAAGAACGACAAGGGTCCCCTTCAAATCTGCGCCCACCGTGTGGAACTGTTCGCAAAGAAGGATCCCGCACACCTGCCTTGGAAGGATCTTGACATCGATGTCGTCATCGAGGCTACTGGCCTCTTCCGAGCGCCAAAGACCCATGAGAAGCCTGGGTACGACTCACACCTTGATGCGGGTGCGAAGAAGGTGATCATCACCGCCCCCACAGCAGGCGACGCGAAGGTGGTCGTGCTCGGGGTCAACGACGCGGATATCAAGGCGGACGATCGCTGCGTTTCCAATGCGTCTTGTACGACCAACTCCCTGGCCCCGGTGGTCAAGGTCCTTCACGAAGCGCTTCACATCGAACAGGGGTTGATGGTCACGGTCCATGCTTACACCGGAGAACAGCGCCTCGTCGACGCGATCCAGCTGAAGGATCTCCGCCGGGCACGGGCCGCAGCCGCCAACATCATTCCCACCACAACCAACGCCGCCAAAGCGATCGGTCTGGTGGTTCCCGAACTCGCCGGCAAACTCGACGGATACGCGCTACGCGTCCCGGTTCCGGCCGGCTCGATCACCGACCTCACCGTGAACGTTGGTACCCCAACCGACCCTCAAGCTGTCAACACCTTGATCGAAGATGCAGCGAACGGTCCGATGGGGAGGTACCTTGAATACGTGGACGAACCGATCGTGTCTTCGGACATCATCGGCAATCCGCACAGCAGCATCTTCGACAGCGGGAACACCCGAGTCATCGGCGAAACCATGGTCAAATGCACGATGTGGTACGACAACGAGTGGGGCTACTCCTGCCGGACCGCCGAACTAGCGGAGATGATCGCCGGAGCGGAGTAGGAATCCTCACACAAGTCGGTCGCTTGGCGGGCGTTGAACGAGGCATCAAACATCCAGACCGCGCACTTGACCAATAAGGGAGGCAAGCCCCATGCGGCTGACCAACTGGTGGGAGGAGAACCCTCCACTGGAGATCCTCCTTCTCGAGGACAATCCCCATGATACGGACGCCTTCCGGCACGCGCTCAAGCAGTGTGACCGGCCGTCCAAGTTGGTTGACCTCATCGATGGCGAACAGGCGATCGACTACCTCTCCAACCACGGCGAATATCAGGACGCACCTTTGCCCGACATCATCATCACCAGTCTGATCATGCCAAAGATTCGTGGGTATGAGGTTTTGGAGTGGATCAAATCGCAACCGGGGTTTGCCTGCATCCCCGTCCTCGTATTGACCACCTCGGAGAACGAAGAAGACATGATTCGCGCCTACCGTTCCGGTGCCGCCGGGTTCTTCACCAAACCGCTTGACGAGGAGGGCTACATTCGCATCGCCCAGGCGATCGTCGACTACTGGGCCACCGCATGGACACTTCCCTACATCTGAGGCCGAACACACCGCTCCACCTAGCAGCCGTAGGGCGGATCATGGTACCGCGATCGTCGGTCGCCAAATCAATGGCGCATCGCATACAGGAGCTGTGATGATTCGCGCGCTTTCTTCTGCTGCGTCCACGGAGCAGCACCACATCTCGTGCTCGTCCCCGCAAGAGAGACAATACGCTATGTCCTCGCCATCAGACGAATAAGAAGGTGACGTTGATCCGGTGTGCGCGCCCCCGCGACGTCGCGTGCGCTCACCGCGGGTATTGTAGATGTCGATGAACCTGCCCGACGGCTCCTCCACCGCAACGGCAAATGCATCTCCCGACGGAGCCCAGCTGATGGAGAACGTTGGCGCTCTGTAGAAACTATGGGGAAGAGAGATCCCGAGCTCGCGGACCCCGTCCGTGTACCAATCAAGCAGGAAGAGATCCCCGTCCCTCATCGCCACAAGGAATCGCCCACACGGACTACACTCGATGGAGGTCGCCCCTTCGAAACCGTCGAAGAAGATCTTGTCTCCCGTTTTCGGATCAAACCGAAACGACAGCAATCCACGTGTGATCCCTGCAATCTGCCCATCCGCCATCATCCGGAAATCCCATCCCCACGTGTGATATCGGACGTCGCTCCCATCGACGCGCAGCGACCAAATCTCTCGGTGCGTTGGCGAGCCTGCGACGCTGAAGAAGATACGATCTCCCTGCAGATCCCACTGCAACTCAGCCGGCTGCCACGGAGGCGTGATCGGATCGAATCGATGGATGAGGGCAGCTTCGCCGCCGCTGCAATCGGCGATCCACAGCTCAAGCCAATCCGGTCTGTAGCCGGCCTCCGGGCTCGGCAGCGGAGCGGTGCGCGGCAGCCTCCGTAGGTACGCCAGGTGCTGTCCATCCGGTGACCACGCGGCTTCTCCCACGCAGACCCGATCGGCAACCTTCCAGCGATCACCATCCCTCATACCAAGCCAAAGCTCACCCAGTTCGTCCGAACCATCGCAACCGGGGCGGAAGAACGCAAACTGCGGCACCGGCGGATCCGGGAAGATCGCACCAAGAAGCAAGCTGCCGGAAACAGCAAGCCCAGGAGACAGCTCGGCTGGCCAATCCGGATATCCCGTACTTTCCACAGGCTGGAACGTCTGACCATCCACAGTCACCAGTCCGGGAACACCGTCAAGAACGGTCAGAAGACGATCTCCTACCCACTCGAGCGGTGCTTCCGGATCCACGCCGACAAGAACTCTTCGCAGCGACTCACAGTTCGTACTGGGTTGAAGCCACACATCCCAGCTTCCCAGCGCATTCGAAAGGAACGCAAGCCCGCCAGGGCCGTAGCTCGGGGATCGCTCTTCCGAGGAACCGGGGAGCAAACATGTCGGCACGCCACAGGCGACTTCCTCCGCCTGTTCCCAAATAAACAGCGGAAAGGGGGAGTCCTCAAGCGATGGAACGCTTGTGATCTGCACCGTCTTCAACTTGCTCCCCTCTCCGCCCTCATCGCTCAAGAATGCCAGTGTGGTCTTATCGGAAGACAGCGTGGGCGCGGACTCGCCACCACGCCCTGTGCTCACCGGTATCGGATCCCCCGAATCCCCTACCAGCAGGTGGAGCTTCGTCTCACTCTCTTCCTCCAAGCCGATGACAACGCACAGGCCATCCCAGCTGACAGCAAGCGTTTCCGGATCGAGCTTCGGGGAAGAGAAGACGAGTTCCTCGGTTCTGATGCCGTTTGCGGCTCGGATCAGCTGGAACTCATGATCCCGCTGAGTGATGTACACCGGAGCCATCGGGTAGAGAAGATCCCGGATCGCGGGCCGCGCCACCGCAGTCACCGCGTCTTCTTCCTGCACCTCACCCAGTGTCTCCCACGCAACGTGCGCCACAGGAAACCAAAACGGATACTCCATGGCGTTGGCAGCGATGGAGAGAATGGACACGACAAGCAGGATCGTGCCAAGCACACCATACGTCTTGCTGGGTCTCATTTCGCCCCCCTTGTTGGGCCGGCCATGGAGAAGCATGCCTTGATGTGCATCTCAAACAGATCTCGATCCTCCCTGTGCGACAGCCGCGCTCCG
>CAZKPU010000040.1:0-19830 GCA_964554715.1 uncultured Thermotogae bacterium | reverse complement strand
GTGGATCAGCGCCGTACACGTCTTGCCGCCACATGCGCCCATACCGGCCCGGGTGATCGCCTTGATGGCGTTGATGTCACGGACGCCGCTTCGGATCAGCGTGCGGATTTCTCCGGCCGTGACACGTTCGCACCGACAGACGATCCTGTCGTCTTCCATCCGCACGACAGGTGTGGGAAGAGGTGTGGTCACCGATGCATCTTGGATCCGGATGCCGGCAACTTTCTTTGCCAGTGTGGCGGGAACCCGGAGAGAGACGAGCGACGTGCGGTCGTTGATCGGACGGCTGAGGATGTTGTCGACGCGAGCGGTGCCCAACGTGGTTCCGATCGTGTCCAACACGGTGACTGGGTCGCCTACGCTGATCCGACCAGCAGAAAACTCATAAGGAACGGTGACTGTAGGATCCGATGTGCTCTGGCGGTAGTCGACCAAGGTGATGGCGAGCCCGGGACAAGCGGCGACGCATCGTCCGCAGGCGACACAGGATGCTTCAGGCGAATTGCCGACGAAAGCCGGAACTCTACGGATATCGTCGCCGGCGATCTTGATCAGATGCTGAGGACACACGGTTGTGCAGGGGTTGCAGGGAATTTCCTGGGAGCAATGGATCACCGGGAACACACCGGCTTCCTCGGAAGAGATCGATTCGCAGCCGGTCTTGCCGGGATGTGACTTGAGGATCTCTGCGGTTCTCTCCCACGTCTCCGGAGGGGGATCCGAGCGCCGGAACACCGTCGAAGCGATCTCGCGGCCACGGATCCTCCCGGAGAAGATGGCCGCTGATGCTTCCGCAACCTGTTCCGCGTCCCCGGCGGCGAACGTCGGCATCCCGAATCGCTTCCCCTTCTCGAGGAATTCGTTCACCGGATCCAGCCCGACGGCAATGAGGATTGTATCGCAGGCAAACGATCGTTCGGAGCCTGGGATCGTTTGGAATCGACTGTCTACCTCGGCGATCGTAATCGACTCCACCCCGTCCGTGCCGTTCGCGCTGACCACCGTGTGAGAGGTGTAGATCGGAACGCCCATGCGGGAAAGCTTGTCTCTGTGGACCTTATACCCGCCGCACTCCGGGAGGGCCTCTGCGAGTCCGACAACATCGATGCCCGCCTGAAGAGCGTGATATCCTGCGATCAGCCCCACGTTGCCTCCGCCGATGATGAACAGACGGTTTGCGGTTCGAATGAGGTCCCGATTGACAAGGGTCTGGAACGCCCCCGCTCCGAAGACGCCGGGCAAAGTGTTGCCTCTGAACAGCAAGGACTTCTCTCTTGCGCCCGTTGCGACAAGCAGCACTTCCGGGATCACCTGAACGTAGTCGCGGCCGTGACGGAGGATTCCCACACGGCTGTCACTATAGACGGCGAGAGCCGTGCTTGAATTCCACACTTCGATTGCATCGCTCTGCTCAACTTCGTCTGACAGTTTCGTCGCGATATCGATCCCTCGTGTTCCCGCGTGGACCGCTTCGGCCGATCCGAAGAAGCGATGAGTCTGAAGGACGAGCTTCCCTCCAAGATGCTCCTTGTCATCGACAAGGAGTGAGGAGGCGCCGCTTTTCGCCAGCTCGATCGCGGCAGACATCCCGGCGGGTCCCCCGCCGAGGATCAACACGGGTACGTTGCGGGTCTCAATCGTTTTCATCGTCGGCGGCCGGTCCGCTTCAGGCAAAGCCGGAAGTCCATCGATCGGCTCGACGTGCATCCCCTCGATGACGGGGGTCATGCAGGACTTCACCGGCTTGCCGTCTGCAAGAACGAGGCATTGGGCGCACTGCCCGTTGGCGCAAAACAACCCTTGGGGGGAGCCGTCTTTCGGGTGATGGCCGAAGATCCGGATACCGTGGGCAAGCAGCGCCGCCACGATGGTCTCTCCGGCATGAGCGGTCAGAGAGGTTCCATGCCAAGTGAATGAAACGCGCTCTGCCTCTTCGGCCGGCAGGATCGGATGCGATGTGATTCGCATAGACAACGTTGTTCTCCTTTCCGCATCCCGTGGCGGGAAATGAATCGGAAGGTTTTCGGTGGGCAAGCCTCGATCCGGCTACGTGAGTCTGTCAGCTTCTTCCTCCCCGAAGCACGGATCGTCACTCGTTACGCCGGCGACCGGATGAAGCAAGTGGCAGCGGACCCAATGGTTCTCGTCGATTTTCCGAAGCTCGGGGATGTCTATGGAACATGGAGCGAACTTCACGGGGCAACGCGTGCTAAACCCACATCCCGGAGGAACGTTGACCGGACTCGGGATCTCCCCTGTTGACACGGACTTCGATGGCCGCATTGCGACCTCTTCATCGGTGATCACCGGGATCGAAGACAGCAGCATCTTCGTGTACGGGTGTTCCGGGGCGCGGAAAAACTGCTCCGTTGGGGCCACTTCACAGATCTTCCCCAAGTACAGAATGGCGACCCTGTGCGAGACGTTCCGCATCAAGCTCAGATCATGCGTGATGAACAGATACGCAAGATCGAACTGCTTCTGGAACTCGATCAACATGTTGATGATCTTTGCCTGGATCGACACATCCAGCGCGGAAGTCGGCTCGTCGAGGATGATCAATCGGGGTTCGGACGCCAGCGCGCGGGCGATCGCCACCATCTGGCGCTCGCCGCCTCCCAGTGCGTGGGGCGACTTGTACATGTACTCCTCGGGGAGTTCCACCATCCTGAGAAGCTCCGCCACGCGCGATTTCCTGTCACTTCGAGCCGTCGTATTGTGGACCCGTAGGGGAAGTTCGAGGATCTGCTGGATCGTTCGCCGGGAATTGAGGGAGGTCCCCGGATCCTGGAAGACGATTTGGATCTGCTTCTTCAAAGATCTCGAACGTTTGGCAACAGGTTTGGCGATATCCTGACCCGCGAATTCGATCTTCCCCGAGGTGGGTGCGTGAAGCCCCATGACCGTGTAGGCCACAGTGCTCTTGCCCGACCCGGATTCCCCAACCAGTCCGAGCGTTTCGCCCTCGTACAGATCGAACGAGACACGATCGGCCGCCCGAACCGTTCCACGGGGTGTCTTGAAGAACTTGCAGAGGTTTTCGGTGTGCAGAAGTGGGTTAGCCATGTGATTCCCCCGAGTGCAAGAAGCAAGCGACTTGATGTGAAGGATGGATCGTGACGAACTGCGGACACTCCTCGGCACAGCGGGACATCGCCTGGGCACAGCGGGGATGGAAACGGCACCCGCTGGGAGGGGAGATGTACTCGGGGATGCGGCCGGGGATCCCCTCGGCGACACCCCCGCCGGTGAGCTTCGGCACGGCGCTCATCAACCCCTGGGTGTAGGGATGAAGCGGCGCATGGAACAGTTCGTCCTTCGATGCACCCTCAACGATGTTTCCGGCGTACATGACGTAGACCTCATCGGCCATCTCACGAACGACGCCCAAGCTGTGTGTGATGAAGATCACAGCCGTTCCGTGGTGTTCGACAAGATCGTAGAGCAGTCGCAAGATCTGATCCTGGATGGTCACGTCGAGCGATGTCGTCGGTTCGTCGGCGATCAGAAGCTCCGGTTCGGTCGCCAATGCCATGGCAATGCATACCCGCTGGCGCATCCCTCCCGACAGCTCCACCGGGAAGCACGTGAGGATTCGCTCGGTGTCCGGAAGCTGCACCTCGGACAGCGCCTTGAGGGCGCGGTGCCGGATCTGTTTCTTGGAGACAGTCCGCTTGCTTCCGTAGCGGATGGCGGTCTCCAATTGATCGCCCACCGTGAAGACAGGATTGAGCGCCGCTGTGGGGTCTTGGAAGATCATCGAGATTCCATGCCCACGAATCCTCTGGAACTCTCGCTTCGAGAAGCGGAGCAGATCCTGACCATGGAAGTGAATCGAACCCTTTGTGATTTTCCCAGGCGGGTTCGGGAGGATCCCGAGAACACAACGCATCGTGGTCGTCTTCCCGCAACCGGCTTCGCCCACCAAACCGACGCGGCGACCTGGTCGCACGTTCATGGACACGCCGTTCAGGACTTTGAGCGGGCCTTCGTACGTCTTGAATTCAACATGCAGATCGGCGATCTCAAGGATAGGATCAGTCATGTCAGACCTCCTCGAGGGCGAACAGATCCCGGAACCCGTCTCCGATCAGATTGAATCCGAGAACGGTCAGCATGATCGCAAGTGCGGGGAAGATCGCGATCCACCACTGAGCGGGAAGATACTTGGCGCCGTCGGCCACCATGGTTCCCAGATCGGGCGTCGGCGGTTGCGCACCGAGCCCCACATAGCTCAGCGATGCACCGATCAAGATGACCCAGCCCATATCAAGGCTCATCTTGGTGAAGATGCTCGATACGCAGTTGGGAAGGATCTCTCGGAACAGGATGTGTGCCTTGGTTGCGCCGGTGACCTCGGCCGCCTGAACGAAGAACTCGCCTCGGTACGATGACGCAAGACCGTAGACCAGACGGCAGTACCATGGCCACCACACCAGAGTCACGGCCATCATCGCGTTAAACAAGCTGGGCGTGAGAATGGAGCAAACGACAAGCGCCAAGATCAGGGGAGGGACGGCAAGGAAGATATCGGTGATTCTCATGATCAGCGTCCCGATCCATCGGTTTCGGTAGTATCCGGCGAGCAGCCCAAGGACGACGCCGACCGGCGTCGCAATGGCGAGCACCACCAACCCCATGATCAGCGAGTAGCGGAACCCGAAGAAGACACGCGACAGGATATCCCGTCCGAACGTGTCTGTCCCAAACCAGTGATGCAGGCTCGGTGGTTGGTTGGATTCAGCGAAATTCACGTACCGGCCTGCATGTTCGGGGTTCGGTGCAACATACGGCGCGAAGATCGCAAGAATCAGGATCAGGACGATCACCGAAAGGCCGATCAGAGATACGGGGTTCTTGGAGAACTTGTACCATCCCTTCCGGGTCGCTTCGATCCGTCGCCTGACGAGCGGACGGCTGAACATGCGCATGTCTATCCCCCTCCCTGCCCGCTGAGACGGATCCGCGGATCCAGCCAAGCAACGATGAGATCCACAGCGATGTTGACGATCACAAACAGAATTCCGAGGATCATCACCACCGCAGCCACGGCGTTGATGTCCTTGCGGAGGATCGCGTTCATTCCATACCGGGAGAGGCCGGGCCAGTTGAAGATCAACTCAACAAGAAACGCGTTGCTGAACAGCGCCGCGAAGTCCATTCCCAGAATCGAGATCGTTGGGATCAACGAAGGCTTCAGCAGGTACTTCAACGAAATAAGCCGCTCGGGGAAACCTAGCCCACGTTCCGACGAGATGTAGTCTCTACCGAGGTTATCGCTGATGGTCGAGCGTGTGATTCTTGCCTCTTGGGCCATGCCGCCCATCGCCAACGCGAACGCGGGGAGGATCATGTGCCAGAAGACGTTGGCAAACGCAGCGACATCTCCAGCGATCAGCGAGTCAATCGTCATCATCCCCGTGACCACCGGCGGTCGAACCAGCCCGGCGGAGAGCCGACCTGTGGTTGGGAACCAGTGGAGTACATAGCCGAACAGCAGCAAGAAGAGGATCGCAAATACGAACGACGGGGTGATGATCCCAACGTACGAGAAGATTCTCACCCCGTTGTCGATCCACGTGTTGCTGTATCGGCCCGATACCGCGCCGAGAGTAATCCCGAGAACGGCCATGATGATCCCCGATAGAAGCGCCAATTCCACGGTTGCCGGGAGGAATTCCTTGATGTCGTCAACAACGGCTCTTCGCGTAACGAGTGACTGCCCAAGGTTTCCGTGAACGGCATCACTCAGCCAGTAGTAGTACTGAACATAGAGAGGCTCGTTGAGGTGCATCTGCTCACGCATGTTTTCGACGGCCCAATCGGATGCACGAGCCCCCAAGGCCATACGGACAGGATCGCCGGGCATGACATGGCAGATGCAGAAGATCAATACGGACAATCCGAATAAGGCGATCACCGAGAGGCCGATCCGCTTCAAGATAAACATCAGCATTCGCGTCGATACCCTCCTTCCGTGGATCGACGAGCGGGGAGGAGAGACGGAATCTCTCCTCCCATCGATCAAACGGATGTCGGCCTAGTGGTCGAAGACTTGGATGAATCGGGCTGCGAAGTTGTAGCCCATAACCGGAACGACATCACCGTTCGCTGCCGGCCAATTGACGTACGATGCCTGATAGGCCTGTCGCTTGACCTGCTCGAAGAAGCAGAGCGAAGGACACAGATCGGCGAGGTAGGTCTGGATCTCCTCGTATTGGGAGAAGCGATCACTGCGATCGACCGTTGCCAAAGCGGTCTCGATGGCTTCGTCAAGCGCCGGATCGAGCAGCCACTCGTTTTGCTCCCAGGTCGCCGCCGAATTGGAGTGGTACCGGGACTCGAGAACCGAGCCGGCTTCCGCGTAATGCGGCTCCGTGTAGACGGTAATGACGTTGGGACTGGTTTCGATGCTCGCCATCTCGTCGATCATCGACATCCACGGAACCTTGACGACGTTGACGGTGATGCCGAGTTCGGCCATGTTGGCCATAAACAGCAGCGCCACCTTCTCCTCGTCCGGAACTTCCGCACACCAATGGATCTCAACGGGGTACTCACCCAAGCAGTCGGCGTACTTGGAGAGCGCAAGTTCTTGCCGGGCCAGATCCATGTTCTGAGAGTAGTCGGCAACGACAGCCGAACCAGGAACGGAAGAAGGCACGGGGCTCGTCAGAGTTCTCGATCCCGGGAAGATCATGTCGATCATCGTTGCGTAGTCGACGGCATACGCCATCGCGCGTCGGAAATGGACGTCATCGGTCGGAGCCTTCTGTGTGTGGATCATCCCATACAGGGAGTAGCCGGTGAAGTACTCGGCGACATCGATGCCGTCGAGATGCTCCATCGCGGCGATGTTCTCTTGGGGCTGGCGGAAGTCGGCGATCTCCAACTCGCCGCGCGAGATCATCGTGCGCACGGTCGTGGGTTCGGTCGTGCCGATCAAGTGGAACTCGTCCGGGCAGTCGGAATCGAACGGGATCCAGTAGCCGGCGTTGCGTTCCATGATGAGTTCTTCTTCGAGGCGGAAATCCTTGACCCGATAGGGTCCGCTTCCCGCGTCGTGAAGCAGGAGGTATCCGGTGCCGTAATCGCCCATCTCGCCGTAGGGTCCGTTGGATTCAAGGTTTGCAAGAACAAGGTCCTTGTTGACAACGTAGAGGCGAAACAGACTGGCCAAGAACACGCCGGACGGCTGTTCGAACGAGAACTGCACGGTGTGGTCATCGATCGCCACGGCACCGGCAACGCTGGCGAAGAGATAGGCATATCCCTGACCGATCAGCTTCAGCCGTTCGAGCGAGAAGACGACATCGTCAGCCGTGAGCGGTGTCCCATCATGAAAGACGACATCATCCCGCAGATGGAAGGTCCATGTGAGAGCATCATCCGAGACCTCCCAGGATGATGCGAGATGAGGTTGGGGGGTTCCTGTGAAATCGGGATAGACAA
This sequence comes from uncultured Thermotogae bacterium, assembly GCA_964554715.1. Classification (GTDB taxonomy): domain Bacteria; phylum Bipolaricaulota; class Bipolaricaulia; order UBA7950; family UBA9294; genus RXOA01. Next base: position 12,378 of record CAZKPU010000040.1, on the reverse strand, counting down.
GGCTGTCGTAGAGATTGACGAATGCAAGCGAACTGGACAGATCCGATCCGATTGCGGGATCGATATAGGTCGGCCAAGCTTCAGTCATCCGGAGGACTCCCGAAGCAAACGCAAGGCTTCCGATACCTAGTGCAAGCAGGACACAACAGGCGACACTCAGCAAACGCTTCATATTGCTCCCTCCTGGCGGTATTCGTTGTCAGAATCGATACGTGACGTTTTCGGTCGTAATCACCTCCGCGGTCGTGGATTGAGGGTCGCTCATCTGTCTATTGAGCGAGGTTTTGTAGGAGATAGCGGACCATTCTCACTGCCTTTTCCATGTCGTTGATGAAGATATGCTCGTTTTTGGTGTGCTCCAGGCGCGAGCCCATGCCAAGGACGACCGTTTCAATCCCCTTCTCGTTCAAGTGGGATGCATCGGTACCGCCGCAGATCACCATCGTCTTGGGTGTGAGACCGGCGGACACAAGGGCTTTCTCTGCCAGCTTCACGGTGGCCGATGACTCGGAGATGTGGACTGCCTTCGACGATAGCTCCTCACGGACAACGGCCGTCGCGCCGAGATCCTGCGCCGCCGCTTCGAAAGCGCTGCGGACGATCGTTGCTTGCTGCAAGCACTTCTCGTGCGTCAAGCTGCGGCACTCCGCCTTGACGTAGGCCTTCTCGGGAACCCCGTTGCGGATCTCACCGCCGTGCAGCACACCGACATTCACCGTCGTTTCCTCGTCGATCCAGCCCTCTTTCAACGTTGAGACGGCTTGACAAGCGGCCTTGAGCGCGGAGATCCCATGTTCCGGATCCATTCCCGCGTGGGCCGACTTCCCGGTTATTTCGATGTCGATCAGCATATGCGAAGGCCCGCCGACGACGATCGCATCGATCGCGTCCATATCGAGAACGAACCCTATCTTCGACCGAAGAGCGGACGTGTCGAGATGACGTGCGCCGAGCGTTCCGACCTCCTCCTGCACCGTGACGACGAGTTCGAGAGGAGGGTGTCGATCGGCCGTCGAGATCGCTTCGAGGATCTCGGCAATGCCGGCCTTGTCATCCGCTCCGAGCACGGTGCTGCCGTCTGTGCGGATGACGCCGTTTTCGCGATCGAGAACGGGCCGGATGTTCTTGCCCGGCTTCACCGTGTCCGCGTGGACGCCAAGCAGGATCGGTTCCTCCTGATCGCTATTCTTGGCCGGAATTGCTGCAATGAGATTGCCGAACGAGTCGATCCTGCACGCTGCGGCAAAGAAGTGCTCCAACTCCTGTTTCAGGAAGGCGATGAACTGGGCTTCTTCTCCGGATTCGCTGTCGATTGCGATAAGCTCCAGGAAGCGGTGGACAAGCTTGCTTTCCATCGGAGTCTCCTCCTCTCCTCTCGCGCCGAAGCTCGAATGAACAGGGCTATTCCTTGCCGAGTTCCCTTGCCAATCGCGACAGTTCGGGATGGGTCATGCGGCCTTCATCCATGATCTGCTTCCCGTCGACCCAAGCGGACGTGTTGAGGCAGATACCGTCGGTGTGAGAGGGTCCGGGAACCCCTGCGGGCGCGATCAACGACGGCCCGATATTCCCGATCCCCCACTCCGTAGCCCCCCAAACTCGCTCGTCTTCAACGATGTCTCCGGTCAGCTTCGCCCCTGGATGGAACGACCAGCTTGCATGAGCCACCTTGAGCATCTGAGGATGGTTGAACGCCTTGAGCCAGGCTTCGAACTCGCGTGCTTCGTTCCCACCTGTGATGTGGGTGATGCTTCCCTTCTCGAGGGTCAAATCAATCGGAGCGGAAAGCTTCCCGAGTGGGGGAACGAGAGATCCGTCAAACACGAGATGACCGTTCACCGAATCGAGATCGGGGGTCCAAGAGATCTGCCCGGCCATCATGTGAGAACCTGGTGTGTCGGCGTATCCCGTGGCAAACGTGAACAGATGATTCGGATCATCGGAATTGCGGAACGTCAGGTCCTCACCAGCGGGGGTTGTCATCCGCATTTCCTTGGCTTCCATCGTCACATCGCGGAGGATGCCAAGGAACTCCCCCAGCACAGGGTAGTTCACGCGCCCGATACAGCGGATCATCATGTCGACGTTCATCCCGACCAAACACAGATGGCGAAGCTTGTCGTTCGCGGCGACCGCCATGTCATACGCCGTCGAGTAGAGGAGCCATTGATTGTTGAACTCCACCCACGCATCGGCCTTGCTGAGGGTCGCAGCGAGGGCCTCAACCGGAAGCATCGGATCGGCCGCCTTTCCCACACCCAACGGCGACGCGGTCCAGATCACCAACGGCTTGGCTCCGACGGCGAATGCGGCACGCGCGGTTGCGTCCACAACACGGTGGTCGCTTTCGGTGTCCGCCGTAATGACGAACGTCTCTCCAGGTTTGAGCGCGAACAACTCGCGAGTCAGTGTGTCGGCTGCCTTCCCCAATTCGTACTCGTAGAGACTCATATGAAGCATTCCTCCCTGATCACGAAAGGTGTGTTGATGAATGACGGGAAACGGGTGAGATGTGTACGTGCTGTGGGCGAGCCTCCTCTCGGTCCGAATCGGAACGCAATGAGTGTGTGGGGATCGTGATGCGGGAGGTTGAGGAATGAAGACGGAATGATGGCGATGAAGCACAATGCGTTGTGGTCGCGAATCACGATCTCCCTCCACACTGGCTTGGTTTGCGCTGCTCCCGCAGTCCTCCGAAAAGCCGGTCTTTAGAAATAAGCGCAACGAATATTCAGTATAGAGAATATTCACTATTTGTCAAGAGTGCCATCCCTTTCTTGCTGGAACGGCTTCTTGGAAACAGCGTTGACTTGTGGGAGGCGCGTTCAGCGCAGACGGTTGAAGAGACCGCTGTTCTGGAGTTCGAGATACACCTCGGTCTGAACCCAAAGCACAACGGCGCCTTCCTTCGAAGAGGTTTCGAACCCGTGTCTTCGAGTGGACGAAAAGTGGTAGGATTCTCCTGCGGTCAGTGTATAGCGGTGACTATCCACTTCGAGATACAGGGTTCCTTCGAGGACGTAGCCGAACTCCTCGCCGCCATGGCTTTCGTACTGCTGTGGATAGGCATCCGGATCGCGAGGAAACCTGTAGTTGGGGGGAAATCGTCCGACGAGGATCTCGAGCTTTCGCTCGGGGAACGCCCCGCTGAGATACGTCAATTGAACCGGAGAATCTCCGATTTGCAGCTGGATCTGATTGTGCTTGCTCGAAACGGGATGTCCCTGCTCCTCAAGCGGAGGAAGGGTCCCGCTGTTGGCGAACAGGTCCTGGATGTTGATCTGCAGCCCCTTACAGACCTTCTCAAGGGAGGCAACGGACGGAGAAGAGATCCCCCTTTCAACCTGGGAGAGGAACCCCACGGATAGCCCGGACTTCTGCGCCACGTCACTTAGGGAAAGCTTCTTGCTCTTCCGAAGTTCACGAATCCGTTCACCGATCGTTTGCATGATGTTTTCAGTATAGCATAACGATTTCAGTGTTCCAAACTGCGGTGTGATCAGGGCACATGGAGTCGAAGGGCGAAGTGAAGGCTCCTCGATCGACGGAGACCCATTGGCGCATCAAGGGTGGCGGCCGCGCCGTACGCGGGAGCGCGGCCACCGTGGCGACACGTACCTACGCGTCCAGAAGAGCCATCCGCAGAAGCTTCGGCGGTAGGGATCCGCAGGCAAGGATCGCATCATGGATCTCACGCAGGCTTGCCGTCGGGCAAGATGTCTTGTAGTCGTCGATCAGCTTGATCAGCTCGAGTTTGCCCATCAGATAGGACTGAGGCTGGGTCGGCATTTGGGTGTAGCGGCGCACCTCGGCGACGGCGTTGGTATGCTCAAGTTGGCAGCGCTCCTCAAGGAATGCGATGCCTTCATCCACGGTCATTGCACTCGTGTGCAGACTGCCGTCGAGGATGATCCGGGCGGCGCGCCACCGCTGATCCTTCAAACGAGCGAGCCGCTGCACCGGCTTCGAGATGAACCCCAGTGTCTCCATGAGTTCCTCGCAGTAGAACGCCCATCCTTCGGCGAACAGCGTCGAGAGGAACGTTCCCAGTCGCCGGGGGAGGGTTGCGGTCCGGTTTGCGTGGCTGATCTGCAGATGGTGGCCCGGGTACGCTTCGTGGAGTGCCGTGATCGGGAGCTTGACGTAGGCATGTCCTTTGAGCCTCTGCTCCTTCTCTTCGGGGGAAGCGTCCGGATCGACGGGGGTTACAATGAACGTGCCGTTCTGAGACTCCTCGAAGATCCCCGCGGACATATAGGCGGCGTACGGAAGGATCGGTCTCAGGAATGTCGGCGTTTCGATGACCTGCATACTTTCGTTTTCGGGAACCGTCACCACATCATGGTCGATGATGAACTGCCGTGCAGCGCACATTGCGTTGCGGTATGCATCGAGTAGTCCCTCCGGGGTCGGATGATCGGCCTTTGCTTCTTCGATGATTTCGTGAACCGTCTTGTCCGGATCGATCTGTTTCGCAACCTCGGCCATCTGACGTTCGGTCGACTCGAACTGACGCCACCCTTCGGCCAGCATCTCCGCCACATCGTAATCGACCAAGTGATCTCCGCGGAGGATGCTGTTGAACAGCGCTTCGCCCACCGCGAAGTCGCCGGCGGCCCGAGGAAGCACGTCCTGACGGAGGAATTCGATGAACCGGGTCGCGGCATCGGCTGCTTGGCGGCCGGCGGCCGTGACTTCATCCAGGAGGTCCGGTGCCTCTTCCTGTGCCAGCTGTGGGAGCAAGACGGTGAACAAGCCGGGAGCCGACGCCGCCTGTTCGGCGGCCAATTCCGCCCATACCCGTGGGATCTCTGCGATCTCGAGGTTCGCCTTGGCTTCCGCGAAGATCCTTGGAATCTCCCGCATCCGCGCCGCCGCGTTCCGGAGGCGATCGCCGATCGGTGCGAAATCCCGCATGATGAGCAGGAAGACCCCCTGTGTTGCCTCACTGACGTAGATCCCCGGGTCTCTCCGGTGAACCCGCGTGGTCGTAAGCCCGCGGAGCTGTTGCTTGGCGAGATGGACCAGCAGAGCGTGATCGATCTTCTCATCGACCGTCCAATCGGCAACGTCCATCGAGTCCAGTGTGGCGAGCCCTGACTCGATCATCCGTTGTTGTCGGGTCAGGCCGGATTGCGAGTAGTCAGCGAGACGATTATCGAATCGGTGGTCGCCGGAGAACGTGGCCAATGACGGCGCCTCTTCGAGCCACTTCGAGATCCACGCCTCGGACCATGTGTAGAACGTATCTGCCGAACCCATGTGCCCTCCTTCCAGGCTGTACAGAGCATTCGCATCGACTGGGTGCATCGATCCCCTTGGCTCTTGTAGGTCTCGCGGTGAAGGAGGAAGGTTCACTCGCGATGTCCGAACCGGGCAGGAGTGAGGTATAATGGTAACACTTATACCTATCGAAACGGCAAACCCGGCGAAAGCCGGAGGCGCAAGTTACGGGTCTACGGGAGGTTTCTATGATCGCCGGACTGCCGAAACTTCATCTCTTACTCGCTGTGATCCTGTTGCTGGGAATCGCATTCGCGTCTTCTGCGCAGGAAATCCAGACACCTTCGAGTGTCCTTGAGGATGCCATCGAGATTGTGTGGTCGAACGAAGCCATTTCGCCGGAACAGGCGACAGCTGTCGCCGATCAGATCCTTGCGGCGGTGGAAGCGGATGCGGTCACGCCGGAAGAGGTGCTGAGCATGCTCGAGGATCAACTGGGATGGTCCGAGATTGGTGACCCGGACCGCCTGGCGCTCGCCATCGAAGCTCTCGATCAGGTGCTGGTCGGCCTTGTGGAGGGAGACATCGCGAGCGGAGACGCGGCTGATGCTCTGACCGAGACTTGGATCGATCTTGCGACCCCGGATGGCGTGATCAACGCCATCGAGAAGGCGGCGGCACAAGCTCTTGAGGGCGATGTCCCGGAGGAGCTCATGACTGAGGTCGGACAGCTAATCGCCGGTGGCGTTCCGCCTGGGATCGTTCTTCGAGTGACAAAGGATGCTCTCCGAAGTGGGGAAGATCCGCTCGAGCTTCTCGATGTCCTGATGAGCGCCGGTGATGACAGTTCATGGGGACAAGCGGCAAACGCGGCGACTGGACAAGGGCAGAATAAGTACCAAGAGGAAGAGCTCGAACAGAACACCAACGAAAACCAAACAGCACCCGACGAACCGGAGGCCGAGCAAGAGGAGAACGCCAACGATCACGGCCGGAACCCGGGTAACGGAAACGGATCAAGCGGGAACAACGGGAACGGCAACAACGCGGACAAGGACAACAACGGGAACGGCAGCAAGAAGGATTGATCCGATTCCGTAGTGAACCGCCCCGGGTTCTCCGGAGGGTAGATTCCTTGAGTCCGGCCACCGCGACCGGACTCGCCTTGTCCTGGTCATACAGCGCCTCGAACCCAGCCGGCGGGATGTTCCCGATTGTGGTCAAGCAGTCTTCGGTTGTTGAACCATTCGGCCCGCGGCGGAATCGACTACGATCCGTTCTCTTGCCCGCCGTCGACGTACTCGCCCGTCTCTATCAGGAAGGCACGAATGCCGTTCAAGACGCCGGTCGCGATCTGCTGCTGATAAACCTCGTCCAGCAAGCGCGCCCTCTCTTCCGGGTTGGTGAGATAGCCGACTTCCACCGAGACGGAAGGGATTGCCAGCCGGTGAAGATACGATTCCTGCGAACGTACGCCGCGATCCCGCGCACCGGTCGCTGCGGCAAGGTGCTCCTCGATGGCTCGAGCGAGCGCCCAGCTGGGGTCATCGGTTGTGCGCGTATCGTCCACCCAAACCTCCATCCCGTGAACGCCTTCGTCCTGAAACGCGTTGACATGAATCGAGACGTAGAGGTCGGCCTCAGCTTCCTCGGCCATGGCAACACGGTCGACATTGGCCACGGTCACGTCAAGGGTCCGTGTGAATAGCGCGTCCAGTTGAGGGTCCGCATCCACGAGCGCCTTGATGTGAGAGACGACGGCAGCGTTGATATCCTTCTCATACACATCCCCGACCACCGCTCCGGGATCGGAGCCGCCGTGCCCAGCGTCGATGGCGATCATGATGGAAGGAACGACAACAGCTTCCTCCGGAGAAGAGAAGACACCGGCGATCGAAAGAGAGACCACGATCGCAACCGCTACAACCGCAACGCCCAACAGCAACCAGGTACCCTTCTTCATGGACCAAGACTACACGAGCAGACGGTCCAGGTCGAGCCATGCCGCATGGATGTCTTGTGGACGGCGTCTTTGCGGTGGTTCAGACGGCGAACTGCATGGATTGCCGGTCTTCGCTACGGGGAACACGGGTCTCGCTACGACAGCGGTCAAGGGCGATCCGCAGCCGGCGCACACCGGCATGGATCGCTTCGGCGGATTGCGCGGCAAACGTCAGCCGGATTGAGTGCTCACCGCCTCGGCCGGCGTGAAACAGGTCTCCATGAAGGAAGGAGACTCCGCATGACACCGCGTGACGAAGAAGGTCCCGTGAATCGATTCCATCCGGGAGCTGAGCCCAGATGAAAAAACCGCCGCGAGGGACCACGTACTGCAATTCGGGACAGAACCGCTGCAGATCGGCGACCATCTGGCGGCAGCGTTCGGCGTATTGCGGGCGCACCGATCGAAGATGGCGGTCGAGAAGCCCCTTGCGATGAAACGCATACAAGGAGGCTTGCGCAGGCCCGTTCACGAACAGGTCGAACAGGTTGCGAAGCGCTCCAAGCCGTGAGGCAACAGGTTTGGGGACGGCGATCCACCCCACGCGCAACCCAGGGAACAGCACCTTGGAAAACGTCGACACGTAGAGAACGAGTTCGTGACGGTCTAGTTCGTACAATGTAGGCGGAGGCTCGACATCGAACCAGATCGGTCGATAAGCGTCGTCTTCGATGATGGGGATGCGATGCTCCGCGGCAAGCGACAGCAGGCGCTGACGTCGATCGAGCGGAAGCGTTCCACCCGAAGGGTTTTGGTGCGTGGGAACGACGTAGATGAATTTGGGGTGCGAGGTTTTCAGCAGATCCTCCAGGATGTCTACATCGATCCCCACATGAGAGGTGGGAACGCCGATCACGCGAGCACCGGCTTGTGTGAACGACTTCAGGGCCCCCGGATACGTCGGCGCTTCAACGACAACGAGATCTCCCGGATCGATCATTGCCTGGGCCACCAGATGAATCCCTTGGGTCGATCCGGCGGTGATCAAGACATGTTCGGAAGTACTGCCGATCGACTCGGCCAAGAGGCTTCGCAACGGCGGATACCCGTCAACCGGGCACCACTGCAGAACCTGCGATCCGTTGTCACGCAATACCTGGGCGGCGATCTCCTGATAGATGTCGATCGGGAAGAACTCGGTTGCCGGAAGGCCACCAGCGAACGAGATGCAGTCCGGTCGGGAGATCAACTCGAACAGATCTCCGTACTCCCGGTCGGGCATAGCGGCAGACGATGCAAGAATCGTGTCCCAGTTCGGAGTCGCCAAGGGCTCCGCCGGGACGCCGCGAACCGAGGTTCCTCTCCCGACGATTCCTTCGATCCATCCTTCCCTTGAAAGCAACTCGTAGGCGCGGACGACCGTGCTCCTCCCCACGCCCAGCTGCGCAGCGAGGGCCCGTGTGGTCGGAAGGCGATCCCCGGGTCCCAGTTCTCCCTGTGCAATCCGGTGGCGAAAACTGTGTGCGATCCGCTCCTGTCGTGACATGGACATGAAACCACCCCGCAATTGGATGCGACCAATACAGCAAGTATGAGTCGATCATTGCCAAAAATCAAACACTCGTGGACAATTGGATGAAACCAAGGTCTCATGCTTGGCAAACAACGCACGAACCTTTGCATGCAGCCGCCTACGGTTGTCAAACGATCCCCTGGGCGGTAGCGTCTGCAGGAACACCGGCGCGGGGTGGCTCCTGCTGAGGAAGGCATGTTCAAGGAGTAGGAATGAGATCATCGAACGGTTCGGAAAGACCGAGTGTGTGGGATGTTGTGGTGATCGGCGGAGGCCCGGCGGGAGCTGCCGCCGCGCTGTATGCGGCACGATCCAAGCTGGCAACGCTCGTCATCGACAAAGGCCTGACGGCGGGTGCATTGGGAGCGGCTCAGCGCATCTCCAACTACCCCGGGATCCGTGAGGAGATCTCCGGGGAAGAGCTGATCGGCCGGATGCGACAGCAAGCGCGAGATGTGGGTGCGGAATTCGAACAGGACAAGGTGATCGCCGTCCTGTTGGATGGGCCCGAAGATGCAAAACAGGTTCGTGGGGCGAAGGTGGTGCATGAAGCGCGATCGCTGATCCTTGCGACCGGAGCCCTGGGACGTTCCCACACGGTCCCCGGGGAGACGCGCCTGCTTGGGCGTGGTGTCTCGTATTGCGCCACCTGTGACGGGTTCTTCTTCACAGGACGCCGTGTTGCCGTCGCCGGGAACAACGAAGAGGCGGCCGAGGAAGCGCTCTTCTTGGAACGATACGCCGATCGCGTTCTCCTCCTGTCTCCCACGCCCGAGCTTCGAGTTCCGGACACCCTGCTCCGACGCATTCGTGAGAGTGACGTCGTTGAACTGCGCACTCGGCACCGGCTGCTGGAAGTGATCGGTGAAAGCGACGTTTCCGCTGTCCGCGTTTCCACACCTGAGGGCGAGACGGAGCAACCGGTTGCCGGCGTGTTCATCTATTCTCAGGGGAATCGGCCTGTCACCGACTATCTTGCCGGACAGTTGGAGACTACAGACGCCGGGTGTTTGCGGGTTGATGATTTCTTTCAGACAACCGTTCCTGGTGTATTTGCCGCAGGGGATGTGCTATGTAAGCACTTCAAGCAGATCGTGATTGCCGCGGCCGAAGGAGCGATGGCGGCCATGGCGGTCGAACGTTTCCTCGCCGGTCGGGAAACCCTACGTCCCGATTGGGCGAAATAGCGGCATCGGCTTCATCTTCGGAGGGTGTTGCAGGGACTAGTTCTCGGCGAGAACCGTCTCGTCGTAATCTTCCTCCAGGCGCAGCTTGTGCCGTCTTTCTTCGTTGGCCAGCGCCTTGAAAACCGCCTGGGCCGGTCCACCGAACGTTGCCAGCCGCTCATACAACGCAACGGAGGTTTCCTCCCGCTTCATGGCAAGAACCAACGCCTGCGGAAGCGACATATCCGTACTTGCGGGGATTTCGACAAGGATCTGAGAGAGTCCGAGATCGACGACAGGCTCGGTTTCCGCCAGCAGCTGGTCCACAGAGATGGTCCGCAGCATTTGCTCGTGGCCGCGCTCCGCGTCGGCGAGTTCGCTGAAGAGAGCGGTCATCGCTGGTGAATGGGCTTTCCTCGACCACTCCACATAGAAAGCTTGAGCTTCACGCTCCTTGGCTAGTGCAAAATCAAGTGCCTTGCGGATCTGATCGCGCATGCTTCTCCTCTCACGGGATATCGATTCCGTTACGATCGTATCCGACCGATCGCCTCGACCCAAGGGACGGCTCGTCGGCACGGCTGGTGCCGTGCTCGGGGTTCTCCATGGAGGAGAGTTCGCGGTAGTAGGTGGCGACCTCCGGGAAGTCGTCAAGAGCCTGCGTCCCCTCATCCGTGAGATGATAGACGCCGCGATCGACGCGCTGGAACCAGTTGTAATAGTCTCGGTACAGAATGGCGTGCGTCTTCTCCCCTGTGTTGTACTCCTGTTGCAGTTGAGCCGCCGACAGCGGGCCCTGCCGGTCGAGGATGACGGCGATCTGAATCGCGTTCTCTCGATACGCTGTCACCCGCTTCCGGCGAGTGCTGCCGCCTGTGTTACGGTTGGCCGTGCGTCCGACCATCTCTTCCAGGACGGACGCGCGCTGCTTTGGCGACTTCCTCATCCGGTACGGCGTGGGGGCGTAGACCTCCTCTACATGCGCCGGGGGAGGCGTTGGGTAGACGAGGAGAAGCCCCAATTCAAGACGGCGCAGTAACCGCTTGATCCCGCGCCAACGGCGACGGGAGCGACGCGGGATCGGGCCGGGGACCGCGACGTAGACGAGATCGGCGAATCGCTGTCGTGCAGTCGCTTGCGACAGAAGCTCTAACGTTGCCCTTGTCTTGAGTTCGACGACGACCAACTGGCCTCTCGCGTAGCCGACGACATCGCAATCGGCAACCTCGGCCCGCACGGTATACCCTCTCGCCTCAAGGAACGTGCGAACCGGGGCAAACAGATCCGTCTCACGTAGAGAAGTGGTCCGGCCCATTGAGAGTCTCCTTCCGCTCTAGCGAACGACAAGCCATGTTCCAAGCAGGAGTACGCCGAACCCCACCCCTCGCGCCGGGGTCAACGGGTTGCCCGTGACTCCCAGCCAACCGAAGTGATCGATGATCGCACCGACGAGAAGCTGTCCCGTGACCATCAGCGTGACGGCGGAGGTTACACCGATTCGCGGAACGGTATACGCGACGGCGGCGATAATCCCGACTCCGACCACCCCGGCGAGGAAACCATACCAAGGGACCTCTCGCCAGCCGGAGAAACTGCCGCCGCCGAGCAGTAACAGAAGCAGTCCGGCAAACAGCGTTCCCCCGAGGTGCGTGAGAAACGACGCCTCCAGCAAACCGAGCCGGCTGCCGAGCAGCGATGCAAGCGGATTCTGCAGTCCGATCAGAGCGCCGGCGCCCAGCCCGATGAGCAGGACAACGACCAGTGTTGACATGACCCCCCTCGTCCTTTTCGATGCGTTTCTTCCGGTTGATTCCGATCCTCTCAGCGTACGCGACGCGACCGGGGAAAGTCCATCCTTCGTCCTCATCCATTCGGATCCATGGAACCCCTGAGATCGGATTGGATCTGGCCTCCAGTGATCACGGATCGGTTGAAGAAAAGGAGAGATGCCGCGCGTCACAGACCGGAGCAAACCCGATTCGGCGATAGAGCCGGTTCGATGTCGGATTGGCAAGATCCGTATAGAGAACGCAGGTCTCGTACCCCTCCAGGAAAAGGCGTCCACAGAGGGCGGCAACGCAGGCCGAAGCATAGCCGTTTCCACGCTCCTTGGGTGGAGTGAAAACGCCGCTGACCGACGCCGCATTCCGAGCGGAGCGTACATGAACGGCCATCGAAACAGGCCTTCCGATATCCCAAAGGAAGATCGATCCCTCATGGATATGGCGTTGGACAAGGCGTTCGATATCCGGTACGGGATCCTCCGGAACCGCCTCGTCGTGAAACTGGCTCATCCAGCGGGCGATGATCGTGCGATCTCTTTCTTGTCCGGCCTTGTCGGATGGAGAACCGGCACGCCTGAGCGATCCCTGAACACCGGTCGGAACACGAAGATCGGCCTGCCTGAGTTGATGGATCCTCTCTTGGCGTATCACACGCACTCGCTGATTGGTCTCTCTACACCAATGATCTGC